>JAYVUD010000085.1:0-16265 GCA_043788335.1 Chloracidobacterium sp. | reverse complement strand
CAGTCCGCCGGGGCCGTGGGGTCTATCATATTTGCGTTGCTCTTTAACATCCTGCTGTTTCTGGCGGCTCCGTTGCTGCTCACCAACCTCGCGTTCATTTGGGCTGGTTGGGCCGATGCTCCGGCGATATTGGGCGATGCCGGCTGGCTTGCGACCGTTAAGGCATATATTTGGGAGATCAAACCGCATTCGTGGATAGCGTTCAATTTGGCGGACGGTTTGGTTAGAATGTTCTTTTTTGTCGTAATGATTTTTACGATGTCGTATTTGAAGGACATTCGGCGGGTTTTCGAATACCACGGTGCCGAGCATAAGACGGTTTTTACATGGGAGAAGGGTCTCGATCTGACAGTCGATAACGCCACGACCCAGCGCCGCCAGCATCCGCGTTGCGGAACGTCATTCCTGATGGTCGTAATGCTCGTCGCGATCGTTTTGTTTTCGGTTATCACGTTCGACGCGTTGTGGATGAATCTCGTCGTCCGCATCGCTCTCATGCCCCTGGTAGCCGGCCTGTCCTATGAGGTGATCCGCTATGCGGCAAAGAAGGAAACCAGTGCCGTATTTAAGCTGATGACGATGCCGGGCCTGTGGCTGCAAAATATTACGACCCAGGAACCAGACGGTGAGCAACTCGAAGTGGCGATCAAGGCACTGGATGAATCGCTGAAATTAGAACCGTCTGAGGTTAATGCCGCTCCGGTCTCTGAGCGTGAATTGGAAGTTGTTGTCTAAAACAACTCACCGCAAATATGTTTGAGAAACTAGCACAGATCGAAAAATCCTACGAGGAACTGACCGAGCAGATCTCCCAACCGGAGTTTATGTCCGATATGTCGGTGTATGCCAGGCTGATGAAGCAGCACCGCAGTCTCGGCGAGATCGTCGGCAAATATCGCGAGGTCAAAAAGATGACCGACGATCTGCAGGGTGCCAGAGACCTCGCGGCGATGGCCGACGATGACGAAATGCGTGAAATGGCCGCGATCGAGATCGGCGAGATCGAGGAGAGATTGCCAAAGGCCGAAGAGGAACTTAAACTGCTGCTCATCCCCAAGGATCCGAACGACGAAAAGAACGTGATCCTCGAGATCCGGGCCGGGACCGGCGGCGACGAAGCGACGCTGTTTGCCGCCGAGATACTGCGAATGTACGCACGTTTCGCCGAACGTCAGGGTTGGAAAATGGACATTCTTGCGGCGTCCGACAATGGCGTCGGCGGCATCAAGGACGCGACTGCCATCATCGAAGGCGACAACGTCTACTCGCGGATGCGGTTTGAGTCGGGCGTTCACCGCGTCCAGCGTGTGCCCCAGACCGAGACCCAAGGCCGCATTCATACGTCGGCAATCACCGTCGCTGTGCTGCCTGAGGCTGAGGAAGTCGATGTCGTTGTCGACCCCAAAGATCTCAGGGTCGATTATTTTTGTTCGTCCGGCCCCGGCGGACAGTCGGTAAATACGACCTATTCCGCTGTGCGTCTGACCCATCTGCCGACAAATGTGGTCGTTTCGATGCAGGACGAAAAATCTCAGATCAAGAATAAGGAAAAGGCGATGCGCATCCTGCGTGCCCGCCTGCAGGAACTCGAGGAGCAAAAGCAGCACGACGCTCTCTCGGCCGAACGTAAATCGATGGTCGGCAGCGGCGACCGGTCGGAAAAGATCCGCACCTATAATTTTAAGGAAAATCGTGTTACCGACCACCGTATCGGCCTGACGGTTCACCAACTCGAACTCGTAATGGACGGCCAGATCGACGAGTTTGTCGACACGCTGCGGACCCATTACCAGACTGAAAAGCTTAAGGCAGAGGCTGTCGCGGCGTGATCCGAATATCGGGCATGATTGCAATTTTTGCTCGGAATGTATAGATTCATTGAATGATAAACCAGCGACGCATCGTAGACCTGTTGGAAACAAACCGCGACTCGATAAGGAAATTTGGGGTTCGCGAACTTGGTTTGTTTGGGTCGGTCGCGCGTGGTGATAATACGGGGGAAAGTGATGTTGATGTTCTCGTAGAATTTGAAAAAGAGTCGTTTTCGACATATATGGGTTTGCTGTTCTATCTTGAGGATCTGTTTGGTAGTAAGGTCGACCTGGTTATGAAAGACTCGATCAAGCCCATCATCCGGAACCGGATTTTGGCGGAAACAATCTATGTCAAGGGATTTTAGGCTTTTCGTAGTAGATATTGCCGAATGTTCCGAAAGAGCCCGTCAATACACAAGTAGTCACACATTCGAAACATTTTGCGACGATCAGCGAACGATCGACGCCGTTATCCGTAATATTGAGGTTATAGGTGAAGCGGTCAAACAGATTCCGACCGAAGTGTTAGCCGAGTTCCCCGAGATCGAATGGAGTCAACTTGCGCGATTTCGGGACTTGGTGATCCATCACTACTTCAAAATTAAGCTCACGATCATTTGGGACGCCGTTCAAAACGAATTTGCGCCTCTCGCGGTCGTCGTTCAAAAGCTACTGTCCAAATATCCTGCTACCGACGACTAAAACATGGTCCAACCTACACGCCTATATCTGATCCGACACGGCCAGTCTGCCGGCAATGCCGAGGGGCGTTTTGGCGGGCACGGGCCGACGCCGCTGTCGGAACTCGGCGAACACCAGGCAGAGATGACCGGTAACGCTCTCGCCAAAGAAGGAATCTCCGTAATTTACTCGAGCGACCTGCAGCGTGCGATCCAGACGGCGAAGGCGCTTGCCGACCGCGTGAATTTGACGGTGCACACAACGCCTGCCTTTCGTGAGCGGCACGTCGGCGTGCTCGAGGGATTGACGTTTGACGAATCCAAGATCGCTCACCCAAGGGACTATTACGCTCTCGTTAATCGAAACATTAATCACGTTATTTCCAAGGGTGAAAGCTATCGGCACTTGCTCCGACGGGCAACGTCCAAGCTGAGCGAAGTAATGCGAAATCACCCCGGCGAGCGGATCGCCATCTACTCGCACACCGGTGCGATATGCTATTTGACGTTGTATTTATTGGGTGCGATCAACCGCAACACCAAGCAGACGCCGTGGCTCATAACCTCAAATTGCGGCATCAACCGATTTGAGATCCGCAGCCGGACCAACATTCGCGTATTGGCCCTCAACGACACGCGCCATCTTGCCGCTATCACCGGCAACGACTCGTTTGCTGCTCGATAGTTCACTTTTTAATTTAAGCGGTGGTAGTATCAGTCATATCCGGCAGATACTCGGAGGATGTGTATGAAAACACTGCAGTTTTACGTTGGCTTATTCCTGGTGATCTTTTCGATGGCATTAATCGGCCGGTCACAGACGATCCCGGACGACCCTAACCACCTCCCGAGAAAGATCGGCGGCGATACCGCGACCAATCCTCGAATCGACACCATCACTGTCTCGGGTAAGGTCGCTATTGACGGATATCCATCAGGTGAGGCACGCCCGCCGATCTTTGTCGCCGCGTACAACCGTGCCCGGCTGATCGTCCGGCGACAAGTATCGACAGGCGGTAACTATTCGCTCGGAGACGTCCCCCGCGAAGGCTCAACGATCACGGTAGAGATCGACAACACCGAGGTGGCAAGCCGGGTACTCGCAACGAGCCCCGCCAATGTCATTTATCAAGATTTTACGATCAACTGGCTGCAGTTTCCGGGTGCGAAGGCGAAGCCGGGCGTGGTTGCCGTTGGACCGATATATGAACGCAGCCGCGAAAACCAGGAACAATTCGACCGGGCGGTCGCCGATCTGAAGAAAGGAAGTACGGAGAGTGCAATAGCCGGACTGAATCTAGTGGTCACAAACGACAGTAAGGACTATCTTGCCTGGACCCAGCTTGGAAACGCTTACTTTATTAAAAAGAACACGAAGAACGCGGAGCAAGCCTATTCCAAAGCCATCGCCGAACAGCCTAAGTATGCACTGGCCCTGTTGAACGCCGGCAAGCTTTATCTTTCACAAAACAATTTCGAAAAGGCGATCGAGATTCTCACAAAAGCTGTCGAGTTCGAACCGTTATCGGCCGACGCCCAGCAGTATCTCGGCGAAGCTTACCTTGGCATCAAAAAGGGGTCAAAGGCTGTCGGCTATTTGTACGAAGCTCTCCGTTTGGCCCCGATCGAAAAGGCCGAGGTGCATCTGCGGCTAGCCGCTCTTTACAACGGTGCCGGCCTGAAGCCGCGTGCGTCTTCCGAATACAAAAAGTTTCTTGAAAAAGTCCCGAGTTACGACCGCCGAAAGGACCTGGAAAAGTACATCGCAGAAAATCCGCCGGCTCAATAAAAAAGGGCCGAAACCCGCGTTTCGGCCCAAACGTCAATTTCCGCGATAATTAGAAATCATATCGGACGGCAAACTGAAACACCCTCGGAGCACCTTGGATCGCGGTCAGACGACCGAAACTGGGGGAAGGCGTCTTTAAGCTGGGGTCGAGTTCGAGTCCCAAGTTAGAAACACCCGTCAGGGGTTGGTTATTGGTCACATTAAAGGCTTCGGCACGGAACGTGATCTTGTGCTTTTCCTTGAACGTGAACGACTTGTAGAGACCCAGGTCAAGTGCCGCATACGGCATATCACGCAAGATATTCCGATCGCCGGGTTCGCCGGGCCGTGCGTTCCGGAACGACTGGTATGCATAGGTTGGATCGCTAAAAAGATTAGGCAATCCACCGACACCATTCTTAGTCGGCGAACTGGCAAGCGGCCGAAGCCGAACGCCATTGGATTGGACGTTCCAGTTGGTCGCCCAGCGAGCGTCGTCAAACGGTTCGCCGGCAGGTGCTCCCGTATTCCAACGATAAATACCCGTCATCGTCCAACCGCCAAGAAATGCGTTGACCACCTTTCCGCCGCTTCCAAAAAACGCCTTGCCTTTGCCAAATGGCAATTCGTAAATGAAATTGGCATTGACGAGGTGACGAATGTCGAAATCCGAACTGCCCTTGTTAGCGTTCAGATTAAGCGGATTGAGGATGACCGATGCACCACCCGTGATCGAACCCGACGATTCGTTACCGGATGCCGTATCGAACGAATGAGAGTAGGTGTAGTTAACGTCAAACGACAAGCCTTGCTGGAAACGCTTGCGAAGGCTGAACTGAAACGCGTTGTACCACGATGATCCGACCGTCGAGTAAGCCGAAAACGTTGCGTATTGCGGATGGATAAAGATATTGTTGCCAAATCCTAAGCCATCATCCCAAAGCAACTGGACGAACGTATAGTCATTGGTGTTACGGCCACCGATGCAGGTTCCCGAGTTGTTCGCATTCACACGAGCAACGCGGCGGTATGCTGCCTGTGTCGCTGTCAACGCAGTCGGAACGCCGCAGACTGAGTACGTCCCGGCGAGTCCCGGAACGAACTTGTTGAACCAAGCCATGTTCGGGATCGACGAGATCGGTGTGTTGGCCGCACGATAGTCCAGCAACGTGTTCATGACACCATAAAATGTCTGCCCGGATGCAGGATCCTTGAGGTTATTAAAGTGAGCCGTATCGCGCGAAACCAACAGGCCCTTTGCGATCCTGCCGACATAAGATGCCTCGAACGAGATGCCTTTCCAGATCTCACGGCCATACGACAGATTGTAGTTGTAGTTATACGGCGTCGTAAGCTTGTCGTCCAGCGACTGTTCGATCCTCAGATCTTCATCCGCCGGTGTTTGCAGCGGGAATGTCAGAGAGGTACCAAAGGTTATACCCGGGAGCGTACGATAGTTCTGTCCGAGACCCGTGAAAAGCGGCCCCTGACTCATTGCGACATCATAGGTATTCGCAGAGATGCCCTTAACGGAACTGAAACCGAGGGTCGAGTTAAGGTCGAAAGCGACGGCCAGAGCACTGCCGATTCGATCATAGGTGACCCTGAAACCTCCGCGGATCGTACTCTTGTTGTCGCCGCCGAAGAGCGCCCTTAAGAATCCGCCCTTAAAATTTGGAGACCATGCCACCGCAAACGACGGCGCAAAGTTGTTCCAATCCTGCTTGTAATAACCCGGACGACCGTTGGCCTTGCCGGCCTTGTCGACCGAAAGCAACGAGTTATAGGGCGTTCCACTGTTGGCACCCGCGACGCGAGCGTCAAAGAAATCGCTAAGGCTCGTTGTCGGTTTTACCTGGAGCCCGTTAGCCTCATACACCGGCGTCGAGGTCGACCAGCGAACTCCGTAGTTGATGGTAAGTGCGTTCGAGGCGCGCCAGCTGTCCTGAGCGTACCATTCATATTCCTCGGTCTTAAAGACTCGTTTGACACCCGTTCCGGCGGCCTGAAGAGAACCGCTCGAACTATATTGGAGATTGACGCCGTACTGCGAAAAACGTCCGATCACAGCAGTGAGTGCGTCACGCAGGTCGGTGCTGCCGCCGGCCGCAACGTTCGGAAAGATCGGCGTCGAGCAATCGGCGTCGAAAGTGATAACGACATCACCCGAGCAATTGTAGTAGGACGGGTTAGTCGAGGCATTATCAAACGATGAACCGAACGACGTCCGGCCGTTGGTGATGTAGCGGACATTGGCACCGGCGCTTATCGTGTGATTGCCGTTTACCCACGTAAAGTCGTCAACCAAGTTATGAACCGGCGTAACACGACTCAGAGCACGCGAATAATTGAACGGCTGGTAGATGAACCGGAAACTGAAGAAATTTTGGTTCGAGTCGCCGCCAACCGTAAACGCGTCACGCGTGTAACCATAGGTAAAACGGTTGACCATATTGTTTCCAATGGTCCAGGTATGGCCGACTGCCAGGCCTACCGGGTGAACCCATGTATCGGGCGACGGTGTATCGGCAAAACGCGAAACGCCTTTCGACGTGTCCTGCTGATATTGATATCTGGCAAATATGTCCTGCGTTTTGTTGATCTTCCAGTCGAGGCGAACGGTAGCAACGTTCTGCCGGACCGGCGTTTTCGCGTTGAAACGATATCCCGACGTGTTTATTCCGTCACCAACCGTCGTATCATTTGCCGGATAGCGGGCTGCAGCAGACGCCAACAATGCCAGCGCCGCGTTATTGACACCGGGGCTGATACCGTTGGCTGCGGTATAACAATTATTGATCTGGGCAACCGTCAAGGTCGCCACACCGCCTGCGAATGTAGGGGAGCACGCTCCCGCCGGCGGAGCGGCACTCGCGCGGTACTTTACCAGCCCTTGACCCAGGCTTGCGAGAGGCACTTCGCGAGTCACAGAGGTCTCGGTGTTTTCCTCAAACCTTTCGTAAAAGATCGCAAAGAACAATTTGTCCTTGATGATCGGCCCTAACAATGAACCTCCATAGTTGCGTCGCTCTTTTGACGGCTGAGAGACTCCGTTTGCATTATTGAAGAAATCGTTGGCCTGCAGCCAGGTGCTCGGCCGGTAGTATAGATATCCGGACCCGTGAAACTGATTACTGCCCGACTTGGTGATCAGCGAAACCTGTGCACCGGAAGAACGGCCAAAGCTGGCGTCAGCATTGGTTGTTTGAACGCGAAACTCCTGCAGCGATTCGGGCGTAACGCGTAACACGCTGAAAAATGCGAGGCCGCCCTGCTGTTCGTTAACATCCACACCGTCAAGCGTCACGTTTGCCTGATCCGACCGGCCGCCATTTACGGAGCCATCAGCTGTAACACCCGGTTGGAGAGAAAGCAGATCGGGCGTATTTCTGGCCGAAAGCGGCAGTTGAATAACCTGCTGCGTTGAGAACGTGTTACCGATAGATGCATCAGTACTGTTAATGAGGGTGTCCGTTCCGCTCGTCACGGTCACGGTCTCGGTCACACCACCGGTAACAAGTGCTACGTCGAGGTCCTTAGACGTATCGACCAGGGCTTGTACATTTTCCAGTACGGACTTCTTAAAACCGGCCGCTGAGACCTCGACCCGGTAGGTGTCCGGCGGAATGGCAGCAAATGAATAGTTGCCGCTTTCATTGGTCGTTTGTGTACGGCTAAAGCTTTTTGATTGGCTACGTAGCGTAACAGTTGCCCCGTTGACAACCGCTCCCTGCGCATCGCGAATCGTTCCGCGAACTGACGACGTCTGAGCCATCGCAGTTATCGACAACAACGCGACCAATCCGACACCTAACAGCGTCGAATAAAGCCACCCAAGCATTGGAACTCTCTTGTTCATAGTTTCCTCCTGAAGTTTTTAAGGGCAATGATATTGCGAAAATGCACGATCAATAAACGTATGTGTAGCGATTATTGCAATTAAACCGACGAAAGTATGATTCCAAAAAAATTGTAGGCATAGACTGTGCCAAAAACTTCGCATGTCGGACAAGAAAGACCGTCTTTCGCGAATGCTAAGTAAACGTAATAAATATGGCTAAAATATAGCAGGCTCATGTGAGTGAAAACCGACGATTGCGATCCGCCCGAATGCCCCCGCCGGTTTTCCGCCGACCATCATTCAAATTCTCGTATTTTATCCAAAATATGTGTTGGTCACCGTTAGTTTTTTGCCGATTGTTCGCGTATGACCTTGGCGACGGTCGCACCTTGTCCGACCGCCGAAGCGATCGTCGGTGAAAGTGGGTTTGACACATCGCCGATCGCATAGATCGAGGGCAGACTCGTCTCGCCCAGTTCATTTACGATGATATACCCGCGTTTGTCGATGCTGACGAGACCGCTTATGATCTCTGAGCGTGGTTCGACACCGATCCGACACAGAACTAGCTCCGCCGGAATACGAGTTCGTTCGAGTGTCTGAGCATTTTCAACCTCGACCGCTTTGACAGCCCGGTCACCGACGATCTCTGTAACACTCCGATTCAAGTGTATTTCAACGTTTGACGCTTGACGGGCCGCGTCAATGAACCCGGACCTCGCCGAAAGCCTTTCGCCGCGATAGACAACGTGGATCTGCTCGGCGAACTGCGACAATATAACCGCATTCTCCATTGCAGCGTCGCCGCCGCCGATGATAACGACCCGTTTCCCGGTTGCCGCCTCGGGCGATCGTGCACCTGATTCCAAAATACCGCGACCGGCGAACTCGTTCTCGCCCGGCACGCCGAGCTTTCGCCGTCGTACACCGGTCGCGATCACGACATTTCGGGCGTTCAACCGAGTGCCTGAGGCAAGGTCGACTGTCAGTGTCTGCGGGTGCACGCTCACTACTTCGGAGCTTAAATGCATCAACGTCGTCGAACGCTCAGCCTGGACCGCGATTAGGTCACGCAGTTCGCTCCCGTTACGGGTTGAAACCCCCGGATAGTTCTCGATCGGATTGAAGATGTTGAGAAGGTTCCCGCCGAGTTCAGCACGGCTTTCAATTAGAATGGCCGACAGGCCGAGGTCTGAGCACCAAATTGCCGCCGAGAGTCCGGCGGGGCCGCCGCCGATTATCACGACGTCAAATTCTTGTCCGATATCTGCCGTTTGCTTTGCCATACGTTCCCTGAAATTTGACCGATTTTGTCAATTACTTATGACAGTTTTTGTCACAAGTCGCGACCGCACCCTCGCTCACCGCCTGATCTCAAAGCTCATTTTGGTGCTAGTGACCAATATAATAGGGCTTAACGTCAAATTTCACAATGATTTCGAGATTTTAAGTGCGTGGCACTTGTTTTGCTTCTTAGGTAATGCTGAAACTCGGTGTTTTTCTTGAACACCGATGCCTCCACCCGACTCAAAACACGAGCTTTCAAGTGTCTGCCCTCAAATTATGAGACTAGAAATCGAATCTAACGTCGCGTCGCTTCCATATTTTCACGCTAATGCCGTTGACCACGGCTCGGAACCGAATCCTGTCAGTGCGGAGCAATCCCTCAAACAGGGCATAGCTGCGGCACAAAATGGTGAACGGGCGTTGGCACGAACCCTCCTGCTGAGCGTGACCGAAGCCGAACCGCGCAATCTTGATGCGTGGCTCTGGCTCGCGTCGATCAGCGAGTATCCCGAGGAACTGCTTGGATTTTTATCGCGGGTTCTCGAGATCGACCCGGCCAACGAACGAGCCTGTCAGTGGGAATCCGCGACCAGATCGCTGCTCGCGAAAACATTCGTCCAACGCGGAATCACCGCAAATACTGACGGCCAGACAGATTTCGCCATTCAGTGTTTCGATCGGGCCCTCGGCTACGACGTCCGGTGCGAATCGGCCTGGTTCTGGAAATCATCGCTCGCCGAGTCCGACCAAGAACGCGAAGTATATCTTGCCCGGGTGCTGGATATCAACCCGGATAATCAAGATGCCCAGAGAGCCATGGTCGCGATCGTCACCGGGAAAGCCGAAGCAAAGCTCAATGCCGCACGCCGAGCGGCATTTGCCGGAGATTCGCTGGGCTCCGAAACGATCATCGACCAGATTCTCGACCGAGAACCGGACAATGTCGAAGCGTGGTGTATGCGTTCGCAGATCGCTTTCACGTTTGAGGAAAAGCTCGAAGCATATAGCCGCGTATTGGAACTCGACGCCGACCATGCCCTCGCTCGGGCAGGGCAAGAATACTTGACCAAGATCAGGGATCTGGCGAATGCATCGGCCGATCCGGCACTGATAGATCCGACGGCAATCGTAGCGGAAACAGTTGACGCAGCGGAACAGTTTGCGACTGAACCGGTATCGATCGACGCCAGCGGCGCGGATCTCAACGAAATTTACAGCCCGCAACCCGCCTTCGATCAGGAACCGGCCCATGAACCCTTCGCACTCAGGTATAACCCGGAGCTTGGCGAACGTTATGCGGACGAAAATTTACATCAGTATCTGACGCAGGAGTCTTACTCTGTTCCGGCGCCCTACCCGGTCGAGTCGGAAGACCGTTTTGACGAGGCTCTCCACGACGCCTCCTACGAGAATGTCAACGATGAACCGCAAGCCGCCGCCCATTTCGAAGAGGAAGGCTCTCCGGATACGCCAATCGTCGTCGATTTTTCGGTACACGAGACCTTTGCCGATAACCCGGTTTTCGCCGAACCAATAGCGGTCGATGAGATCAATGCCGATCTTGCTGCGTTCGATCCGTTTGAAAGCAAAGTCGACGATAAGCCCGTCCCTAAACCGGCACAGCCTATCGAAACGGTTCCGGACGTTCAGTCCGCATCGGCGGACGAGATCGTGCCGGAAACGGATTTTGCTGCTGTATTAGATTCTGCCCGGTCATCCCAACATTCTTCCGGACAGGCGTGTCCGTTTTGCGGAAGCGAGAACGAATCTCAGGTTTTTTCGTGCTCGTCCTGTCACGCGGTCCTGTCGCTTTCAGATATCGAGACGCTCTTCGCGGATTCGAGCCACGAAAAAGAGGCGATCGAGGACGCGGTAACCAAGATGGAGGCTGAATGGAACCAACGCGATTTTAGCGAACATGAACTGACAACTCTCGGGCTCGGGCATATTAACCTTAAAAACTTTGACAAGGGATTGGCCTATCTGCAGGAAGCCTCAAGTCTAGACCCAAACAACGTAATCCTCGCAGGCCAGGTCAACGCTATCGCCATCAGAATCGAAGACCTGCGGCGACAGGAGGAATACCACGATTCCCTGCCTAAGGGCAAAACGATCCTGGTGGTCGACGATAGTCCCACCGTCCGCAAGCTCATCTCCAGCAAACTGGAAAAGTGCGGGCATAATGTGCTGACAGCAGTCGACGGCATCGAGGCGATCGAGGTCATCGAGAGTGTTGTTCCGGACCTCGTGCTGCTCGATATTGCAATGCCGAGAATGGACGGTTACTCGGTCTGCAAGCTGATCAGAGCCAAGGAATCGGTGAAAAATGTTCCGGTCGTCATGATCTCCGGTAAAGACGGATTTTTTGACAAGGTTCGAGGCCGAATGGCCGGTACAACCGGGTATATCACCAAGCCGTTTGGGCCCGAAACGCTGATGAGAGCACTCGACACTTATCTCCTGCCTGACGAAGAAGCAGTAAGCTAACCTGGTAGACTAAAAAAATGACCGGCGAAACCGATTCCTCGATCAAGGATCAGTCGGCTCTGGGTGCCTTTGTCGAAAGGGCCTCGGGCCGACTTGCCGGCGTTCGAAACGGCATTTTGATCTTTGATCAGGACCGCACTTCTGATGGAGACATTGACGTCTCGTTGCGCAGCCTTCAATTGCTTCGACGCGACGCAAATGAAAACGAGAGAGTCGATATTGTTGCCCTGGCGGATCAATGCGAAACGCTGCTCCAATCGATGCTCACGTCGGCCCCGTCGCCGGCAGATATCGGACACTCGCTTGATCTGGTCGCCCGGATGGAAGAGCTGTTGCTGAATATACCGCTCGGCTCCGATGACTTTCTGGATGACGTATCCGGTTTTGTCGAGCGTTCATTTTCATTTCTGAACGTCGAAGATGAATCATCAACACTCATCGACGACACCGTCGAGTTTGAACTGGACGAAGAAACCCTTGAGATATTTCGATCTGAGGCGTCCGAACTTCTAGCAAATATTGCCGAAAACGTTCGGCTTCTCAACGCCAATTCCGACGACCGCGAAGCACTGTGGGAAGTGAGGCGAAACGCCCACACTTTCAAGGGGGCCGCCGGCATCGTCGGCCTGAAGGCGGCGTCCACACTTGCCCATCGCGTCGAGGATCTGCTCGACAAGATGGTTGAGACAAAAGCCGCCATTGACGCCGATATCGTCGACCTGCTTTCGCGAGCATCTAAACGACTCGAAGTTTTTACGCTGGGAACTAACTTCGAGGAGGGCGTCGGCCCGATCGACGCACTTTATGTCGAGTTTGAGCAGGTGATCGCGAGCATTCCCGGCAGGCGTAAACTCGGTCAAAACTCCACCGATCAGAGCGAGAGAAAGATCGGCAGCGACGCCAGAGCAGTACTCGCCCCGGCCAAAACCGCTCCGGCACCGATCGTCCGCGTTTCGCTCGATCGCCTCGACGAACTTATCCAATTATCGACAGGCCTCGCGTCCAACCGCTCGGAGATCGTCAAGGGGTTTGCTGAATTTTTGAATGATGGCGGCGACGGTCAACTCGATATTTTGCAAAGACTGTTCGAAACCCACCAGCACCTTACGAATGAGATGCGTGAAAAGCTTCTCCGGATCCGAATGGTGCGTTTTGGCACACTCGAAACTCGTCTGAGCCGCGCAGTCCACGTCACAAGTGAGGAAGAGAACAAGAACGCCTTTGTCACCCTCGAGAACGGCGATTGCGAGATCGACACGCAGATCATCGACGCTCTTATCGAACCGCTGCTCCACCTGTTGAAAAACGCGGTGGTTCATGGAATAGAAACCGAGGACACCCGCCGTTTGATCGGTAAACCCGGCAAAGGACAAATTCGGATCAATGTCGAATCGGACGAAAACGGTGTGACGCTCATCGTTGCGGACGATGGACGCGGAATATCGGCTTCTCGCCTTAAGCAAAAGGCGGTTCACGACGGCCTGATCACGTCCGACGGCGCGGAAGGTATGAGCGAAGCCGAGGCGTTTGGACTGATCTTTCACCGCGGACTGACGACCGCCGATAAGCTCAACTTGAATGCCGGCCGCGGCGTCGGGATGAGCATCGTCAAAGAGGGCATCGAGTCGCACGGCGGCAGCATTCAGGTAGAATCTGAACCGCAATTCGGCACGACGTTTACGTTAAAAATGCCTTTGACGATCAAAAAGAACGTTGTTCGGTTACCGGTCGATGAACGGCAAACGGCCGAGCCGCCAAAAGTTCAGAGCCGTTCGGCACTGATCCTTGTCGTCGATGACAGTGCCAGCATCCGGCGCCAAACGACCAGACTCGCCGAGTCGTTAGGGCATCGTGTGATCACCGCTGTTAACGGTTCCGAAGCGATCGAACTGCTGCTATCGAACGTGCACCGCCCCGACCTGATCCTGTCGGACGTCGAAATGCCGATCATGGATGGATGGGAATTTCTGGATTGTATCAAAAATACCGAAGCTCACAGTGAGATCCCGGTCGTTATGGTCACGTCGCTATCCGCCGACGAACATATCAAACGAGCGTACGAGCTAGGTGCCGCCGACTATAAGATCAAACCTCTGGGTGGACCGGACTTGGCTAGTTCGATCACAAAGATCCTTGGATCATTGTCTAGCGGACAGGCGGACGGCTCGGCCTGATCTCGATCTTGCTCGGCAGTGCCCGCGGGTTCATCGCCAGCAGATCCATTACCGCATCAGCGATATCGGCGCTCTGTAATTGCCACGCCTTTTCATCAGACGGCGAATCGCCGCCAAAATACGTGTTGACGCTGCCCGGGCAAATGTAGCTAACCTTGATATTTTCCTGCCGGACCTCCTGCATCAGTGCCTCGGAAAATCCGTTAAGGCCAAATTTCGACGCGTTGTACGCCGCCATTTTCGGATGAGCGTTTTGCCCGGCAAGCGACGAGATATTAATGATATATCCACCGCCGCGACGCTTCATCATCGGTACCGCATAGTGGCAGGCGTAAAAAACGCCAAACAGATTGGTCTCAAGCGTCTGACGAAACTCATCGCCGCTCAGCTCCTCGACCGTCTTGCCAAAAATGCCCATTCCAGCGTTGTTAACCAGGATATCAACGCCGCCGAAACGGCGTTCGGCCTCCTCGAGCATCTGCCTGACCTGATCTTCGCTCCGAACGTCGCAAACCTCGCCGCCCGCCTGTCCATGCCGCGAAAGCTCCGCGACGGCATCGCGAACTTCGGTCTTATTTCGCCCGCAAATAAACACCGACGCACCGCTCTTTGCAAGCGATTCAGCTATCGCAAACCCGATGCCTTTTGTTCCGCCCGTGATAACGGCAATCTTGTTGTCGAGGTTCATAATTTTACGCGAAGTAGATCATTAACTACCTTCGGATTAGCCTTGCCCTGCGACGCTTTCATCACTTGGCCCACAAAGAAACCGTACAGAGCCTCTTTGCCGCCGCGGTAAGCTGCGACCTGGCCGGGATTAGCGGCAATGACGTCGTCAACGATCTTTTCGATCGCTGCGGTATCGGAGACCTGTTCGAATCCTTTTTCCTTGATCACCGCTGCCGCCGCTTTGCCGGTAGCAAACATCTCGACGAGCACATCTTTGGCTTGGTTATTATTGATCTCCCCCGACTCGACGGTCTTGATCAATTCGGCCAGATCGTCTGCAGCAAGCAGGCTTTCTATCACGGACTTTCCCGAATTATTGAGTTCGCGTGTGAGTTCGCCAAGCACCCAGTTGGCGGAGAGTTTCGGATTTGCGGTAACGCGGGCAACCACCTCGAAATATTCCGCCAGATCCTTATCCGCAACGATCTGCGAGGCATCCGTATAGTTTAGCCCGTAGACCTCGCTAAAGCGGTCACGCATTGCGTCTGGCAACTCCGGCATTTCGCGTTTTACCCGATCGATAAATTCCGACGTGACGACCAGCGGCTGCAGGTCGGGCTCGGGGAAATAGCGATAGTCGTGGGCGTCCTCCTTGGAGCGCATGAACCGCGTTTGATTATTCTTTTCGTCCCACAGCCGAGATTCCTGATTGACCGGCTCGCCTTTTTCGTGGGACTCGATCTGGCGTTCGATCTCGTATTCGATCGCTTTTTGCATGAACCTCACGGAATTGAGGTTTTTCAACTCGACCTTGTTTCGAAACGCGGTTTCGCCGATCTTGCGAACCGAGACGTTGGCCTCGCATCGCAGATTTCCCTTTTCCATATCGGCGTCACTGGCCCCGACCCACTGCAGGACCCGGCGGATGTGATTGACATAGTCGTACGCCTGCCATGACGAGCGAAAATCGGGCGACGTCACGATCTCGCCGAGCGGCGTGCCCGCCCGATTTAGATCGACGTATGAAAATTTATCGACCTCGGGCAGTCCGTCGTGGACATTCTTGCCGGCATCTTCCTCGAGATGCATCCGCTGAATGTGGATCGTCATCGGTTTCCACTCAACCGCACGGCCCTGGTCATCACGTTCCGACGTCATTATCGTCAATTGGCCGTTCGCCGAAAATGGTTTGTCGTACTGCGATATCTGGTAGCCCTTCGGCAAGTCGGGATAAAAGTAGTTCTTACGGGCAAAGATCGAGGTCTCTTGGATCTCGAGGCCGAGGCTCAGCGCGGCCCGGGCACCGAGTTCGATCACTCGCCGGTTCAGCACCGGCAAAGCCCCCGGCAATCCAAGACAAACCGGGCACGTGTTCGTATTGGGCTCGCCGCCCGTCTCGACCGCACATCCGCAAAAGATCTTGGTCGCCGTCGCCAACTGTGCATGGATCTCCATGCCGATAACTGCTTCCCAACCTTGTTTCATTGTTCTTAAAATCTAGATTCCGGCATCGGCCGGCTCGTTGCTACTTCGGATGAATCCGAA
>JAYVUD010000084.1:0-12641 GCA_043788335.1 Chloracidobacterium sp. | reverse complement strand
CACAATATCGTTATTTATTTTCACTTTTCTTTCGTTCGCCGGCGTCCGCGTCCGTCAAAACCCACCAGATCGGGCGATCAACGGCTCAGCGAGGTGCAGCCACGGTCACCGTCCGCACCGTCGACGGCTATCCGGTGAAATTTTCGAGAAAAAGGACATGGGGCCACTCCTCTACGAGCTAAATTGTTAAGGTTGATGACGGCCTCCGATGGTGGCGAAAGAGTTTCTCAAATACTTGGGAGAAAATCGGGTCGATATTAGGATCAACTTTGGTTTTCAATGTGGGAAGATGCCG
This sequence comes from Chloracidobacterium sp., assembly GCA_043788335.1. GTDB lineage: Bacteria > Acidobacteriota > Blastocatellia > Pyrinomonadales > Pyrinomonadaceae > OLB17. Next base: position 12,346 of record JAYVUD010000084.1, on the reverse strand, counting down.
GGGAGTGGGTTTGCGTCAAGGTGAGTGTATCGCCCTTACTGGCGCGCGGGCTTGGGCCGGGTCGGGCAGGGAAGTAGAGAGGACGCGGGGGCGGCGGGTTAAGTAGCCCGGCGGTGCCGCGTCCTGCTCGGGCCGCGTTAGCGGGTCTTGGTGGGGATCACGGGGGTGATCTTCGGTTTCTTTAGTTCGACAAATTCCATAAATTTCAGCGTCTTAGGGTCGGTCAGGGTCAGTTTGCCTTTTTCGATCGTGAATTTTGTGGCTTTGCCGAGAAATTCGTAATAGCTGCTCTCGAATAGGTTCTCGTCCGGGCCGCAGAACATCTTGGTCGAAATGATGTCAGCGATCTTGAGTTTGCCGTCCGCGAGTAGCCAACTGCCGCCGTAGGTGTTGCAGCCCGACGTGCCGCCGAGTTTGGCTTCGGCGTTGATATTGAGCGTGATCTCGACGCCGTCGAGCGGATGTTCGACCTTGCCGTTAAAACTGTATCCGATGAGTTTCCATTTGCCCGACGGCAGCGTCTGGCCGAATGCCGGGATCGCGAAAAGTGTGATCACAAAAAATGTTAGTAATATTGCGGGCGTCCTGAGTGCATACTTCATTTTCATCCTCGCGGTCAACGAAATATCGTTTCCTATTGAATGAACGCGCGATCGGGGCGAAAGTTGCACTGATTCAGATCTTGACCGTCGATGAGTGCGAAAGCGTCACGCCGAACGCTCTTTTCGCCGCTCGTTTCATCGCCGCGGCGTCTCCGGTTGTGAGAAACGCTGACTCGCCGACGGTGCCGATCTGCCAGCCGCGGATCGTGTCGAGCAGTTCGCCGGCCGGGTCGATCAGGATCGTGTTAACCGAGACGATCTGCGAGATGACGGGAGCGATCGCCGGGTAATGGGTGCAGGCCAGCAAGATGTGCGAGCACGTTCGGAGCGGGCCGAGGATCTGTTTGGCGGCGGCCCGGAGAGTGTCCGAGGAAACGTCGCCGCTCTCGATCAGGGCCGACAGCGGCTGGGCGATCCGCTGACGGACCGCAATGCCGCGTTTGGCAAACCCAAGGCGGTAGACGCCTGAAACGACCGTTCGCCGCCCGCCGATGAGCCCGAGCTTTATGGGGTTGAGCCGCGAGACCATCTCGATCGCCGGTTCGATCACCCCTTTGATGGGAATGCCGTGATCGGCGAGCAACGGGATCGCCGTACTCGCGGCGTTGCACCCGATGACGAGATGCGTCACGCCGCGTAATTTGAGAAATTCGATCGCCGCATCGAGTCTGGCGACCAGTACCGGCCGCGACATCCGCCCGTATGGCACCGCTCCCGTGTCCGAAAGATACGTCACCGGTACGTCACCGATCTGCTCGCGGATCAGCCGATAAATACTGACCCCGCCGATCCCCCAGTCGATGATGCCTAGCCTGCTAATCGTCATAAAGATCAGTTGCCCACGAAATACACGAAAATCACGAAATAGGGAAGAATGGACGAACGGACGTAGGTTTCGACAGTATCTGCGGTTTTCTTCTTACTTTAGTGACTTTCGTGTGTTTCGTGGGCAAACCTCCTATGGGTACGAGAGTTTTACCTCGATGCCATTTTCGATCGGGCCGCTGTCAAAGGCAACGATCCGCGAGTTCCAGGCCATATTCAGGATCTCGACCTTTTGCCCGGGGAAACGGCTCTCGAGATACCATTTCATCTCGTGCTCCGAGCGGATCGGGTTGTATTCGAGCATCTTTTTCCAGTCAGGATGCGAGACCAGTTTTTTAAGTGCGGCGTCAAATGTCGTGTTTGCCTTTTGGTCGCTCCTGGTCCGCAATTTGTCCTTGAGCAGCCGCGGATATTCGCGGGCGGCGACCGGGACGGTGACCATATCGATGATCAGAAACTTGCCGCCGGGTTTGGTGACGCGTTTGATCTCGGTCAGCAACGGGTCCCAGTCGAGGTACCGAAACGACATCAGCGACGTCACGACGTCGAAAGTGTGGTCGGCGAATGGCAGGACGGGCCCGTTTATCTTCTGAAATTCGAGATGCGTGTTGGCCGCGTTTTTAAGGCGGGCGCGTTCGATGATGCCGGCCGATTCGTCGACGCCGCGGCCCATCACGACGCGATCCGCGAGTGCGTGGAGCAAGGCACCGTTGCCGCAACCGATATCGAGCATCGCCAGCTTTTCGCCTTGCGGCAGGTGAAGCCCAAGCCATTTCCACTCGTCTTTGCGGACGCGGATGTCGACGAACGCCGCATCGTACAACTCGGCGACGTGGTCGTACGAAGTGTCGCCGTCGGGCGGACGCGGGTCGAACCGTTTCATTTCCTCGGCCGGCATAAATCCGAGCCGCTTTTGAATCGACGCCGCAAACCCGTGCGATTTTCGGCCTTTGCAGCCAATGGTGTAGAGTTTGCCGTCCGTCTTGTCACCGGCGGCGACATACTTGGTCTTGCTTCGCGAAAAGGTCGTGTACCAGAAAAAACCGTACGTCGGTACGTTGAAGGTGCGGGCAAAAAACGGTGCGAACCACCGCGCCGAACGGCAGCAGAAAAAGTATGCTGAACCGTCCTCGGCAAACGGTATGTCCATCTGCTCCCATTCGTACGGCGAAAACTGCTCGGGAAACGCGACGGTGCCGTACATCGGCCCGTACATTCCCGAGTGGCCGACGAAGTGAAACTCTTTGATCCGCTGGCCTGCCTGACGGATCTCGTCGAGGGCCTTGAGGATGTCGAGTTTGCTCTCGACCGCACGGGCGATGATCTCGCCCTCAAATCCTGCCTCGCGTTTGTCATCCGCGAGCGTACGGGCGACGACCGGAAACTGGTGTCCGCCGAGGCGGTATATGGTGGTATACATCACCACAATTACTTGATTGTTGGGCATCTGCAGATCTTAATTTGTGAATTTGAATGATGATAGAAATTTGTCTTTTACCATCGACCGGTCTGGCGATGCAGCAATCGTTGCCGAATAGACTTTCTTTCCAAATACAAAGATTCGGCACTCTAGCAACGTATCACCGCCCTCGTCGAGCCAAGCTCGTGCTGTCACTTTGCGGCCTGAAACGGTACCAAGTTTAATCGCCGTCTCTGAGATTACCTTTCCTTCAAAGCCCCCAACGACACTTTTTTGCACCAAGGACACGAGCATCTCATCGGTTGCATCTTTCACAACATCGAAAACGGTAATAATATAATAGGTATCATCAGCCGGGCAATCGTAATAACGCTGCACCTGCGGATTCGTCGCTGTGCCGACATCGTTCGCAGTCGACTTGATGTCGCATGGAACCTGCACGCTAAACTGCTGACCCGCAGGTCGAAACTCTTTCCACTGACTTTGGCCATTTGCGGCGGCGAAAAGTAATAGTTCGATGATCAACAGTAAAGGTAATTTTCGCGTCATAACAATAGACTGGATTTCAGACAATTCTAAACCGCTTCGCCTCGGCTGAGGCGTTCGTTTCGGTGGATCTTGTCGAGATATTCTCTTGCGGCGTCGGACTGAAACATCTCACGCCCTTCTTCGTGATCGGTCACCGGTTCGAGGGCGAGATCCATATACTCGAGCTTTTTCGGATCCTTTCGAACGCGAAGATAGATCAGTCTCATCCGAACGTAGAGCTTTATCCAGCGAAGCTGTTTCCACAGGAGCGACGCGAGGTATTTCGGATAAAAAACGAGCGGATTTTCGAGCGGCAAGCCCGAACGACGATTTTTTCGCGTCTTGATGCGGCCAAATCCGCCCTCGAGCGGATGAATGCCCTCGATGCCGAGGCAACCCTTAAACCAAACGATAAAAAACATCGTCTTGCCGGGACTCGTGCCGGTCGCGATGCATCGCCGCAAAACGGTTTCGACGTGCTCGTCGGTATAGTACGTCTCCCAGGCTTTTCGATACGTCTCGCGCCACGTCTCGCGGGACATCAGCGGGTGGCCGGTGACGTCGTGATTGAGGTCATATTTGTTGAGGTCCGCGTCCATCGCGACACCGCTCTCGTGCAGACGCTTGTGATCCTCCGATCCGGGCAGCGGTGTCAGATAGAAAAACTCGAGCAGATCGACGGGCAGTTCGCGTTTGATGATCTCGATGTCCCGCAGGATCGACTCTTGTGTATCGCCCGGAAAACCGAGGATATAGCCGCAATAGGTGACGATCCCCACATGTTTCCACGCGAGCAGCATCTGCCGATAATCGGTGATCTTATTCTGCCGCTTTTTGGCACCGAGCAAGCTGTCCGGATTGATATTTTCGAGGCCGATGAACACGCGTTTGACGCCGGCACGCTTTGATTTCTCAATAAAATTGGGCAGCTTATGGCACAGAGTATCGACCTGGATGATAAAGCTGATATTTAACTTTTCGACCTCGCGAAGGTCGATCAGCTTGTCGAGTATGATCTCCCAGTCCTTATTTCGGGCAAAATTGTCGTCCGTGATAAAGAACGAATGCAGGCCCTGGGCGACATTTGCCCGGACGATCTGTTCGATGTCGTTGGGCGAACGCCGACGCGACTTGCGGCCCTGGACGTTAATGATCGTGCAAAACGAGCAGGCGAACGGGCATCCGCGGCCGGCATCAAAGCTCGTCGTCGCTCCCGCCGTCAGATGAACACGCTCGGCCGGCAGCAGCGGCGAAGCGACACCCTCGATATTGGGCAGGTCGTCCATGAAATTGTATATCGGAGCGAGCGAGCCATTTGCGGCGTCCGCCAAAACCTGCCCGAGGCGGCCCTCGGCTTCGCCGGCGAATAGGGAAACGCCCATGTCGAGAGCTTTTTGGACGTACGGGTCGCGTCGTTCGAGCATCGCCATCGTCCCCGAAACGTGAAATCCGCCGATCGCCACCTTAATATTCCGATCGCGAAGCGGCTTTGCAATATCCAGCGCCCGCGGAAACTGATTTGACTGGACGCCGACGAGCATCACCATACCGTCGTCCGCCGTCTCGACCAGGCGGGCCATTCGCTCAATGTTTATTACCGTATTCGTCTCGTCAAAGGCGTGGATATCGATCTCGACATCGTCGCCGAGGACGCGTTGCACGGCACATTCGAGTGAGAGGCCGTACAATGCCGCCAGCGAATTTGACGGTATCGCCGATCGGTACCATTGGATCACATAGCCGTCGTCATCGTAGTGTGACGGTTTGATCAATACCAATGCGAAACGTTTTTTCATTGTTTCCGAGATTTTATATCTATCTCACTGCTAAGACAAATCTTTTTCTCACGCTTGTCCACCAAACGCCGAAAACGCCCCGCCTATCTCACCGATCGGCAGGACGTTTCAGTTAGACTCGATCTGGAACCGGGTCGCCTAGAGTTCCTTTTCCTTCTTGGTCTTTTTCACGACATTTACGAGTTTGTGAATGTACGCGGACGCGTCGCCTGCCGGGTTTTCGCGGCGGGTACGTTCGACCTCGATGACGTAGTAAAAACCCTTTTTAAATTCAAACCCGTCGATCGGACCAAAGAAATTGGTCCATTCCGCGGTCTTTGAGTCTCTCACTTGCAGGCATTTCGTCTTGACGACACCGACACAGTCGACGAGGTCTTTGTTGACATACCACGTGAAGATCTCGGGTTTATTGGTTCGTTTGAACCGTAGAAAATTCTGCGTTTCGACGTCCGTGATCGTCAAAATGCCGGTGTCGAATGAGAACGAATCAGCCGAGCGGAGCACACCGGTAAACATCGACTCAAACTGCATCACGACGCCCTCGCACATCATCTTGGTGCTGCCGATCGACCCGACCTTGAGCCGTCCGGCATCGTCAAACTTGAACTGCCCGTTGTAGCGGTTGCCGCCCGAGTTGCCGGCGATCGTGCCCTCTTTGGTGTCGACGCTGAGCGTGATCATTTTGCCGTTGAGCGGTAAATTATTGAGCGAGCTAAACTTATACGACACCAGCTGCCAATCGTCGACGACGTTGGCCTGTGCCTGCACAAATACAAAACCGGCACAGACAAGTGCCGCGATACAGAGAGTTTTAAAAATAGTTTTCATATTTCTCCTAAATTAGTTTTGTCGATATCGCATAACGCCGTCATCAACGGCAGGCTCTTTCGCCATTGTTGAATTTGGGCCCGGATAAACTGAATCTGAAGCCACCCAACGCGACTGAATTGTGTCGGCTGAGAGGTCTGCACCACAATCCCATTCGATAAAATACCTGCCGTTGTGGATTTTCTCGAATTCACCGTCGTCTTTCAGCGGAGCAAAGGCCTCCGATTCGAGATATGGGTTTACGTCAAATAAACCAATTTGCCCGTCATCGGACCTTATGTACAGCGTGTAATTATCCTTTGGAATAATTTCAACAATTTTCATTAAAAAACAAGCCGGCTTTGTACCGGACAGAGTTAATTTTGCAATATTGCGTTCAACTAAAAAAGCAGCCATGTGAATCGAAATCGACCGCCCGCACCATCGCGAGCAACGTTGTAGACTTGGAATTTGGCTCATAGAGCAACCACTTTCCGCTTGCTCGGAGCCAATATACCCGCCATTCATCTGAGCTTCGCACATATCGCAGTTTTGCGATCGGGGCATCGGTCCAGATAGATGGATCTCGCCAGTTCGGTCGAGATTCAGAGATCAGTCCGTCATGATTCTTTATTGTGTAACCCAACCGCAACTTGTCCCTAAGCTCAGCCGGAGAACGGAGCCGACAAAAATCACCGACCACCTTTTCGATAACCTTCAGTTCCTTTTGGGTAACTGCCATATTGGGGTCCTACTTAAAGTCACCTAATTACCGAATAACATCAACGCCGATGATCGTACACCCGAACGGCGGTATTTTCGCCGAAAAACTGATCTAAAGCAACCCTCGTTCCTTGACCCGCAGATACGATTCGAGCAGTTTTGGGGCGAGGGTTTGGCCGGTGACGTCGAGGGCGAGGCCGCCGAGCGATTCGACCAGGCGGAGAGCGGATTCGCGTTGGTGGATGATCTCCTCGGCGGCGGACTGGGTGAAAACGTCTTTAATATCGACCGGTGCGTGGCTGACGGCGGAGGTCAGGTCGCGGTCGCCGATGGTGGCGACGAGCGGCAGGTGCCTCGGCCGCAGCAGTTTGAGCGAGTTGATCAGGTCCTTTGAGCTGTCCTTGTCGACGAGGTCGGTGAGGATCACGATGAACGAGCGCTTCTTGAGGTTCGAGGCGATAAACTGAAATCCGCGTGCGTACGACGGTTCGATCAGGTCCGGTTCGACGTCGTGCAGAGCCTCGAGCACGGCATCCAGATGCTCGACGCCGCGTCGGGGCGGCAGATATGTTCGTATTTTTCGGCCAAAAACGACGAGGCCGCAATTGTCGCCCGCCCGTGCACACGCCGACATCAGTGCCAGTGCTGCGTGGACCGCGGTGTCAAATTTCGTCTCGTCGCCGATGCGCCCGGTCATCAAGCGTCCGGCGTCGATGGCGATCATCACGGTCTGGTCGCGTTCGATCTGATACTGACGGGTGGTCAAACGCGAACGGCGGGCGGTCGCGGTCCACGAAATATGCCGCAGTTCGTCGCCGCGAACGTAATCGCGCATCGATTCAAACTCGCGTCCCTCGCCGCGTCTGACGGCACGTCGCTGGATCGCCAGATAAGAGCGTGCTCCGAGAGCTTTTAGTTCCATCTCGCGTGCCCGCCGCATATTCGGGTAGACCTTGACGGTCTGGCGTTCGCCGAGTTGGGTCTGGCACCAGACCAGCCCGAGTCGCGACGCAAATCTGACGGCGGTCAGTCCAAACTCGTATTTTCCGCGTTTCGGCGGCCTGAGATGATAGAAAAATTCGGCGTTGGTTTGCCCGTCGACCCTAAACGCGGCCTCGCGGTCCTCGATCAGTGTCATCTCCGGCGGAAATTCGTCCTTGATCCGCAGATCGAGGCTTCGCGGAGAGGCGTTTTCGACGATGACGCTGACCCGCGTCTGATCGCCGATGGCAAAACGACGGTTAAACTCGCGTCGGATGGCAAATTCCCCCGGCAGACGCCGGCTGATGTAGATGTCGACCAACGCCGCCGCGATCAGCAGGATGTCGAATGCGATCACGCCATATCGCATCTCGGGCACATTCCACGAGAGCGACAGCGGCAGCACGCCGAGCACCAAAAGTATGTAAAATCTGCGCGAGAAAACAAACCGCATAGAGATGCTAAATTGTAGCACCGAAACCACTAACTTCTCGCAAGTTTCTGCCTGATGTGGCTAAAACGTCGACCGCCGCTCGTCCCGCCTGTTGGCCACAAACAAAAAAATTGCCACCCTCAAGCAACTATATTGCGAGTTAACGTTTCAAACGGCTGTACGACCTTTGGAGGGAACCGTGAAAAGCATTCTAGTATTGATCTTTTGTTTGCTGTTCGGAGCGGCGATTTCGGCCCAGACAGTTGATCCGCCGGCGAAATCCGACACCGCAAACGCCGTGGTCGAAGAAGCGTTCCTTGCCAAAGACGACGGCAGCGGCAAAGCCGGCGACCCGGTTGCCAGTTTCTTTACGACCGACATCCCCATCTACTGTGTCGTCCAGCTTTCGTCGCCAAAACCGGCGACCGTCAAGATGAATTTTGTCGCCGTCGCCGTCACCGGCGTCAAACCCGAGACTAAGGTCGTCACCACCGTCTACACGACCAAAGACGGCGAGAATCGTGTCAATTTTCGGGGCAAACCATTCGATAAATGGAACGCGGGAAAATATCGCGTCGATATCTTTGTCGACGGCAAGATCGCCAAGAACCTCACATTCGACATCCGCCCGGCGTCCGGCGTCCTCGACGGCGCGTCCGGCTTTCAGCCCAGGCTACGCCCGAAAACAGCGGTTAGGCCCAAACACGAATAGTTTGATCATGACGTTTCAGACGTCAAAAACAGCGACATCCGCTCCCGCACAAAAGTGAACACCTAGGCAGACCCGATCAGGTCCAAAACCTCGTCGATCCTCGCCCGGGCGGCCGATTCGCCAAGTGCGATAAATTCGTCGCGTTTTCGGATCTGATCGGGCCGTAGATGGGCGATCGCGGGTTCGATGACGATATCGGCAAAGTGATGTTGAGCTATCGATGCCGAGCGGATGAGGGATATTGCGGACCTGATGCCGATCCCGATCGACGTTCGCGGATTTTTGAGAGCGGTTCCGCCGCACGAGAGCACGTCGACGGCGACGACGATATCGGCGCCCATTGCCCGGGCGATCGCTGCCGGCAGCGGAGATGAGACTCCGCCGTCGACCAGCACGCGTCCGCCGTCATCCCGCAACGGCACAAAAATGCCCGGCACCGCGCAGCTTGCACGTATTGCAAACACCAGATCGCCTGTGTCCTTGAGGACGGCTTCCGTGCCGGCGTTGAGGTCGTAGGCAATCGCCGCGAACGGGATGGACAATTCCTCAAATCGCAAGACGGGAAGCACACCGGCTAAAAATTTGCCCATCGGCGCGTTCGAGAGTATCCCTCGCGGCGAAAATGACGGCCGCATCGTGTTGGCGTAACCCGCCTTGTGAGCCATCGCCTCGATCTCGGCATACGACATTCCGGCGGCGAGAGCACCGCCGACGATCGCTCCGGCCGACGTACCGGTGATGACGTCAAACGCGATGCCGTGCTCGGCGAACACCTTGAGCACGCCGACGTGTGCAAACCCGCGTGCCCCACCGCCTGATAGTGCCAGCCCGACCTTCTTACGTTCCATAAGCGATCTTCCCACGATCATTTTGCCCACGAAACACACGAAAGACACTAAAAAGGGATATTGTTATGATGACTACTCGAGATAGCCAAAAAGGCGATTTAATAAAGCCGCACCCTCGTTCGTGCTTATCGTGTATTTCGTAGGCCATTCTTCGTTATTGATTTTACTCGCCCTTTGTGGAAAACTTAAATCCCGATAATGCCGCTTACCGAATCGTCCGCATTTCCAAGACCGAGTACCATCGCCGACATCGCGGCGGGCGAAATGTCGTGTCCCGTCTGCGGCCGTGCCAATGCTGAGGAGTACGTTCCGCTGTCGGCGGTCGCCCCCGATCTGGCGAGATTGATCAGGGCAAATGCCCCTGACACGGCCGATTTTGACGCCGTCTGTTCCCGCTGTGCACGCCTGTTTGAGCGGGCACAGGACCAGATCAGCAAGGACGCGGCGATGCAAAAGGACGGCTCGCACGTGCTGTCGACACCGCTCAGGCTCGATGCCGACGAGCGGTTTGCGGGCCGCGGCGTGACCATCGCTTTTCTCGACTCGGGCTTTTACCCGCACGTCGATCTGACGACCCCGCGCAACCGCATTTTGGCGTATCGCAGTTTGGTCGATGAGGACGGCGATCTCGTATCGCTATTCCAACCGGACGTTGCGAGTTGGCACGGTATGATGACCTCGGTCGTGGCTGCCGGCAATGGGATGCTCTCTAACGGCTTTTACCGCGGGCTGGCGTCTGAGGCCGACGTCGTCCTCGTTAAACTCGCCCGCACGGGCCGCATCACGGACCAGAACATCATCGACGGCCTCGAATGGGTGCTCGAGAACCGTGAAAAATACAAGATCCGCGTCGTCAACATCTCGGCCGGCGGCGACAGCGAACAGAGCTATCTGCACGACCCGCTGTCGCAGATGGTCGAGGAATGTTCGTCGCTCGGCATCACGGTCGTTTGTGCTGTGGGCAACGCCGGTGCTACGCCGACCCATCCGGTCGTGCCGCCCGCGAGTGCTCCGTCGTGCATCGCCGTCGGCGGACTGGACGACAACAACTCGATCAATCGTGCAAAACGCGGTATGTATCGTTCGTCCTATGGCCCGACGATCGACGGCCTGCAAAAACCCGAGGTCATCGCCTCGTCGATCTGGGTGCCGGCACCGATCCTGCCAAACACGCCGACCGCCCAGCAGGCCGAGCTCCTCGCGCGCCTCGACAAAGCCACTGACGACGAACTGCACCCGATAATCGACGCCAACGCCGGCATCGATCCCGAGCTCGATGCGGCGGCCGACCGCGAATTTCACAGTATTCGCCAGATCATCACGCTCAAGGTCCGCCGTGAGAACGTCATCACCAAACATTACAAATACGTCGACGGCACGTCGTTTTCCGCCCCGATCGTCTCGTCGCTCGTCGCTCAGATGCTCGAGGCAAACCCATCGCTCGACCCGTCCGCCGTCAAACGAATACTGATCTCCACCGCCGAACGCCTGCCCCATTACGAGGTCGATCGCCAAGGCTGGGGCGTCATCGACGCCCGCCGTGCCGTTGAACGAGCGATCACCTATAAATAATTGAAATATGTCGGCTCGGCTGCTTTAACAGCTCCTGACCGGATTTGTCCTGAGCCCGACATCGTTGCAAAATATCGTATGACCCAGGAATCAACCCTTGCCAAAGTATCGATCCGCGTTCCCCGCGGATGCACCAAAACGGCCCTCAATTTTGACGCTCTCGACAAACTGACACGCGATCTCGCCCGCCAGACCTTTGTCTTCGTCGACGGCCGCCAACTCCTCTGCCGATCCTTTGCCGTCCGTACCAAACCCGACGGCAAAAAAGTGGTGATGCTCGAGATAATGGAAGATTGCTTTGAGATCAGTGAGGCTGATACCGATGAAGAATGAACCGTCAGGACGGCGGCACGTCCGCGTCATTTACCATGCTCAGTTTCGAACGATCGTCACAGAACAGTGGGCGTGATACATTACCCGTTCAGAAACTGAGCCGAACCAGGTCTTTTTCCAATACCCAAGTCCGTGAGTGCCGAGTACGATGAGATCGGCGTGCCAGGCCTCGGCATTTTCGACGATCGAGCGGGCAGCAGGGCCCACGAGAACCTCGGTGGATATATCGATGTCTTTGCCAGCGAGCCTCTTTTTTAGCTGGCGGCGGGCACGGTCGACGATCTTACTCGCGTCGCGTGTGGGCGGGCCGTCCAGTTCGAGCAAGTCGCTCGTATCTTCGATCAACGATTCAAGCTCCGTTCCCGACACCGGTTCGACCACGGTCACGATCTTGACCTGATGGCCGGCATCCCCGCTAACAAAATCGGCCAGGAAATTGATGGTTTTTGCACCGAACTCAGAACCATCATCGGCAACTAAGATTTTCATAAAGCCCTCGCGAGTACATTGTAACGCCGGACCATTAGCTTTGTGTAAACGGGAGATCGATTATTCTCAAACGACCTTCGCAACGCCGGCCGACCTAAACCATTCGACAAATTTCGGGATGCCGTCGGCGATCTTGGTGGTCGGGTCGTAACTGAGCAGTTCGCGCGATTTCGCGATATCGGCATAGGTGATCGGTACGTCACCGGGCTGCATCGGCTGACGGTCGATGATCGCCTTTTTGCCGAGACTATGTTCGATCAGAGCGATAAGCTCCTTT
>JAYVUD010000083.1:0-2103 GCA_043788335.1 Chloracidobacterium sp. | reverse complement strand
TCGATATTCTTTCTTGTGATCCTTGTCTATCCAACGCTGGCGTGCGGCCAGACCGATAAACCGACGCTTCCGAAACCGGCCGATACTCCATCGACCGGGAGCTTAACGCTCGCCAAATCGGTCGACATTCCGTTGACCGGAAACGCTACGCGGCTTGATTATCAGGGTTTTGACCCCCAAACTGGCAGGCTCTACATCGCTCATCTTGGCGATGACATGCTGACTGTCTTTGATACCGTGGCGCAAAAAGTTGTCGGTGATGTGAAGAACCTCAAACGCGTTCACGGCGTCGTTGCCGTGCCTGAATTACATCGCATTTACGCTTCGGCGACTGGCACTAATGAATTGGCGGTCATTGACGACCAGACTTTGGAAGTCGTCGCACGTACTCCGGCCGGAGATTATCCGGACGGGGTGGCCTATGCCAGTAAAGAGAAAAAGCTGTATGTTTCCGATCTTCACGGAAAGACCGATACCGTTATCGACGCAGTGACAAATAAGGTTGTTGCGACGGTCACGCTCGATGGCGGTGCTGGAAATACGCAATACGACGCCGTTTCGGACCGCATATTCGTTACGGTTCACACGCGTAATGAAATTGCTGAGATCGATCCGCAGACCGATAAGATCGTTGGCCGTCACGCTCTTACTGGCTGCGAGAATCCTCATGGATTGCTCATAGAAGGAGAACACCGAGTCGCGTTCGCGGCGTGCGAAGGAAACTCAAAGCTTGTCGTTTTCGACCTGGAGGTAAAGAAGCAACTGGCTATCTACCCGGTTGGAGAAGATCCAGACGTGTTGGCGTTCGACGCAGATTATGGTCGGCTTTACGTTTCAGGCGAAAAGGGGGTCATTTCTATTTTTGACGAGCAGATGAACGCAAAGGATAAAAACAACATTTTGAAGCTTGTTGCTACAGCTTTTTATGCGGCAAACGCCCACTCCGTTGCGGTGAACAGCAAGACGCATAAGGTTTATTTCCCATTAGAGAATATAAACGGAAAACCCGTTCTTAGAATCGCGTCGCCCTCAGACAAAACAAGGGAAGATTAGGGTCATCTATGAAGTTAACCCGTAAGTCAAACACACTAGGAGAAGAACTCTAGGAGAAGAACTGGGTCGGGCATGCGATATTGTGATTCTTTTGATATAGTATGTGTCATATGGCACGGAGAAGACGGGTCGAGATCGAGGGCGGTTTGTATCATTTGATAGCACGGGGCAACGCTCGACAAGATATTTTCCATTCGCGAGACGACCAACTCAAGTTTATCTGGCTGCTCGAAAAAGCAAAACAGCGACTGGGGTTTTACGTTTACGCCTATTGTCTTATGACAAATCACCTGCACCTGTTGATCGAACGTCGTTCGGAGACGGTCGGTCGGATAATGCAGCGGGTGCTGACCGGCTATAGCCATTATTATAACAAGCGGTATCACAAGGTTGGTCATTTATTTCAGGGCCGGCACAAGGCGATACTTTGCCAGTCTGACCCGTATCTCGCCAAACTCGTGCGGTACATTCATCTGAATCCGGTACGGGCGAAGATGGTGGCGACGCCCGACGAATACGAATTCAGCAGCCACCCGGCCTACCTCGGGATCGAACCGTACGGAGTCGTCGACGTAGAACCGGTACTGCGGCGTTTTGGCCCGCATAAGCGAAAGGCACACGAACGTTATGCGGCTTTTATGCGTGCCGCGACAGACGAACGCGACGATGATGTCGCCACATTTTACGCAGAAGGCGATATCCTGGGCTCGGATGAATTCGTCGATGCGACCATCCATCGAATGGGCGAAGTCGATAAATGGGCGAGCAAGCATAAAGACACAACGCCGTTCGACGCGGAACTGCTGCTGTTCGTGATCGAGGAAGTGTTTGAAATGCCGCGAGAAACTTTCTATGGCGCCCGAAAAAACTCGCATATCATTAATGCAAAGGAGATCTACATTCTCATCGGGAACGAATCAGGAGCAAGTATCACCGAACTATCAAAAATCGTCGGGCTCGATCAGTCAAGCACCAGCCGACGTTGCGACGCAGCTCGTGCCAGATTCCGAACCGACGTCCAGTTTGCCGCAACCAAGGATCTCATCGAGG
>JAYVUD010000082.1:0-10555 GCA_043788335.1 Chloracidobacterium sp. | reverse complement strand
AAACGCCCTTGATGATATAGCTCATCAGAGTCGCTTTTGGCGCGTCATAACGGGTCAGGTCTTCGCCGTCGTCTCCTTTTTTAAGAACCCCGTTAATGCCGGGATCGACGAAATACGCGGGTTTGCCGGTTTGGTCGATGAGGTATTTGCCAACCTGGCCCTCTTTCGGCTCGGTGTTCTGCCAGACGCGGTAGGTATTGGTGTCGGTGTCCTTGTATTTGCCGTTCGTGACCTTTTCCGATTGGAATTGACCGCCCTGTTTGAAGAGCTTGTCTTCGGTGATCGTCTTCGCCGCTACCGGATTTGCCGCATCGATCTTCTGGAAATACGTCTCGTTGTTGTTGAGCATGATCAGCAGCGAGCCCAAAACCAACGCCGATGCGAGAGCACCGACGAGGATCGCGATCTGCTGACGCCACGGCGTACCGCCGACCCAGAATCCGGTCTTGAGATCCTGTGATGTCGTGCCACCGTTTGAAGCGGCGATACAGACGATGCCGCCGATCGACAGCGCCGTCACAAAGTACGGATCAGCCGCCGTCCAGCCGAGCCCCAAAAAGACTAGGCACGTAATGAGCAGCGTCGCGACCGTCATACCTGAGATCGGATTTGACGACGAACCGACCTCGCCGGTCAGACGCGACGAAACGGTCACGAACAAAAATCCCAGAATGATGATCAGGATCGCCCCAAAAAACGATACGAACGGGCTCACAAAAACGCTCAGCCCCAGTTGCGGAAACAGCATGATCGCGGCCACGAGGCCGATGACGCCGACGATGACCCATTTGATCGAGATGTCCTGATCGGTACGCGGCAGATTTGCGTTCGACTCGGCCGAACCGCCGCGAAGATCGGCGAGCCCGCCCTTCAAGCCGTGCCAGATCGTCGGCAGGCTGCGTGCGAGCGAGATCATTCCGGCCATCGCGACCGCACCGGCACCGATGTAGAGCACATAGGCACTGCGTACATTGCCCGGCGACATATTGGCGATGGTCTTGCTGATCTCAGGTGCGATTGGCCCGGTGGCCGAATCGCCAAAAAATTTGATGATCGGGATGAGCACGAGGTACGAGAGCACGCCGCCGCCCATCATCAGCCCGGCGATCCGCGGCCCGATGATATAGCCGACACCCAGCAGTGTCGGGTCGTTGTCGGAGTTGACCGAACCACCCTTGAAACCCGACTTGGTAAAATCGTAGCCCGGCGATTCCTTCCAAAAGAACAGCACCTTCATCAACGCGTTAAAGGCGAAACCGATCGCAAATCCGATCGAGATGATCTTGCCGCCCTGGATAGCAGCGTGGTCGTTGCCCTCGACGCCGGCTTCGATCGACGCGTCACGCGATTCCTTGGACGCACCGGCTTTGAGAACCTCGGCACAGGCGGTGCCCTCGGGATATTTGAGATAACCGTGCTGATCCTTGATCAGCGCGCGGCGGAGCGGGATCATCATCAGGATACCCAGCAAACCGCCCATGACGGCAACGAGCATTACGCGGCTGATCTCCAGGTCAAACCCCAGGATCATGATCGCCGGCATCGTCACACCGAGGCCGAAGGCGATCGATTCGCCCGCCGACCCCGCCGTCTGCATCACGTTTGCCTCGAGAATGGTCGCGTCTTTCATCCCGATCTTCGACAATAGCCGGAAAACCGTGATCGCGATCACCGCGACCGGGATCGAGGCCGAAACAGTAAGGCCCGTCTTCAAAACAAGATAAAGCGACGATGCGCCAAAGACGATGCCGAGCAGTGTGCCAACAATAAGCGGCAGCGGCGTCAGCTCACGCAGCGTCGTCGAGTCAGGAATATATGACCTGAAATTTTCGAGAAAAGGGTTCTTCATTCCGAAATGGTCTCCTTAGGTTGTCAGTCGTTAGAGATGCGTAAGTCACCGCGTCTCATCAAGTTCGGGGAAAGGGCAAGTGAACTTGGCTTAATTTACCTTGCATTCGCGAAAAAGGCAATGCGACAGCCGTGGGATTGATATCGCCGAATGCTCAATGACCGCCGCGGAGTGTGCAGGAATTATTCCGCTGTACTCAGGAATCGTTCCGCTGTGCCCAGGAATTATTCCTGAGTACTCAGGAATTCTCCCGCTGTGCTCAGGAATTCCCTCGCTGTACTCAGGAATTCTCCCGCTGTGCTCAGAAATTCTCCCGCTGTACTCAGGAATTGTCGGCGAGTACTCAGGAATTGTTCCTGAGTGCTCAGGAATCAGATTTTTGGGTCCGATCATGGTCGTTGTTTAGTTACCGAAAGTCGGTTAATATGTACCAAATCACGCTCGGAGCCTGTTTCATATGAATAAATTGTCCCGCGTCATAGCGACCTTGTGTCTTTGCGGTTTAGTTCTATTGACGGCCGTCGCCATCGCAGCCCAAGTCGTCCCGCAACCAAAGGACGTCCTCGGCTTTACACCCGGTGACGACCGGAAACTCGCAAGTTGGGCTAAGGTCATTGAGTATTTTCAGAAACTCGACGCCGCGAGCGACCGCGTGGTGTTTCAGGAGATCGGCAAGACGACGATGGGAGCGCCGTTTGTCTACGCGACGATCTCGAGTCCGGAAAACCTCAAGAACCTCGAAAAATACCGGGCGATCAACGCCAAATTAGCTGATCCGCGTTTGCTGGGAACGCCGACGCCCTCGTCGGCAACCGAAAAGGCTGCTCAACATCTGATAGCCCAAGGCAAAACCATCGTCCTCATCACCTGCGGCGTGCATTCGACCGAGGTCGGCAGCTACCTCTCAAGTATGCTGATCGCCTATCGGCTAGCGAGCAGCAATGACGCAGACATCAAAAAGATCCTCGACAACACGATCATCTTGCTTGTACCAAGCCTTAATCCGGACGGCGTGGACATCGTCAATAACTGGTACCAGAAAACGCTCGGCACGCCGTACGAAGGCACCGATCCGCCGGAGCTTTATCACAAGTACGTCGGCCACGACGACAACCGCGATTGGTATGCCTTTACGCAGGTCGAGACGCAGCTCACGGTCGATAAAATTCACAACGTCTGGCACCCGCAGATCGTCAACGATATTCACCAGCAAGGGGCGAACGGCTCAAGGCTTTTCTTGCCGCCGTACATGCAGCCCGTCGAGCCGAACGTGCCAAAACAGATCGTCGAAGGCTACACCGAGCTCGGCAACTACATCGCCGCCGACCTCCGGAAACAGGGTTTCCAGGGAATCACGACCGACTCGACCTACGACGCCTGGACGCCCTCACGCGCCTATTCGCACTACCACGGCGGCGTGCGAATCCTGAGCGAAACGGCCTCGGCAAAGCTCGCGACGCCGATCACCGTCAAATTCGAAGACCTCCGTCCCGGCGAGGGCTACGACCCGAAGGTTGTATCGCCAAAATTCGGCCCCGTCTGGCGGGGCGGCGAATGGCACCTCCGCGACATCACCAACTATATGACCGCCGCCGCGTTCTCCATCCTCCACAACGCCGCCGACAACCGCGAGAAATGGCTGTCGAACTTCTACGCGATCGGAAAGGACGCCGTGCGGCCAAGAAAAGCCGGTGAGACTTTTGCATTTATCCTACCGACGGAAAACAGTACAAATCTCGAAAATATTCTGATTCGCGGCCATGTCGAGATACAGCAGGCAGAGGCATTTAGCGTTAACGGCAAATCATATCCAGTCAACACAAAGCTCATTCGGATTGACCAGCCTTATGGCAATTTTGCAAAAGCACTTATCGAGCGCCAGGTTTACCCAAATCTTCTCGATGAAAAAGGAGCTCCGGTCCCGCCATACGACGTTACTGCACATACCTTGCCGCTCCTTTTTGGCATCAATGTTGACACTGTAAATAGTCCGTTTACCTACCGGCCGTCGGGTTACGTAAATGATCTCCAGACGCGGCCCGAGTGCATCACCCTGACGAACACGGCGATATATCGATCGAGTATTCCCGTTATGGACGAGGGCTGGACGCGTTGGGTCACGCAAAAACGGACCGGCTGTGAATTCACTCAGGCCAATGACAAGAATCTCCGCGACGGCTCGCTCTTTAAGGACAAATCGCAGTTTCGCGTCATTAAACGTATCGTCTTCCCCGACCAGTCACCAAACCAGACCCTCAACGGCTACGCCAAAGGCACGATGCCGGACGAATATGTCGGCGGCGTAGGCAAAGAGGGCGTTGAGAACCTCAAGAAATTCGTCGAGGCCGGCGGGACGCTTGTGTTTCTGAACCGCTCGTCCGATTTTGCCATCGAGCAGTTCAACCTGCCGATCAAGGACGTCACCAAAGGGCTCGCCCGCAAGGATTTCTATATTCCCGGCTCGATCCTCCGAACCGAACTCGACCTAACTTCGCCCATCGCCAAGGGAATGCCAGCCCAGTCGATCGCCTGGTTCGAAAACGGCCCGGTGTTCGAGTCAGAACCGCCTGCGTTAGCGGGCGGCCAGAAAGTTGGCGACGGCTCGACCAACTGGCCCCCCGCTCACGCAGGGGGTTCTGACCTGGCCGTCCGCATCATCGCCCGCTACCCGACCGACCCGAAAGCCATCCTCCTCTCCGGCTGGGCACTCGGCGCCGAAAAGATCGCAGGCCGAGCCGCGCTTGTCGAGGTCACGATCGGCAAAGGCCGTATCATCCTCTTCGGCTTCCGCCCCCAATACCGCGGCCAAAGCCTGGCGACGTTCCCGTTGTTGTTCAACGCGATATCAAATTAGGCGATATTAACCGCAGATGAAGCAGATAACGCAGATTGGAAAACCGATTTATCACAGGTTCTTATCTGCGTTATCCGCGTCATCGGCGGTAAATTGCCGTTAGCAGTCGATCCGCCCACTTACGCAGGCGGTTGCGACCTGCTATCCTCTATTCTTTCACTGATGAAAGAAAACATTAAAGAAACACATTTCGATAGCGGCCTGGTTGTGCTGACCGACCGGATGCCGGACGTGCGTTCGGCGACCGTCGGATTCTTTTTTCGCGCGGGCTCGCGGCACGAACCGACCGAGCTCAACGGCATCTCACATTTTATCGAACACACCGTGTTTAAGGGCACGACGCGCCGGACGGCTCTCGAGATCGCGATCGAGACCGACCGCCTCGGCGGTAACCTCGACGCGTTTACGATGCACGAGGAAACCGGATTTGCCATCAAGGTCATCGACAAACAATTGCCACGGGCGTTCGACCTGCTCGCTGACATTCTCACCCATCCGCGGTTCGACGAGGCCGATCTCGAAAGCGAACAGCGTGTGATAATCGAAGAGTTAAAGATGGTCGAAGATTCGCCCGAGGAATTTTTGGGCGAGATATTCAGCGAGGGATTTTTCCCAGGCCATCCGCTTGGGTTGAATATTGCCGGCACGCCTCAAACAGTAAGGTCGTTCGACGCGGCCAAGACGCGGAAATACCACCACGAGACCTATCACGCCGCAAACCTCGTGATCGCGGCCGCCGGAAATGTCGAGCACGACGTGATCGTGGAACTTGCGACCCGAGCATTTTCGTCCGAAGCCTCCGAGGATCAACGGCCAAAGGTCGAAGATCAAATGCCGCGATTGGCGGCTCCCATCATCATCCGCCAAAACCGCAATCTCGAACAGGCTCACATGCTCATCGCCGCACCGCTTCCCTCCGCCCTCGACGAACGCCGATACGCGGCCGATCTGCTGGCAAACATCCTCGGCGGCGGAACGTCGAGCCGTCTGTGGCAAAAGGTCCGCGAGCAACGCGGCCTGGCCTACAGCGTCGGAGCGGCGGTCGCTCTGCACCGCGATTGCGGGATGTTCTCGGTTTTTGCCGGAACCTCGCCCGAGCAGGTCGGTGAGGTCGTCGATCTCGCTATCGCCGAGATCCGCGATATCGTCAAAAACGGCGTAACCGGCGACGAACTGGAGCTCTCAAAACAGCAGACCGCCGCGGCAATATTGCTCGGATTGGAGGACTCTGCCGGGCGTGCCGCAACGCTCGCTCAGCAGGAAATGGTCTTCGGCCGTCAGATATCGGTCGACGAATCGCTCGCGAAATTTGCCGCCGTCACGCTCGACGATATTCAAACTCTCGCGGCCGACCATTTCCACACCGACACAATGGCATTTGCCGCCCTCGGCGACCTGAAACGCCTGCGGGTCCCGCGTGAGCGTTTGGCGATTTAGCAAAATGGCAGTATCTTTGGCGTGGTACCGACAATTTTGATGGCGGGCCGAGAAATATGAATCTCAGAAAATTCTTTTTATATCTACTGATCGCGTCAGTCGCTGCGTGTGCCTTGCTCGGGATCGGGGTGCTGCTGTTCACTGGCACATTCGACGAATTTGCATCAAAGGTTCTCGCGACGACCTTTACGATCACCTGTATGAGTATTCTGGGCCTCGCCTGCGGGGCATATTTTGAGGCCAAAGGGGCAAGGCCACTGCCATTCGCCGGCATCGCGTTTTCGATACTTGCCGGAGCACTTGTCATTACGGTCATCTGGTTTCACGAACGCACCGGCGACATTTTTGCCAAAACGACCGTTACGCTGACGATGCTCGCCGCCACCTGCGGCCTGCTTAGCTTGATATCGCTGGCGAACCTCGACAAACGATTCGCGTGGTCTCGCACCGTCGCGATCGTCGCCGCAGTCTTGCTGGATGCGATACTGCTCTGGATCCTTTGGTTTCAACCCGAGGGTGACAGCGACATCGTTGCCAGAACCATCGGCGTCCTGTCGATCGTCATCGCATCAGTCACCGTCGTCACGCCGGTGTTTCATAAACTGAGCGTCGTTGAGAGCAAAAGCGACAACGAAACGATCGATGCTGAAATACTGAAATTACGGGAAAAAATAAAGGAACTGGAAGCGAAAAAGTCAGCTATCAACCACGATCAACCGTCAGCGGATCAATCAGCTTGAGGCCGTCAAAGCAACGAAAATCTCTATCACTCGATGCGAACGTCACCGAATGTTCGATTGCGAGGGCAGCCAAGTGAACATCTGATATCTTCGGTCCGCTAAAACCGGTTTCCTTCGCAAGTCTGGAAAATATCGAAAAGTGTCTCTCACCGGGCGACAGCATAATAGAGTTTGGGCCGGAGATCAGCTCGTTTGCAATGGATATCGCGACCGAGTTGGTAAAATGCGTCGGAAACATCGAAGGCGTCGTGGTTATCCTTATAAATCCAAGGATCGTGTGCCAACAAAAGCACACTTTCTCCTCGCCATTCAACGCGGACTCGAGCCATGCCAGGGCTCGTTCGTGTTGCACTGCAGCAGTATTGTGGGCGTAGATCAATAGATTTAGATCGGGGAGTATCATTTAGTATCGTCGTCTTTTCTTGATTTCCGCATATATTCCTCGTCGTCGATCATCGCGAGCAGGTCACTTGTTCTGTCGTAGTTAAGGTGCGGAAACACGCCCATATTCATAGCCTTTACCTTGAACGGCTTCCGTGGTTGCTTTTGGATTTCAGTCTTATGATAGCGGCCCAAACGGATCAGTTCGTTCACGGCCTCTTTGAACGTCTTTCCGTCCCCGGAGCGCATTTCTTCTCTGACCGTTGCCGCGACATCGTCATCGAGTGTGATCGTCGTTCTCATAGGTCCATCGTAGCATAATGATGCAATGATGTGTCGAGAAAAGCATCATGATGCTAGGTAGGCGATCGGGTCTGTGACATCGGCCTGTTCAAATCCCCGCAATCTCAATGCGCACGAGTCGCACGTTCCGCACGCCAGGTCCTCGCGGCGATAGCAGGACCACGTCAGATGTAGCGGAGCACCAAGCTCAATTCCCTTTTTTACTATTTCCGCCTTTGAAAGCTCGATGATCGGCGTGCGGATCTCGACGCGGGTCTCGGGCTTGGTGCCGGTGTCGATGGCGGTTTGGAATGCGGCGTAAAACTCGGGACGGCAGTCCGGGTAACCGCTCGAATCCTCAGCCACGGCACCGATATAGATCGCCGACGCCCCGATGACCTCGGCCCAACTGACAGCGATCGCGAGCATATTGGCGTTGCGAAACGGCACATAGCTCGTCGGTATCTCGTCGGACTCGAGATCGGCTTCGGTGACAGCAATGTTCATGTCCGTCAGCGACGACCCGCCCATCTTGGCGAGATGCTCGATCGAGATATCGAGCCGCTTTTCAACGCCGTAATGATCGGCGATGTCATTAAAAGCCCGCCGCTCCCGCTCCTCGGTCCGCTGGCCGTATGAGACGTGTAGAAACGCCAATTCAGCGTTCTCAACAAGGGCAATCGCCGCCGTCACGCAGGAGTCCATTCCCCCTGACACCAAGCAGATCGCCAAATTGTAGCTAAAACCTGAATTCATCAAAATCCTTGCACACGAGGGCGGCCAACCTTGTGCTCAATCCGAAGCAAACGATCCCTGTGGTCAACGGGGCCAAGGCAATCACCGCGATCAACACGCCAAGCCCGCTGTAAATAAATGGAAGTGAGAATAAGGCCGCCACCGCCCCGACTACGACCAGCAAGGTTCCAACGATCCTAAATATCATCGTTGCCAATTTCTTATAGTGCGTCATATGAGACCTCCGATTCTTACTTTCCGAGACCTTCCTGAAGTATCTGCGAGAGCGTCCACAACATCTTTAGCCCAGGGTTTTCTTCGTCGTATGCCACTACTCGGAGGTCATCAAGCGTTATCGCCATCGCGATGCGACCGCGGCGGGTGTAGATGATGCCGACGTCGGAGCGGAGGCGGTCGAGGGCACCAGATTTGGACGCGGACGGCACGGTATCGGGCAGGGCACGTCCGATGCCCTCTTTGTACTGCTGGCGTTTGAGAATATTTATCATCTCGGCCGAGGCTTCTTTTGAGACGATCTGACCGTTTTCCATAAGTTCGATCAGTTTCACCATTTCACGCGGCGTCGAACGCCCGAGGCCAAAGAGCTTGTTTTGCGGATCGAGGCCGGCTTTAGAGTCACCGCCGCCATTTATTTTTCGCATCGACTTGATGCCAGTCAGCCCGAGGCTGTCCATAAAATCGTTGACGTTATCGGCACCAACTTTGTCAATAACCAGATTAGTGCCGGTGTTGTCCGAGACGACGATCATAAAATTGAGTGCCGATTTGAGGTCGATCTTTGTGTTGTCGGAGAGTTCCGACAGCACGCCCGAACCGCCGACCTTTTTCTCTTTGCTCAGGACGATCTCGTCGTCCCATTTGAGCTTTCCTTGGGCGACCTGATGAAACGTCTCGGCCATTATCGCGAGTTTGATCGTGCTTGCTGTGCGTGTCGGTTCGTCGGCCCGAAGGGCATATTCCTTGCCGGTATCGAGATTTTTGGCGTAGATCCACGCCTTGCCCTCAAACCCGGCGAGTGCCGCCTGAATGCGGTCGTCGAGCGTTGTGGCAGGCGACGGCACCGCGGCCGGTTTCGGCTTTTGAGCAACCGCGAGACCGCAAAAAATAAACATGGTGACGACGATCAAAACAAATCTTTTCATATTCTTACTTCCCGCCTTGCTTTGCGTTCTTTGCGTCTCTGCGTGAAAATCTTCGTCTCACCCCAAGTCGCAAAAACCGCAAAGGAAGAAAACGTTAATTAGACTCCGTGGACATCGGGTCCCCAAATATACTTATGCAATTGCAAATTAAGGCGGACGTTCATTGCGCTATTCGCGACTGTTTCAGCGATCTCCGCCAGATTCGCAATGCCGTAGATCGGCGATATCAGTACCTCTTTCGCACGTTGATCTATGTGGTACTTAGCAATAATACCCTTTGCCCATTCCCAATCGGCGAGATCGGCAATGACAAATTTCACCTCGTCCTTGTCCGCCCGCAGACGCTCGAGATTCGGCCAGTGGTTTCGCTCCGATTCGCCGGACGCCGGGCATTTTACGTCGAGAATGACCGCAGCACGCGAGTCGACAGCTTCGGTCGAGACATATCCGCCGGTCTCGATCAGGACTTCGTAACCACGGTCGCAAAGCTCGGATATAAAAGGAAACGCCGCCTTCTGTGCCAGCGGTTCGCCGCCCGTGACCTCGACCAGCTTACAGCCAAATTCATCGAGCCGTGCAAAAATATCGTCATACGATATCCGCTCGCCGCCGGTGAATGTGTATTCGCTGTCGCACCACACGCACCGCATCGGGCACCCGGTCAGACGAACGAACGAACACGCCCGCCCGGCGTGCGACGACTCGCCCTGGATCGATAGAAATATCTCGGTGATGCGGAGACTGCGGTCAAATTTCGGCATTAGGGTCGAACTTAAATGACCGTGCGATCCGCGTCACCGCGGCGTCCATCCGTGATTTTTGCGATTTCGGGTACTCGATAGTAAATGTAAAGTAAACGTCCGCGTCCTTGCGATAAAGTGTCTTTTGATAAAATATCTTGCCGCCGCGGGTGCCGGTCACCGTAAAACTGCTCCTGCCGACAACCTTGTAGCTCACGCCATCGCCCCAGTTGCTAATGGCTTCGGCGTACTCGTCGGTGAGCGTGCGGCCCAGAGCGTTGTTCTGCCCCCACGCCCGCATCTCGACCGCACCGTCACGCGACTTAAACGTGCGGCCGTCATTGTTTGCAGGCGGTGTCGCCTTTTTCAGCAGG
>JAYVUD010000081.1:0-7374 GCA_043788335.1 Chloracidobacterium sp. | reverse complement strand
AACACCATGAATCAAAAACTAGGCTCAACGGCCAGACAAGAAATTCGCACAGCTATGACAGGGCTGGACGGCACATCGGCAAAGGCCGAGGCCGTTCGTCTGGCTGCGGATCATAAAGTCAGCTGGCAATACATTTACGGCATGACGCGGGATCTCCGACACGGCAAGCGAAAAACGCGATCGGACGCCGGGCGTCGAACGTTTGAGCTCGTGCCGGGAACGGATGTCTTTTATGCCGCGAGCCTTGTTATCTACGACAAGGTCGACCCGGGGCTTGCTCTCCTGATCGCCAAGGGCCAAGGCTACACCAACCTTCCGAGCCTTGAGTATTTCCGTAAATTACTGGCTGACAGCCACCTCGGCAAAAAGGAGCGACGCAACCCGGTTCGAGCGTTTCGGCGGTGGGAAGCCGAGTACCCCGGCGAGATATTTCAGATCGACGTTACCGCTCTCAAAGAGCGTTGGCGCGATGAAAAGACCCGCCGAATTATGAAGATCGTCGGCGTCGACAAGAACCACCCGATGGAGGATCCGACGAAGCAGCGTGTTTGGCAGATTCTTTTAAAGGACGATCATTCCCGACGAGTTTTCTTACGTTATTTCGTCGCCCGTGCGATCACGTCTGCTGAAATGGTCCGCTTTATGTGCGAGGCATATAGCGAGCTGGGCGTCCCGCAAAAGCTATACACCGACCAGGGCGGCGAATTCAAATCTCGCCATACCAAGGCCGCGATCATCTTTAACTCGCTTCCAACCATTCGCGATACCGGCGGCTACGAGCACATGCCGCACAAGGCCGGGAATGCTCAGGCTACCGGCAAGGTCGAGAACGGCCACCAGTGGGCTGAGAAAATGGACGGCATAATCGGCGTGGCGACTAACAATGGCGATCGCGAACTCACAATCGAAATATTGAACGACTATGCCAGACAGGTATGCGATAACTACAACAACCGCGTCCATCGCGTGACCAAAGAAACGCCGATGTTTCGCTGGACCAACAAGCGGATCGTCGTGCGTAAGTTCGACGACCCCAAGATAATTGAGTCCGCGTTGCTGTCCGATGAGTTCGATGCTCTTCTGGATCCGTCGATGACCATCACTCGCGACGGTGTCGCTTATCGTATCCCGAGCATTGACCCAAAGACCAAGGAAAAGGCTCCGTTCGTCGATTACGTAAGCAAGTGGGTCAAAGTCGTCATTCCACCTTCGATCGATACGATCGTCATCACTCTTCCGGGCCCCAACGGCAAATTCGAACCTGTAAACGGTGGTGTGTATGACATCGATAAGGTTATTGCGACTGCGGATAAGGCCGGTGACTTTAAGGGCGTCGCGGAGAGTTCCGCGGAGGATCTCAAAAAGCAGCTAAAAGCCTTTCGCAAAGAGAACATCAGGCTCGGCAAGGACAAGCAAAAAGAAACTGGTCAGATCGCTCCGCTGCCGTATCTCGATTACCAGGTCGAGCAGCCGTCCACCAATGTTATGGCGTTCCCGCACACGGAACGAGTTGTTACACGCGACGAGATCGCCGCCGTCGTGCCGATGCCGCAGACGGTTTACGAGGGCAAACCGATCACGTACTGGCAGGCGATCGTCGATTATTCCAGCCGCTTTGATGGCGGCGTAGAAGAGGCCAAAACATTTCTGCTCGGAGCGTTTCCCGGAACCGCCGGCACGCTCCCTGCACCCGAAGTCGAAGCGGCGATCGAACGCCGTTACGAGGTACAAAGACCGCGGCTGCAAGCCGTCAGTTGATTACTTTTATGACAACCCAACCCAACCCAAACAAACGATCGCATCCGCCGACGGCGATCGGTAAGCTGCTGAACCGGTACCGGATCAGCCTGGCCGACGTCGCCAAGTGCCTTCTATCCGAGGGCGTTAATTTCAACAGCCGCTCAACCTTGCACCGCATGGTGCACGGCAAACTGTCGCCCGAGATGATGGCGACGCTCCATCCGCCGACGGCTCGCTGCCTCAGCAAGTTTCTGGTCGCCCGCGGCCTCAATAAATCCGAGATCGACGCCGAGCTTTCGGCAGTTTTTAACCCAGGAGAATACCGACCCATGATCAGCAAAAAACTCGAGCTTTCGCCCGCTTTGCTCAAGCACTTCAATTTTCGCAACGAACGCGGAGATTATATCGACCCGTTCGCCCTGCACCCACAGGACCGCAGCGAGGTTTTTATCAATCCGTCGCTGCAGCACGTCGTCGACCGCGTGATCGACGCCATCAAATACCCCGTTTTTCTGTCCGTCACCGGCCCGATCGGCAGCGGCAAATCGACGCTGCGTTCGCTGGTCGAAGACTACGTCGCCGGCGACGACAAACTTCACCTGATCTGGCCCGAATTCCAGCAGATGGAAAAGGTGACGCCGATCCAGATCGCCAAGGAGATCCTCGAACATTTCGGCGTGCAACGGATCCCCGGCTCGGCCGTCCCACTCGGCCGCAAGGTCAAAGAGATCCTCGCCACGCGATTCAATAATAATGAGCGCGTGTGCCTCGCCTTTGACGAGTGCCACCACCTGCGGGACGAGACGCTCTCCAGCTTAAAGAACTTTTTCGAGATGGGCTCGGGCGGCTTTCGGCGGTACATGTCCGTGCTGCTGATGGGCCAGTCAAAGTTTGCGACCAGGCTCGAGGACGAGAAGTTTCGCGAACTCTACGAACGCATCGTCCCGCTCCGGATGCCCGATTTCAAAGAGTCGGCCGAGGCGTATCTGTCGCACCGTCTAAAGCTCGCCGGGCGTGACATCCACGACCTGTTCGACGACGAAGCCATCGCCATGATCGCGGCCCAGGCCGAGACGCCGCTCGCGATCGGAAACATCGCCAACGAGGCTCTCAGGATCTCGCACGACGAATTCAAAAATGACAAAGTCATCGGCGCCGCCATCGCGACCAAGATGCACTTCGCCGCCCCAACCACCGACCAGCGATTTATGAAACGCGGAGCCTAAACGCAATGAAATGCCCGTCATGCCGATCGTCTCAAACCCAGGTCGTGGACAGCCGGATCCGCGAAGCGATCGACTCAGTTTACCGGCGCCGGCGATGTCTCGAATGCTGGACCGCATGGACGACGTACGAGGTCACCGAGGACAGTTTTAACCAGGTTCGCTTGGTCATCGCGATGCGGCATACGATCGATAAACTGACCGCCGACCTCGCCAAATTTCTTGATTATTAGGAGGATTTATGAAGATACAACCCATTCTCGACGACAAACGATGCACCTTTTGCAACCGGTTTATACCCCGCGGATTCGTTGCCCGCACATCCGCCGCCACGGCTCGCTGTGTCGACCATTTTGACGGCTCGCCCGTCATCGAAAAACCCGGCACCGGCGACGGCGTCATCAACCCAAACCCCAAAGCCGCCCGCCGCGAGGCAACCATGGCCGCCGTCCGCCACCAACGCCAGCTGCGAATGGAGATCGCTTAGTCAGAACCGCCTGCGTCAGCGGGCGGGTTCTTAAAAGGAGAGAAGAAATAGAAATGCTTACTCTAGATCAATTCAACCAACTCCCGGACGGCGAACAGTTTGCCACCGGCACCATATCGGACAACGAATTCGGCATCGACATGAACACCTCCAACGAGCTGCTGCGTTTCGTCGCGGTCAAGGGCTACGCCGACGATTGGTGCGTTTACTGCCATTTCGCGACTTACGGTGAAAGGTATATCAGTGAGTGCGGCGACAAAATTACGTTCGAGGTCAATATCCGCCGCGTCGTTCCCTGCGACGACGAGGTTTTCGCCCGATATCGCTGCTAAATTCCGGCCACTTTCAAGGAGAAACCAATGACACACTTCACACATCTCGTTTACGTAAATAAACCCAAAAATGCCCTCCAGCGATCCGTTCTCCGACTGCTCGAAGCCTCGGACGCTCTGCTGATCTCCGACACGGATCACTTCATAGCCGATCTTAAATGCCAGATTCTCGACCTCAACAACCAACACCCGCGATGCCGCCCATTGATCCTGTACACGGACATCATGAGCACCCCAGGCAATATCGGCATCTCGCTCGGCGACTTTTTCACCGTCGCGTTCGAAATCTACCGCGTCAAAGGAGAACGATAATGCCGATCAAAGACCCAAACATGTACCCGATCGAGTGGGCGATATTCTCGTTCACGATCCGCTACGTCCGGGCCGGCGGCAAGTGCGAAAGATGCGGGATCGAAAACTATTCGATAAACTTCCGAGGATCCAAAGTGGTTCTCACAGTTGCACATCTCGACCACGCCGACGGCCCTTGCCGCTGCAAGGCCGACACGGGCGCCGGGCGATCGGAATTGAACAGTCGGCCGAATACTGTGATATCATCGCTAAAAGGTTGGAAGATGGCTCATATTGAAGAAATCGAAAATGACTTGGTCGTGATACCGCCCGTCGTTCCTGGGGCGAAACATGAAGCACGCTGCCACCTCTGCACGTGGACCTTTCATAAGTGGTCCGACAACGAAGCTCGAAGCTGGCTCCGCGCCCACATCATCGACGCTCATCTCAGACCTCTCGCCGACCGCCCATTCATTAAAGGAGATGGACCGGCGACATCTTAACTAGGAGAATCAAGTATGAAAGGACAAATTCCTACTACATAAACAGTCCGCCAAATACTGCATGGCGACTTCATCAGTCTGCCTCCAGCCATCTGGATTCGTTGGGAATTTAAAGTTGATTCTATCAACACGTCTCAATAGTAGGGAGCCAACCCCGTGCCAAAATTCCCAACGTTATCGTCTTTCATTACTCTCTCTTATCGTATTTCCCGTCACCTGTTCTTGACACGTGTGGTAGAATTTAGATAGAAGCTAGATCTTTGAAAACGAGCACGACGGAACGTTCCGTAAACCCGGACGACACACTCGTTTGGCGAAAATAAAAAATTTTCGCGGGACAGCGGGACAAATGCGGTTAAACTCAATTGTATCAATAGTTTCCCTGTCCCGCGGCTTGTCCCGCGGGGGGCGTCGAATGCCGATATGAAAAAACCGTGGGACAGTGGGACAAAACGCGTTTATGCCAATAGATACAATGGGTTAACTTGTCCCACCTTTTGTCCCACTTTAAGTATTCGTGGGACAAGATTGAAAGGCAAAAGTGAAAAGGCAAAAGGTAAAATAAGTCCCAGGCCCCAGGTTCCAGAAGTCCCAAGCGGAAGATTAGGCTAAGAATTGGAGATTTGTTCATTGGGCAAAAGCAGCCGCTCGCTGCATCTTCGGGTTCTGACTTGCGGTATAATTTAGGTTCTCGGGGAAATTATGGAACCGCTTGCAAATGAGATCAGGCCCAAGAGTTTGGCGGAGTATGTCGGTCAGGAGCACCTGGTCGGGGCGGGCAAGCCTCTGCGGTTGGCGATCGAGCAGGGGCACGTTTTTTCGTTCATCCTGTGGGGCACGCCCGGAACCGGTAAGACGACGCTGGCACGGATCTACGCCAATGCGATCAATGCCGAGTTTTACGAGCTTTCGGCGGTGTCGGCGGGAAAGGATGATATTCGGAAGATCGTGCAACGGCGAGCGGACGATCGTGTCCGCACGGATGCTGCTTCGGCGTCCGGGGATCTTTTTGAGGGAGATGTCGCCGGAGGAACCGGCGATGCGGACAAGAGTGTCCGCCCTCCTTTACTGTTCCTCGACGAGATCCACCGTTTTAATAAGGCTCAGCAGGATTTTTTGCTTCCATATGTCGAGAACGGCGAACTTGTGCTGATCGGTGCAACGACGGAAAACCCGAGTTTCGAGGTCATTCCGGCATTGCTGTCGCGGTTGCGTGTATTTGTGCTCGATGAGATCTCGGACGAGAATATGGCGGCGATCATCGACCGCACGGGATTTGAACTCGAGCCCGTCGCCAAAGAGTGGCTGATCGAAATGGCGAACGGCGATGCTCGTCAGGCGATCACGATGATCGAGAACACATCGCACCTCTACGACAGCATCACGCTCGAAACGCTCAAGGAAACGCTGCAATCCAAGTTTCTTCGCTACGACAAAAAGGGCGAAGAGCATTATAACGTCATCAGCGCGTTCATCAAATCGATGCGCTCCAGCAAACCGGATGCGGCCGTTTATTACCTGGCACGAATGCTCGAGGCCGGCGAGGACCCCAAGTTTATCGCCCGGCGAATGGTCATTTTCGCTTCCGAGGACATCGGCCTCGCCCAACCGACGGCTCTGGTCGTGGCAAACGCCGTGTTTCGAGCGGTCGAAACGATCGGGATGCCCGAATGTGCCCTGAACCTCGCCCACGGCGTCGCGTATCTGTCGAACGCCGCAAAAGATCGAGGTACCACCAACGCGATCGGTGCGGCAATGGAGGACGCCAAAAAATTCGGCAATCTGCCCGTTCCGATGAAGATCAGAAACGCCCCGACCAAACTTATGAAAAACCTTGGCTACGGCAAAGATGAGGGCAATGACCCCGACGGCGACCTGCTGCCGGCAAAGCTTAGGGGTAAAAAGTATTTTGGGTGAAATTTAGCGTTTCCAGTAGTTTTTGATCTTGAGATCGAGCATCGGGAACGCACAATATTCGACGTTTCGGCCGGTTTCACGCAAAACCTGGACCATACGGATCGCGGCGTCGGCATTGCGGGTGTGGACGATGATCGTCGCGGCACGCTGAAATTGGTGGTTTTGATTTAACCACAGAGCGACGGCATAGCCGGTTTGGTCAAAATCATCGTGGTCATTCGACTCGTAGTGATGCGGCAGCAGATCGTGATCCAGAAAGATCGCGTCATAGTTGTTTTCGGCGAGAAATACCTTGGCTTCCTCGACGGTTTCGGCTATATCCAGGTCATCGCCGTCGAACCGCTTGGCAAACCAGCGATGGCGGCGGGTGTCATCGTCGAGGAGCATTACGGATATTGGAGTTCGGTCGGCACTCAGGTCTGCCAACCCGAGTTTTATAAGCACACTGCGTATCAGTCCCATAAGAAATCTATATGCTAAATATACCATACCCAATTGGGCAATACTTGAATAGGGCCGCGGCGGTGCTATAATTCAGTCGGTCGTGAGGGGAAAATGCCGGAAAATATCAGAAACACGCACAAATTAAAGGCGGTCCCAAAAACATCATCTGCCGTATCGGCTGAGATCTCTGACGAATGTCCGCTCTGCTTCGGAACCGGAATGGAGGTCGTCCCGGGCAAAGGCGCCCGGATATGCTCGTGCCGAAAACGCGACAGCCACGACGACGGACTCGCCAAAGCTCAACTGCCGAAACGCTATGAAAACTGTCATTTTGAAAGCTACAAGGCAGTCACGACCTCCCAGATCGGGGCGAAAAAGCTTGCGTTTCATTTTGCGATGGAATATCCGGCGGTCGACAGCGGGTTGATGTTTATGGG
>JAYVUD010000080.1:0-6078 GCA_043788335.1 Chloracidobacterium sp. | reverse complement strand
TGCGGGTGTCGGGTCTGATATGAGCGCGAATCGGCGTGGGGCCCAAGGACCCAGTCGCTACGGCTCGCTGGGCTGACATGAGGAAGAACCCGGTCGGTGCGGGTGTCGGGTCTGACATGGGGGCGAATCGGCATGGGGCACAAGAACCCAGTCGCTATGGCTCGCGGGGCTGATGGGAGGCGAATCGGCGTATGGGCACAAGAACCCAGTCGCTACGGCTCCCGGTTCTGACATGAGGCTATTGGGCGGTGAGGTCGATCTCGAGGAGGGTGTCGTTGAGGTCGACTAGGCGGGGGGTGAATTGGGAGCGTTTTGAGCCGGCGGTGACGGTCAGGGTCTGGCCGGTGGGGAGGTTGTCGAAGCGATAGTAGCCGAAGGGCGAGGCGATCGCCGAGAGGGTGTTGCCGTTGATGTCGCTGATCGTGACCACGGCGTACGGTATCGGGGTGCCGTCGGCGGACATTACGCGGCCGGCGAGGCTGGCGAGGGCCGCTGTCGGTTGGAGATTGCCGATGGTCCAGTCGGAGAATGACGAGATGCCGGTCGCGGTCATCGTGTTGGCGGCAGTGTCGAGCGTCGCGGGCGTGACCTCGGTCGAGGCTGATCCCTCCCATTTGTAGAGTTTGAAGGCGGATTCCGTTCCGGCGACGTCGCCGTCGAGGTAGTTGAACGTAAGGTTGGCCGTCAGGCTGCCGGTCATACCGAGCGTCCAGTAACGTTGGACCGAACTTGCGGCCCAGATGCCGGTGTGGACCGCCTGGACCGATCTGACGGTGAGGCTCGACGGGTTGGTGGTAAGCGTCGTGATGCCGACGCTGACGGGCGATGGCCCGCCCGCGGTGCCGACCGGGTAGGTAAATTGGCCGGTGGCGCAATAGTCCTTACGCATATTGCCGACGACGTAGGCGGCGCTCGACAGTGCCGAGACTGTCGCCTGACAGCCGATGCCGAGCGTGTGCGAGCCGGTATCGACCTTGGTCCCGAGCGTGAGCGAACCGGTGATGTCGAGATCGGCATTCAAGGTAAGGTTGCCGCCGCTCCGGACCTCGAGATTGCTGAGGGTCGTCGGCGCGTTGACGCTCATCGTTAACCCGGCCGGGATGACGGCCGTGACGGTCGAGGACGGTGTGCCGTTGGTCCAGTTGCCGGCAGCGTTGAGATCGCCGCTCGCGGTCGCGGTGGTCGACTGAAATTTGTAGCTGACGAGACGCGTTCGCCAGTTGAATGCGCCGTCGGTCGAGAGGTATTCGCCAATGTACCAGAACGTCTCGTCGTCGGTCGGGTCAACCTGCATTGTCGAATAGTCGCCCCAACGCGTGAGCGTGCCGGTCTGCGAACCGGTGCCGGTATAGGCGATCTGCTCGGCCTGAAACGTGTTGAGCGTGTCGGACTGGGTGCGGCCGGCGATCGCGATCGACGGTTTTATCGAGTTGGCGGCGTCCGTCATCGAGTAGCCGACCAGGATGTTGCCGTGTTTATCCATCGCCGCCGAACTCAGCCAGCGGTCGCCGCTTGCACCGGGATCGTAAGTTCCCTGCTGGTAAATGTATGGCCGCTTGGTCGTGTCGGGGTCGGCGGGGTTTGCCAGCGGATTGCGTATCTCATACCAGCGGACGGCCGAACTGCGTGGGCCGGCTCCGTCGGGGTCGACCGGCTGTGTCACGATCAGCGAATCGACGCCGCCGCGGTTGCGGTACGCGAGACGGTACATCATCCGGTCGCCGATCGTATCGAGGACATTTGAGGTGCCGGGCTGGGCGATGCAGACGACCGTCATGCCGTTACACGGGCGTGTCGTCGAACCGAGAGCGAGGCTGACATAGCTGCCGGCCGCTCCGCCGTAGCCATTGGTGATGGTCACGGTACCGGCATTGAAATCGGGCTTGAGGCGCAGATAGCGCAGAGCGGGCGAATTTGTCTGCCGCATAAACAGCCCGCCGCGGGTCGTGTCGGTCGGCGGCATCGATCCGTCGAGATCTGCCGGCAGCAGCGATACGCCGCTGGCGTAATAGGTGATCGGAGCACACAAGGTGGTCGCCGCGGCGTTGCCGGCGAGCATTGCGGTGCGGTCGGACGCGCAGAGTGCCGCACCGGTGCCCGAACCCGCCGGCGAACCCGCAAAGATGTTGTACGACGTGTAGTAGGCGTCATTCCAAATGCC
The DNA here is from genome assembly GCA_043788335.1 of Chloracidobacterium sp. Classification (GTDB taxonomy): domain Bacteria; phylum Acidobacteriota; class Blastocatellia; order Pyrinomonadales; family Pyrinomonadaceae; genus OLB17. Next base: position 3,917 of record JAYVUD010000080.1, on the reverse strand, counting down.
GATCTTGCCAAAATCGTTGAAACCGCTCGGGCTGACCGAGCTGAACGAGATGGAATAGCGGTAATACGTGCCCAGCGGATCGCCGCCGGTCGAAACGGCGACGCACTGGAGATACGGTGCCGCGGGCATCCCGCCGCTGAGATTGAACGCGAACTGGCTCATTATCCAGCGGTCCGCCATTCGGTCGTACTGGACGATCGGGTCGCCGCGATTGGTCGTCTCACAGAGTCCGCCGACGCCGGTGAAAAGCGAGTTGCCGTTGAGCGGGCCGGCGAGGACGTTGCCGGATTTGTCAAAGATGGCGTATTGCGAATTGGTCCACGCGACGATGTGATCGAGACCGACCGCGAAGGTCGAATCGGGCGGTGCTCCGGCAAGCGAAAATCCGGAGAGGCCCGTGCCCGGACCTTCGAAGCTCGTGAGTTGGACCATCGTCGGGGCCGTGTTGGCCTCGGTTTGGATAAATGAGCGGGCAACCGGGCCGGTGACGAGGTTGCTGCGTTCCGGAACCTCGCCCAGTGGTTCGGTCTCGTTCTCCTGATACATTCCGTTCTCTTTGCTGATCTTGGCCGGTTTACCTTTCGCGATCGACGAAATGCGGTCGCTCTCGCCTAAGTATAACGTCGGCATCACGAGCGTCTTGCCATTTTGGGCGCGCGTCACGGCCTCGGGCGAGACCTTTGCCCGTGCATTGCGAATCTCGCGTTCGCGTTCACGCTCGCTTTCGCGGCGTTCGGCGCGCTTGCTGTCAGAGCCGATGATGGGCCGGCGTTGCGACGATACGGATATCGCAGAAACGATGAAAAGTGTCGGGACGATGAAAAGTGGGAAAAAACGGCGGATCGAGGAGAGCATGGTGGGAGTGCCTCAATATTTTTGAAAGGACGAAAACTATTCGCCCTATCAATTGGATGTGCCCAACTTTTCGGCCAAAGCGAGCCGAAAGTAGCTGAGTGTGGGAGATCATGACATTTGCCGCTGTTAAGGATCGTGGGAGACCGACTGTGACCTGCATTGACGAGCGGTCGGTCAGGCGGCAGCAGACCGGGCCCGTCTGTTTAATGTTGTTGCAACTGTTGTGCCACTGTTGAACGTTATGGCGACATCTCACATCCGGTAGGCAATGCGACGGACGGGCGACCGCACGAGCGTCGCGTACTGATCGTCCGCGGGCGGCATTAGATCGATGGAGCACATCGCTTAAAACTACTGTTATCAACGACGTAGAGGGCAAAAACTAATTTACAACTTTAGCAATTGTGTGTATGATGCTGATTAGTCGGCGGAGCCAAATTAAATGCAACCATTGGTACGCTGTATGACATCTGTTTTTGTGCCGGACCATCGATCAGAAATACGCCGGGGCAAAATGCCCATAGTAACCCGATAATCCCGACCTTGGAGGACATATGACACTAAGAACCAGCATCGTTCGAGTCAGTTTTGCGGTAGTTTTGTTGTTATCACTCTCGTTTGCCACGATGGCAGACACGATCCGTCTTAAGAACGGCAGCATTATCAAAGGCCACATTGTCGGGTTTGCGGGGGGCCGATTTACCATCGCGATCGGCGATGGATCGAGGCTCAAGGAGCTGACATTCTTTGCTAATGAGGTCGACTCGATCACGTTTGACACCCCGAGCGAGAAACCGCAATTAAACACCGCAACCCGCAAGAACAACGATAACGCGACGATCGTAAATGCAAGCTCGACAACACCGCCGCGGGTGATAGTCACGGACAACACGAGCAGACCGAATACCACGGCCCCAAACCCGGGCAAACCCCGAAGCAACACGTCGGGTGGCACGATTCCGCCGATAGCGTGGACCGTCAAGGTGCTCGCCGATAACACGGCGAACGGTTGGACCAACTCGGGTTGGGTGCTCAAGAAAGGCCAGCGGATCAGGATAACGGGCGACGGGCGCGTATCGCTCGGCAAGGGCAAATCTTCGACGGCCGCCGGTATCGGCGACCTGCAGGACGAGCAGAAATTGCTCAAAAACGTACCGACCGGGGCCCTCATCGCCGTGATCGGTGACGACAACAACGATTTTATATACGTTGGCGAGGAACGCGAGTTTGTGGCAACCCGCGACGGAGCGTTGTTTCTCGGCCTCAACGAAGGATTTCTCGACGACAATTCGGGTTCGTTTAACGTTAAGGTGGAAATACTGCCTGATCAAAGCAACTAGGCCGACGCAGATATCTGATGCTCTAGCGGGCGAGCCCGGCAGATGGTGCCGGGCTCGATCCGTGTTTACGGCGGATCTGGATACTTACCTTGATTTTGACCAACTAATTGCGGACAATCGGTATCTAAAGTAAGAGGGTATTCGCCGGAAATAATTTGTATGAATGAACGGATAATGCGGTTTGTTTTTGTCGCAGTCTTTGTCGTGACGCTCGGGCTCGCCGGATATAATTTGCCGGCCGCTGCTCAGTCGAAACCGCAAAAGCCCGATGCCGGTGACGGCAAAAAGAACGGCCGTCCAAAACCGTTGACCGAAGAAGAACAAAAGAAGGCCGACGAAGAGAAAAAGCGACTCGAAGAAGAAAAAAACGCCATCGTCGACCCAACGGTCGAAAAGGTCGAGACCAGCATCGTCAGCGTCGAAGCCGTCGTTCTGAACAAAAAGACCGGGCAGATCATAACCGGGCTGAAGAAGGAGAATTTTGGGATATTTGAGAACGGCGTCAAGCAGAATATCAGCAATTTTTCGACGCCCGAGGCTCCGATCACCGTTTCGCTGGTGGTCGAGTACAGCAAATGGACCGAGCTTTTCGGATCGGCCGCCGGGGGCAGTTTCGAGCCCGGCACATACGAGGTGATCCGTCCGGTGTCGCAGTTTTTGACGCAGTTTATCAAGCCGCCGAACGATTACGCCTCGGTCATCGCTTTCGACATTCGGCCGACGCCGATCACGGATTTTACGAACGATCCGGCACGGATACGTTCAACCATCGACATCCTGCTCAGAAATTCGCCGGCATTTCGTGAAAATAACCTGTGGGATGCTCTGAAATTTACGCTGATCGGCGGCAAGGGCGACTCGGTCGTACTTGATAATTCGAAAAGCGACACCGCTGTGTACGGCGGCATGGTCGACATTAAGGCGAAACGCAAGGCGATCATCCTGGTCGCGTCGGGGATAGACACGTTTAGCCGCACAAATTACGACGAGGTTCGCCGGATCATCCAGGAGGCGGGCGTGCCGATCTACATCATCAGCACGGGCAATCTGTTTTACAAGAAATATGAACAGTATCTCGGTGCGACCGACAGCATCAGCGGTATGCCGGGCCGCATGACATTTATCCAGGCGCAAAATGCGATGAATGTAATCGCCCGGGAGAGCGGCGGCCGGCATTTTTCGATGACATTTGAGGGCGAGGTGCCGGACTATCTCCGCAGCATCAACGCTCTGATGCGAAATCAATACAGCCTCGCCTACGATCTGACCGCTCCGAAACCGCCCGGAACGAAAACAAAGATCGAGGTCAAGGTCGACGTCGATGGCGACGGTGTCTACGATGATAAGGTCTACGAGGTGCAGGCTCGTCCGTACTACATCACGCCCGGCGGCGGCAAGGACAAGAAGGTCAAGAAGAATAAGTGAGCGGGAGCAGAACTAACCGAGATAACGAAATTCGCCGGAACAGCCCCGGCGTTTTTCGTTTTTGGTTGTGGCTGAGCGACGCTCTCTGTTATGGTTATAGATTGCCCTTATGAGCAGAAAGATAATAGAGAGCTACAAGCGTAAACTCGCGGCTGAAACCGGCTATGTCACCGGTCGCCGGGCGGCGTTGCGTATCGCTCTGTGTTATCCAAATACACACGCGATCGGGATGGCAAACCTTGGGCTGCATACGATGTATGAGCTATTCAACTCGATTCCGGACGTGCTGTGTGAGCG
>JAYVUD010000079.1:0-3655 GCA_043788335.1 Chloracidobacterium sp. | reverse complement strand
GTCGTGCTGGCGAGGGCATTCGCGACCGGGACGCAGATATTCCTGCTCGACGAACCGACGGCTAATCTCGATCTCGCTCATCAGGCGATGATGTTTCGTCTGGTCCGTAAGCGTTGTTTGGAGTGCGGGTGTTCGGCGATCGTTATCACGCACGACCTCAATCTGGCGTCCGAATTTGCCGACGAGATCGTAATGCTCAAAAACGGGCGGATCGCCGCCCGCGGCACGCCGTCGGAAGTTTTGACGGCCGAAAACGTAAAGGACGTTTTCGACGTCGATGTCCTGCTGGATGAAAATCCGGCAAGCCGTAAGGTGCGCATTACGGCGGTTTATTAAGGTTCCGAGTGAATGTTTTGGCTTGTCTCCTAAGAACGAAAGAGACAGGCTAAAGCCTGCACGCGGAACATGTTTGGCAAACGAAGCAAGGGAAGTCCGGTGCAAATCCGGCACTGCCCACGCAACAGTGAGCCGATTGCGGAGTGCGAATTGCGGATCGCGGATTGAAAAATCCCAAATCCTAATTCGAAAATCCAAAATCGACCAGTCTGGAACTTTGCTTTTTTGCTGTGGATCAGAACCATTCTGCGATGGGCAGAACAAGGAGATGTAATGAGATTTACTGCAGTAATTGCAGCTATTTGCGTTTTGGCAATTAGCGCGTTTGGACAACGAGGGACGATAAGCGGATCGTTAACATCAAAAGACGGAAAGCCGCTAATTAACACGATCGTAAAAATTCAGAGAAACACCGACGTCATTCAGGAGACGTCGACCGACAGCGAGGGAAAATACGCGTTCGCTAATGTGACGGATGGAACTTACGACGTTGTCTACAGCGACGAAAATAATAAGGTAGTTGTCGAGCGGATCTCGATCCGCAACGGTTATGATGTGTCTCGCCTTTCCACTCGAATTGTGAGCGAAACCGTCACGGTTTCGGCCGCTGCCAGCCAACCGATCGAACAGGTTTCTAAGACCGTTGACGTCATTTCGGCCCAGGAGATGCGTGACCGGGCCGATTTTTCGCTTGTCGAAACGCTCCGGACGATACCGGGGTTTCGGGTTTCGCAGCTTGGCGGATTTGGGCGGACGGCGACGATCAAGACACGTGGTTTGCGGAACCAGGACACCGCGATCCTTGTCGACGGCATTCGGTTTCGGGATGCCTCGGCGATCACGGGCGACGCATCGCCATTTCTGAGTGATTTTACGCTGACGAGTGTCGCCAAGATCGAGGTCATGCGTGGTTCCGGTTCGTCGCTCTACGGTACGAATGCGATCGGCGGGACGGTCGATTTTCAGACGCCGCGGCCGCAGTCGGGGACGCACGGACAAATATCGGGTGCATTTGGCGGGCTTGGCCTGAGTCGATTTCGCGGAAACGTCTCGCACGGAATGGCGAACGGTAAATTTGGCATCGGAGCCGGTATTTCGCGGACGGTGTATACAAAAGGCATCGATGGCCAGGACAATGCGAGCAACACTAACTTTCAATCGAGGATCGAGTTCAACCCATTTTCAAAGACCAGCATTTCGGCGCGGATATTTGTGTCGGATGCAAATGTCCGCCTGAATTCAGGCCCGGACACGCTCGGAACTCTGCCGGCTTCAAATGCGGTCATTATCAATGCGGTTCCTACCGTCAGTTTCCTGCCCGATGTCAACGATCCCGACAGCTTTCAAAAGTCGAGATTCTTCAGCGGCCAACTTGCCGTTAATCAGGTGATCAACCGCCGATTGGTTCTCAGCGGGTATTTCCAAGGCCTTTTATCAAAACGAACGAATGAGAACGGAGTGCTCGGTGCGGGATTTCAGAGTGCGTCCACCAGCGTGTTTGACGGTACGGTCAGTACCGGAAACATCCACGTGAACTGGACACCTGCCGAACAAAACGAGCTGACCGTCGGATACGAGTTTGAAGCTGAGAGATTTGGCAATGACGGAAAAACACCGTCGGGAACGGGTAATTTCTTTACGCGAACCGGACAGTCGAGCAACACGTTCTACATTCAGGACCTTGTCCGCCTGCTCAACGGAAAACTCCAATTGGCCGGCGGGTTTCGATCGCAGATCTACAAACTCGATCGGCCGTCGTTTAGCTTGGCTAACGCTCCCTATCGCAGTTTAGCTCTGGTCAGTCCGCCGACGGCGTACACGTTTGACGGTTCGGCATCGTACTACGTGGCGAAAACCGGCACCAAGTTTCGGGCCCACGCCGGCAACGGTTACCGCGTTCCGTCGCTTTATGAGCGGTTCGGATCGTTTTATTCGTCGTTTGGAACGCCGAGTTTCATCGCGATCGGTGATCCGTTTCTGAAACCTGAGAAGACGATAGCTTTTGACGCCGGCATCGAGCAAAATCTCGCCGGCGACAAGTTGAGGCTGACGGCAACGTACTTCTACACCCGTTTGACGGACATCATTGGTTACGGCAATACCGTCCCGAATATCGGTACGACCCCCCGTCCCTACGGCGGCTATATTAACCAAAAAGGCGGCATCGCTCGCGGCGGCGAATTTAGCAGCACGCTAAAGCCGACCCGGTCGACCGACGTTTTTGCCTCGTACACTTTCACCAACAGCGTTCAGCGGACGCCGCAGGTATCGGGCAGTCAAATTATCAAAACGCTCGGCGTTCCGGAACATCAATTCACGCTCACAGCGACCCAGCGTTTCAGACAGTTTTGGGTGAACTTCGACCTCGTGGCGACCAGTAGCTATTTGGCTCCAATCTTTAGTAATTCGAACTTTTCGACCTATGTTTACCGGTTCAACGGTAATCGCAAGGGCGATCTGACCGCGGGCTATACTTTTCGGATCGGTTCCGAAATGAGTCTCCGGCTCTATGGCACGATAGAGAATATTTTCGACCAGGAGTATTACGAAAACGGATTCCGCACAGCCAAACGGACGGGCCGGATAGGCCTGACGTTCGGGTTTTAGGCGATTTGCCTACGAAATACACGAATGGCACGAAATAGGGGACAAGTCTGGACGTTGACCGTGAAATTCTCTGTCGGCCGCGACTTTGATCTGGGCGACCAAACTTTCTGAATTTAGTGACATTCGTATATTTCGTGGGTAGATCTCTTTTTCGGTTCCCGACTTGCCAATCGTGGTAAAATTGACCATTCGGAGGCAACGAAATATGAGATTCTTATTTTTTGTCTGTTTTATCGCGGTTGCCGTCGGGTGCACGACGGCTCAGACCAAGTCGTTGACAAATGCGGATCTGACGAAGTACCGCCAGCAGCGGGAAAAAGCTGAGGCTGAATATCGTGAAAATTACGCGAAACTTGGGTTTCCATCACCCGAGGAACTAGCCAAGAGGCGAAAGCGGAGTGCTCTGGAACTGGGTGAATATTCCGATAGGCTCAGGGAACGCAATTTGGAGATCGAGCGGGCTGTACAGGCACAGCGGGCAGCGAGCTTCAGGTACTCGCCGAACGTATTCGTCGTAAACGAACAGCCGGCGTACGGCAACTACGAATATGTATACCCGTCCGGCTACTATATTTCGAGACCGCGGCGGCAACCGTATGTCCAACCGGGCTACTTTGCCGGCGGACAGTTTTGGCCGACGGGTCCGCGGACGCCGCCATTTCCGGTGAGAACACGTGATAGACAACGATAGAACTATGAAACAAGGTTGGGA
>JAYVUD010000078.1:0-5744 GCA_043788335.1 Chloracidobacterium sp. | reverse complement strand
CCGGCCTGGATCCGGGCCATGAAGTGGTGGGCCCGCTCGTCGTCCAGCGATTCCAGGCGATGCGACAGCGCACGGCTGAAGCCGCCGATCGCGCCCAGCGGCGCCCGCAGGTCATGCGAGACCGAATAGGAGAACGCTTCGAGTTCATGGTTAGCGGTCTCGAGTTCGGCGGTGCGCACAAGAACACGTTGCTCCAATTCGGCGTTGAGCTTTCGGATCTTCGCCTCCACCTGCCGCCGCTCGGTGACGTCCATGGCCACGCTGATGACCAGCCGCCGTCCGTCCGACAGCCGGCCCAGCGGTGCGGAACTGAATTCCCAGATGCGCGCCGCGCCGCTTTTGGTACGGATGGTGTAGTCGCCTTCGTATTTCCGATGGTCCAGTCGGAAAAGCGCGTCAATGTCCGATTGCACCACCTTCTTTCGATCGCCGTACGCGCGTTCGGTCCAGTCGCCGATGGTGGCGAGTTCCCCCCGCGTGTAACCGGTGATGTCGCACCACGACTGGCTGATTTCGAGAACCGCTCCATCTTCGGCGTGTAACAAGATAGGGAATGGCGAATCCGTGATCGCCCGGCGGAAGCGTTCCTCGCTGGTACGCACGCCTTCCTCTGCCTGCTTGCGGTCGGTGATGTCCATCCCAAGCCCAATCAGGCAAAAAACTTCGTTTACAAGCATTCTTGCTCCGGTGAAGTGATAGGGGGGCCGCGTGCCGTCTTTGGCTAAAAAGGTTCCTTCCACTTGAACCTCTCCATGGGTGAACACCCGCTGAATCGCCACCGCGATCGCCTGTTTGTCGTTCCCATCAAACAAGTCCATCGGGCTTATCTGCGCCATCTCTTCCGCGGAGCGGCCGGTCACTTCCTCAAATCGCCTGTTCCAACGCAGGAACTTCCCCTCTTGACTGATGAGGTAAAACACGCCCGGCAGATTGTTAATCAGCGACTCGATGAAAAGTTTTTCGGTTTGCAGGACTGCTTTCGCCCTCTTCCGCTCAGTATCGGATTTATCTACCGATCTTGAAATCCACAGAACGAGCATTGCAAACATCATAATGTAAACAACGGCAACCAGCGTTACCCCCAGTTCGGTGGTAAAGTGGCCGGCCCGTTCGGCCGCTAATCTCACCCAACCCACAAGGAACGGAATAATGAAAATTGCGGGTAATAAGCGCCGAACCAATATTCCGCCGGGGCTATCTTTGAGCATGATCGCGAACAGGCCCCGATCCGGTTCGGTGAATAAAACGCCTTCGGCAAGGAGTAAGAACCCGACCGCCGTGTGCAACGCCCCCGATGCGAATGAGGCCATCGGGAAGAAATCGGCGGCGCCATAGACGTACCCGATAAGAGCTGCCATCGAGATCAGCGCCGGAGGAACCGCAAGCCCGTGGGAAACATAATTATCCCGCGAGATCCGATGCTTAAGAAAGAACAGAGAACAGCCTATCAGAAAGAAATTGGCGGCTGTGAATGGGGACATTCGCCCCCGTCTCAACGTTCCGACTATGCCTGCATCCACACCACCATCCGTGAATATCAACTGATCAATGTTGAGATCCCATCCGAAGAGGTCTTCGCCCAACGTCAGAAGTCCAATGAGGGCAACGATCAGCGCCAGCGAGCGAGCGGCATAGGTTCGCAATCGACTCTGAGACTCGATCTGCAGTAATGCGAGACACAAGCCCGTCAAGACGAAACAGAAAGCCGTATTGGCTTTCATCGTCACCAAACCGGGGAAAAGGCTCTTAAGCCATGCAGTGTCGAAGTACCACCCGATCAGCACAGCAATGCCGATCAGAACCACAAGCACACTCGCGACACGCGAGGATATTCTAAGGAAAGAGTACAGTCGGGAGCCGTCCCCTATGGTTGTTTCGATATTTTCAACCATTGCCGCCTCCATAGACCGGAAGTTCGAATGAATGCGAATGAATAGCGATTCGCGAGCAAATTAACGGCAAATACACTTGCCGCCCCCCGCCGGGCCATGCGGAAATCGCAACCGAAGCGAAACTATATGGAGGATGGATCTTATCGAAAGAGCGGCGGACGGAGCCGTACACCATCGCCAATGAGAATCGCCATACGGAAAGCTGCAACGCAAGGAGCATGTCGTGCCGGTCCCTCCGCAAATGTCGCGTTGATGACGCCTAACCCGCTCCGAGGACCTTCCTGGCTCGGACACAATCGCGTTGCGGAAACGCATACAATTGATATCACGCAATCTAATACAAGTCAAAGACTTTCGGTTAGACCAATTCCGATATCGCTATTGTGCGCCCAAATGGGCGCCAAGTACACCTGCTGCAGCCCGCCGGGCCATCCGGAAATCGCAGCCGAAACCAAACCGTATTTAGTGTAAATCGGACTGAAAGAGCCGTGGACGGAGACGTATAGCGTCGCCGATGACGACAAATATAAGGAAATCTGCAACGTTGGAAGCATCGCGTGCGGGTTCCTTCTTAAATGCCGCGTTGTTGACGTTCGGTCGACTCCGGTTAATCGAACGTCATCATGTCGCGGTTGACGATACTGAGTAATCCAACATCCTATAAATCGATTTTAGGCGTCGCCATGCACCGACGAACTGCTTAACCCAGATTCCGCAATAGAACTTTCTAATGTGCTTTCAGCCTTGTTTACCCGGGTTTCACCGGCTCTGCCGAAATGGCCGGGTGGCGAAGCCGTGCTTCGCCGAAACAGGCTCACCATATTTCCGCGGCTTTGCTGCCGCTATTAAGATGTCGGAAAAAGAGCGGCGTGGCCGCCCGCCTTTTTGGAGGCACTTTCGGAAAAGCATAGCTTTCCCGCTAAGCGACCGATGCAATGCCTAATGCGTAATCCGGGTCAAAACCAGCTAAGGGCAGTTTCCCGAGGGCCTAACCACGTTCGTCTTAGGACTGGCTCAGGTGCCGCGTGGGCGCGGAACTAGTTTACCGTAGGCTTAGGAACGGTTGGCGGTTGGCAGCAGGCATTGAGCAGGCTTTCGTCAAAATGAAAACGACGAAATGCCATCCGTCAAATGCCGTCAGCCAACCCCCGCCGCTGCCAACCGGACGTTCCTTTTTATACCCTTGTGCTTTCTTAATCTTGCCAAACAAGCTATATTCAGTTTTCGGCTTGGTTATATCTTTGTTGCGGCCGGAGAGACCATAAAATGATAGAAGGCGATAGTAGAAGTAATGAAAGTAACACGCTTTTCGATGAAAAAGTATGTGCATTCGTTGGGACGCATTCCACAGCGTCTTCGCCGCTATCTGTCTGAATATAAGTATTTCACCTACATTGCTATCCTTGGCCCCGGAATAATCGCTGCGAACGCGGGAAATGACGCCGGCGGGATCGCCACGTATTCGAGCGTCGGTTCTGCCTTTGGCTACTCGATGCTCTGGACGTTTATCCCGATGACGGTCAGCCTGATCGTCGTGCAGGAGATGTGCATGCGCATGGGTGTGGTGACCGGCCAGGGCTTGGCCGATCTGATCCGTGAGCAATTTGGCGTCCGGTGGACGTCGTTTGTGATGCTCGCGTTGCTCATCGCCAATTCCGGCGTCATCATTTCAGAGTTTGTCGGTATCGGTCAGGCAGCCGAACTTTTTGGCATCACCAGGTTTATCGCCGTACCCATTTCCGCCGGACTGATCTGGTGGCTCGTGGTCAAAGGGTCGCAGAAGCGGGTCGAGCGTGTCTTTCTGATAATGTCCCTGATCTTTTTTACATACGTGATCTCGGCCTTTATCTCCAAGCCGGATTGGGGCGAGGTTGCGTCGGGGTTCATTCACCCGACTATTAGAACCGACACAGCATACCTTTTTACGGTAATGGCGTTGATCGGTACGACCATCGCTCCCTTCATGCAGATCTACGTGCAATCGGCGGCGGTCGATAAAGGGATGGATAAGGACGAATTGACCGTCGCTCGATTTGACGTGATCGTCGGAATGACGTTTGCGGACATCATCGCGTCATTTATCGTGATTTGCACGGCTGCCACCCTCTACACTCACGGGATCAATAATATCGATTCGGCCGCCACCGCCGCCGAGTCGCTCGCCCCGATCGCCGGCACCTACGCCAAATACCTCTTTGCTCTCGGCCTGTTCGGGGCCTCGATGCTCGCCATGGGCGTCGTTCCGCTGGCAACGGCGTACTCGGTGTCCGAGGCACTCGGTTTTGAAAAAGGCCTTTCGCGGTCGTTTCGCGAGGCACCGATCTTCCTCGGCATCTTTACGGCACTGATCGTGGTCGGTGGCGCCGTTGCTCTGATTCCCGGCATTCCGCCTATCACGCTCCTGCTCGTCGCACAATGCATAAACGGTATCCTATTGCCGGTTTTGCTGGTCGCGATCGTAAAGCTCGCGAACGACAAGACCATAATGGGCGAATTTCGAAACACCCTCTGGTTCAATGTTCTGGCATATTCGACGACGATCGTCGTCTCGATACTGTCGCTCTTATTGATTGGAAAAACGATTATTGATATGTTCTAGGCAAAGGTATGGCAGCTTCGGAACTTCAAAACAAAGCAACAAAAACGGTAATCTTCGTATTACTCCTCGTTGCTCTCCTGTTACTCGTGCCCTACGCGGCGGCGTGGCTCGCCGGGGCATTTTCACTCTCGCAGATCGCTTCTAACTTTCTGAACACGAGCACGAGGATCCTGACGATCTTGCTCGGAATGCTGATCGTCATCGCGGTCGTCCGATTCGTGGCGTATCTCGTCTTGCGGGCAGCCGTTCGGAATTCGGTCCAGACCGAAGTATCGTCGCTCCTGAAGACCGTATTTTCGATCATCGTCTACGTTGTAGCCTTCTTTATTTTGTTTCAATCAGAGTATCCTGATGTTCCGCTGACCCCGATCTTTACCGGTTCGACTATCCTGGGCATCGTCGTCGGTTTAGCTCTCCAGGAAACCCTCGGCAATCTTTTTGCCGGGATCGCGTTTCAGGCAGATCAGCCGTTTCAGATCGGCGATGTCGTCAGTATCCCGAACAAAGGTGTTGGCGTCGTTGAGACGGTTTCGTGGCGAGGCGTCAAGATCCGCACGTTTCAGAATAAGCTTTTGATCATCAGCAACGCCGTTTTAAGTAAGGAACTGATCGAGGTCGCTCCGCGGGGCAACCTCAACGCACGGGCAGTCACCTTTAATACAGAATACAGTGTTTCGCCGGCGTCGACCGTGCAGATCGTGCGTGACGCAATGCGCGGTGCCGAAAATGTCTCGACAAAAATGCGGCCAAATGTCCGTATTCGCAATCTGGGCGAAAACGGCATCGATTGGGAAGTAAAATACTGGCTCGACGACTATACGAAACACCACGATACCGATGCTCTGATCCGCCGGAACATCTGGTACGCTTTTAATCGCGAAAAGATCGGGTTCTCGTTCCCGACCCGGCACATACATATCCAGGACAAACCCGTGCAGAATCCCCGGGAAGAGAAAACAAATACGATCGCGGAACGCCTCAATCGCGTGCCGATCTTTGCTCCGTTATCTGAGAAAGAGACCGAGCAGTTGGCAAAGGTTGCTCGGTCAAGAATATACGCACCCGGCGAACCTATAGTGAGGATGGGCCAGGAGGGCCACTCGATGTCGGTGATCGTCCGCGGAAACGTAAATGTCCAGATAACCGAAAACGGCGTCGAAAAGGTCGTAAATACACTCGGTGAAAACGATTTCTTCGGGGAGATGAGCCTGCTGACGGGCGAACGCCGCACAGCGACGGTCGTCGCGTCTGAG
>JAYVUD010000077.1:0-3558 GCA_043788335.1 Chloracidobacterium sp. | reverse complement strand
CGCCACGTCGTCGGGGTTGGCCCTGACGAGGCTCTCGTTATAGTCGATCGCCCGGTGCAGCAGCTCGTCCGACTCGGCAATGCTGCCCTCGCGGCGGAGCGCGGTCGCAAGCTCAGAGTAGGCGTTGATGAGATCAACGCTGCGTTTAGCGTCGCCCGTTTTCGCTACCAGCGGTTCGAGCAGATGGATGCCTTTTTTGTAATTTTGGATCGCACCGGCCACGTCGCCGAGATTGGCAAAATACGCCCGGCCCATGACCTTGCCGATGCGTATGTAGGCCAGGGCGAGTTCGCTCTTGAGAGCATCGTCAGCATTGGTGTCCTGAGCGAGGCTGTCAAAATAGTTGAGCGAGTCGGTCACCATCATCTCGCGAAGCTTGGTCGAGTTGGGCAATTTTTCGGCCTCGTCATAGTACTTAAAGACGATATTGTTCGCGAGTTCGCGCACCTGACCGAACCGTTGCTCCGAAATGCGGCGCTGGTTTTCGGCCCTTACCGCCTGCCACGCGGTCGCAATGATACCGCCGACCAGCGTCAGTAGCACCAGTACGCCGGCGATCACCGAAACGCGGTTGCGCGAGACAAATTTTTCGAATCGGTACGAAAATGTGTCGGGCCGGGCGATGACGGTCAAACCGTCGAGATGACGCCGAATGTCGCCGGCAAATTGCTCGACCGAGGCGTATCGGCGGTCGGGTTCCTTACGCAGAGATTTGAGGATGATCGTGTCAAGGTCGCCCTTGAGCGGACGCAGGTCGTTGATTCGGGGTTTGAGCGTCGTCGCGGCGCCCTGGCGACCGGTGGCCGAGGTGTCGGCCGGCGACCATCTGACGACCGACGACGGCCGCGGCGGGTCGACCTCGCATATGACGCGGGCGACCTCGTCTGGGCGATTGCTCGGCAGCGTATATGCGGCCGAACCGGTCAGCGTCTCAAACAGCACCAACCCGAGGCTGTAGATGTCGCTCGCGGTCGAGACGATGTCACCCCGTACCTGCTCAGGCGAGGCATATGCCGGCGTCATCATGCCGAGCGTCGTGACGGTCTGTGCCGCCGTATCGGCATCGGGCGAGATCAGCTTGGCAATACCAAAATCGAGTAACTTGACCGTTCCGTCCCGAGTTACGAGGATATTGTTTGGCTTGATATCGCGATGGATGACCAGTCTCGAGTGGGCAAACGAGACGGCTCCGCAGACCTGTAAAAAGAGCCCCAGACGCTCATTGATTGACAGTGATCGTTCGCGGCAATAGGCGTCGAGCGGTTGACCGTCGACATACTCCATCGCAAAGTACGGCGTGCCGTCCGCCGTCATTCCACCGTCGAGCAGACGGGCGATGTTAGGATGCTCGAGCGAGGCGAGTATCTGTCGCTCGTGGCGAAAGCGGCGGAGCATCGCGTCCGAGTCCATACCGCGTTTGAGCAGTTTTAACGCGACCGTTTGCGAAAAATCGGCTGTCTGCCGTGTCGCCTCAAAAACGACGCCCATTCCGCCATGTCCGATCTCGCGAACGATGGTATACGGGCCGACCTGCGTGCCGGTCAGGTCTGAAACCGCCTCAGCCCGCCAGAGAGCCGAAACGTCGGCGATCGGCGTCGCAAAATCATCGGCACCTTCCGCCGCGAGCAGCCGCCGCGCCTCGTCGAGTATTTCGGTCTCGATATCCGTGCTCTCGCTCAAGAACCGCTCCCGTTCGCCGGTGTCGAGATCGACGGCGTCGTTAAACACGGCCTTAATTTTTTTCCAATCGTCAGGTTTCATTTGTCTCTAAAAGTGATCGCCGGAACCGGACGCAGATTAGGTCAATTTTGTGGTCAGCCAGGCTCGGGCCATCCGCCACTCGCGTTTGACGGTCGAGTCTGAGACGCCCAGCACCTCGGCCGTCTCCTCGTTGGTCAGACCGCCGAAGAATTTGAGTTCGACAATCCGCGATTGGATCGGGTCAAACTCGGCAAGTTCGCGTAGGGCGTTGTCGAGAAAGATGAGATCGACCTCACTCTCGGCGGCTACATCGATGTCATTAAGGGAAATGAGGGTTTGACCTTCATTGCGCTTCTTCGCATTGTGGCCCTCGGCGTAGTTGACCAATATTCGCCGCATCATCTCGGACGCGATAGCAAAAAAATGGGCACGATTTTGCCAATCGACCGAGTGCTGGTCGATCAGCCTAATATATGCCTCGTGCAGAAGTGCGGTCGCTTGTAGCGTGTGATTGGGGCGTTCGGCGGCGAGTTTATAGGCGGCGATCCGCTTTAACTCGTCATAGACCAGCGGCAGAAATTCGTCCAGGCTTTCGCGCTTTCCGGCCTGCGCGTCCTTGAGCATTTGGGTTGTATTTGTGAGAGAGGTTTCTTCCATTTATCACCAGGATCAGCCTTTAGTTTCGCCTAAAGGCCAAAGTAAAACAAACAATTTCCGGTATTTTGACCCTGTTTTATGAGTTTCCCGGCGATTTTGGTCAGAGAAACAATTTTTTTCGGTTCGCGGCTACCTTAGCGGCCGGGCAACAATATGGAGATATCAACATGCAATCAAACTCAAATGACACGGCCATGAGCCGTATATTTTTCGCGGCAACCTATCTTATTTTGGCGTTTGTCATCATAACAGCGTCATCGCCCGCATTTGCCGCTGTTGTCGGCGAACTCGATAACGCCTTTCAGCCGTCGCTCATTAAGGACAATCAGGCTATCGGCAACGCGCTGCTCGTACAGCCCGACGGCAAGATTATTTACGCCGGCTTCTTTCTTACGATCGACCGGCGGCCGCTAGGCCATATCGCCCGGTTTAATGCGGACGGGACCATTGATACGAGTTTCGATAGTGGAAATATATTCCCTTCCAGCGCCTCGATCAGCGCCGTTGCTTTGCAGACAGATGGCAAGATTATAGTTGCGGGCAGCTTTGACAATGTCGCCGGATCGATCCGCTACAGCGTAGCCAGGCTGAATCCCGACGGCTCGTTCGACTCGACATTCAATGTTCCATTCCCGGCCAGAGTAAATAGTGTCACATCCGTAGCGGTACAGGCGGACGGCAAGGTCGTGATCGGCGGCAATTTCAGCACGATCGGCGGTCAAACTCGCAACGGACTTGCCCGATTGAATGCTGACGGCTCGATCGATACTGCATTTAACACGCCGTGTTTTGCTTCCTCAAATCGGGCGATCGTCATCCAGCCGGACGGCAAGCTGATCGTAGGCTCGACCTGTTCTGCTGGGAGCGCCAGTGTCGCCCGGCTCAACACCGACGGAACGTTGGATACCACCTTTAATCCGGGCACCAACGGTTCGCCAGTGCGTGCGCTTATCTTGCAACCCGACGGAAAGCTGCTCGTCGGCGGCCAGTTTAGTTCGTTCAACGGCCAGAGCACCCGTGGGCTCGTCCGGCTTAGCTCGACCGGGGCGATCGAAGCCGCTTTTGCACCCACGACAAACTATTCGACCAACGCAATAGCCCTTTTCTCCGACGGCAAGATCATGATCGCCCGAGAATCAGGTTTTGACGGTGCCCCTACCATAAATCGTCTTAACCCGGACGGGACGACGGACGCGACCT
>JAYVUD010000076.1:0-4572 GCA_043788335.1 Chloracidobacterium sp. | reverse complement strand
TCGGACAGCGTCACGTAGAGAACCGACTCGCCCAGGCGAGCTCCCTCAATGAGGAACTGCATGGCGATCGTCGTTTTGCCTGAGCCGGGAACGCCCTCTACTAAATAAACCCTGCCCGGCGCGAGGCCGCCCGCCAGAACGTCATCCAGTCCTTCGATGCCTGTGCTAAGCTTTTTTGCAGTCTTCGGAGACTTGTGTTTTGCGGTTGGCATTGGTCACGCTCCTTGATCAGCATTTACAGCCGGAATATGCCTCTCTCCGCGGTTGCTCGTACCATTACGGACTCGCTTCTTCGCAGCAGAGACAAACGGCGCTAACTACTATACGAGGAGCCTAGCATTTCTGTGACCAAAGGAATGTGCGGTAACCCACAAACAACAGAATGGGGCCGTCTATGAAATTAAACGTTGATGTGGAGTAAACCTATATCACCTGCTCGATGGGGTCCTCGGAATCGCCGATCGCCCGTTGATGGGAGAATAAGGACGGCGATCAAAATCGCAGAATACGTCTCCATTTGTGCCTGATGAGACGGCGCATGGCGAGCTTGTCGATCAGGAGATATTCCGGGGTCAAGCCGCTCCAACCATCCAATGAGGCATAATTCCAGATGTCGTTAAATATCTCTTGGGAGAGGATCTGGGCTTCGGCTAGTGACCTCGTGTGACGCGTCGAAAAAGCCCATATCCTATTTCCATATTCTTTTATGCAATCTGCGACTGCCTCTTTTTCTTGGTAGTGTAGGCGTTTCGTGATCGAAAGCGGGGCCGTGTGTCTTATAACAGTCGCCGATGGACGGCGATCGATCCCGGTAATACCAGTAATAGTTAAATAGGAGTCATTCATCTTAACAATTCCCCGAAACTAAGTAGTTTCTAAACTGAAAGTAGAAAAGAATGTAATTTCTGCGTATGTCCGGCAGACCACCCGAGAATCGGCACACCCAAACCTACATATCCAACTTACCCCGCGCGGTAACGCCCATGAGCCTGCCCGGAAAAGTCCCAAAGTCCTCGATCTCAACCGTATCCGGACCGCCGTTCTTACTGTTCTTGAATCGGATCCGTGCGGCCGGGATAAAGGTTCCGTCGCCACGACCTGTACTCGGATCCACGATGAGCTCGATATACCCGAAGGGATAGTCCACGGAACGAGCTCCGGTTCGGAGTTCGCCAAACCCGATCCACCGCTCAAATACCGCTCGAATCCTGGTTTTCCCTTCAAAGCTGTCGACGACGACTGCATTCAGCGGGCGTCCGAGCGATCCGCCAAGCGAAAAGCGACCTAGATCATTTCCACCGATCTGTTTCAGGAGCGAGTCCTGTCCGTCTCGTTCAAGCGTAGTCAGATATGCGGAGACATCGGCTTGGCTGGTGCGTCCGTCGATCCTTAATGTAAAACTGCGGGTTGTAGTGCGTGTATTAAACCCCGATCCGTAGATCATCGCTGTACCCGTAAAAGTTGTATCTTTCTGCGCGAAGCCCACCAGGCTTAAAACGCTGGTAATAAATGCAATGCCGATCAGTCTTTTTCCGTTCATATATTTTGATCCTCCATGCCTATATTCATTCGTTCTCAAATGATCTTCTGTATGACGAACGACAATAGCCGCATTTTTTTAGGGAGTTTTTTATTAGAAAGCCATTGGGGGCGGGCCGGGTATTTTGTTGACCTCGATTGAGGGCGAGTAGGGAGCAATGTAGTTTGGGGGCAACACCGGGGATTCGCGGATGATCTTTGGCAAGGAGATGATGGCCATCAGCGGGCGGGAAACAGGCGCCGGTACGGTCGAACCGACACGAATCACTGGCCTAAAGTCCGGTCAGCATCCGCAGTTATGGGCGGATCGAGTGCTCAGGGGGGCTCCCGGTCCGCAGCGAACGAGGTCACAATCGACACAATCCCCGCAGAGGCACAATGCCGGGCTAATCGTCCGCGATTTTTACGTCATGATGTTTAGCTGCCTTCTTGATCCGGCTCTTGATCAATTCCGCCTCATCCGCGTCGTATTTTGCGGCGTTGTCCTTATGATTGATATAGTTCCAAGCGGCGCGGACGTGTTCCGGTGTGTCGATCGGGTACTTTTTGTTGGTCGGATCGGCAAATTTCACATCACCGTATTTATGTTCCCCGTCTTTCGGTTGCGTGTCGTCGCGTCTATCAATTGATTTTGCTACTTTTGTCATACTTCCTCCGGATCTTAAATCCGACCATAGAATAAAACCCGCCGCACGTAATTTCTGTACTATATCCGACATATGAAAGCTTCTCTTAACTAAAAGTCCCGCACGATCCGCGAAAACCGGCTCTCATAAGCGGAGACGGGCAATGCCGGCGAGCAGCCCGTCGACGAATAACCAGCCGGAAAATAATCAAGGATCGAGACAGGGCGAGATGCCCTCAGACCGCCTCTCGCCACCCCCAAAAAACCTCTCTCCGCTTGATAGATTTCCCAACGCCCCGAAAAACTTGACCATCGCGACGCCTGACGTTTAACACAGTCGCTTCATAGACGACCCCGATTCCCTGTGGGGTTTAACTTAATAAGCGAAGCCTCCAGTGATTTTTTCCTACGGCGATAGGTTTATCACTCGCATTATTTTTAAGATCTTTCCGGATCGTCTGAACAAAAAAATGAAGAGGAGACCGTCTGCGGCCTCCTCCCCTGAAAACATCGCTCTCATGCGATCAAACAACTGGTCTTCGACCTGTGATCAATTGCATAACGAGGACGATCACGGCCGCAACGAGAAGCAGATGTATCAATCCGCCCACTGCGGTCCCACCTACACCGAGCCCGAAGCCCAGCGCCCACAATACGATAAGTACTATTACTACGGTCCAAAGCATACTAATTCCTCCTATTTTTGTCCTTAAGATCTAAGTCTGATTAACGTGCTGACTTTGCTGCCGAACTCGTTGCCGGCCTAGTTGCCGCTTTTGCGGTCTTTCCGGGCGATTTTGAGTTCGTTTCTTTCGTGCCGGAACCTTTTCCGGTCGATTTCGCCGACGCAGCCGGTTCTGCGGTCTTGGCTTTTGCCGAAGGCTTTTTCGTCGAGCTTCCGCTTTTCTTCGCGGTGCTCTTCGATCCGCTCCCGTTGCCCATCACGTCCACGGCCGATTCAGCGGCACCTGCTACGGCCCCTTTGGCCGCTCCCGACAGGACAGTCGTAACTGCGTCCTTTGCTGTTTCGAGAACCATCTCGATCGAGCTTTTTTTTGCTTTTTGTGTGTTAGCCATAATTCCCCCTCTTAAATTCCGATCAGTTTACCTGCCCGCGGCGGATGCCTGTGTTTGTTGAAAGGCCTTTTTCTCCGCCTGCATCTCGGCTCCGAGTTCATCGAGCACGTCGGTGTCAAAGTGGCTCTCGACCAGCGGAAACATCTCACCTTCCTCCTCTTTGACGTGGTGCTCTACATCCTCAATAAGAACTTTGAGCTTAGGCTCAAATTTTTCGCTCTGATCCGCAAGCGATGAAAGTTCCCTGAGGAACATTTTCACTTGATGATGCTCCTCGATGCCCTCGAGAGCGATATCAACAAGGTCCTTGTCACCCTCGGCTTTCAGTCTGGGATAAAAGATCGCCTCTTCGATATGCGAGTGCACTTCCAACTCAGCCCGAATCTTTTCGAAGATCGCCGGATGCTTGCTCTCGTCTGAAGCCTCAACCTGTTCAAACAGTTCTGCGACCACATCATGGTCAGCTTTTAGTAATTCAATAGCGTTCATTTAAGTTTCCTCCTAACCTTTTTGATAAAAATACCCACGAGCAGTCCCGCGTAATTATGAGTTTATCGAAGAAAATTGTTTTGAATGTCCGATGGTGTACACTAGAAACAAAGACTCTGGCGCGCTCACGAGCGAGGCCCTGAACCGTGCGGCGTGGAGTATTTTTTTCAATTCGTTGGAAATGTTGGTCTGAATAAACCCTTCAAAAGGGGCATATTTGGTCACGTTGGCGAAGCTATCTTTCGATGAAACTAAATGCCGAACTAGTATCCCGGCAATGAGTACCTTATTTGGAACGTGCAACAACTAGTCCCGCAAGTCGAACTAACCCCAAAAATCTCCCTACGTAAAGCAGAGATCGCAGGCTCCCTGCTTGCAGCGTACGCAGTTGTCGGCGGTCTTATTTCATTTTTTGGCTGGCTTGCAGATCGGCCGCGTCTGACTGACTGGAACAATAACGGCATCTCGATCCAGCCCAATACTGCTATCGCCGCGGTGGCCGCGGGAAGTGCGATCTTGCTTCTGCGGATCGAGGCTCGCTTGGCAGCCGCCTTGACGGGTATTTTTATCTTCTTGATCGGGTTCGTTACTATTTTTCAGATAGTTACGGGAATTCAACTGGGCATCAATGAGGTGTTTCTGTTTGGGCACGAATGGGGACGGGGCGCGGTTCTCATGCCGGGCGAAATGGGGGCGCCGGGTGCCGTATCGTTTACGCTTATTGGCATCGCCGTCATTCTCGTCGCATTGTCCCACGGCGAGCGGTTTACTGCCGTATCATCCACGATTCGATCCTTTGCGGCGCCTCTGGCCCTGATCATATTGTCGATCTCGGCCCTCTC
>JAYVUD010000075.1:0-2167 GCA_043788335.1 Chloracidobacterium sp. | reverse complement strand
ATACAGCTGCCCGAGTTCCACCCGAGGCCGACCTTATCGCCGATCTTCAGGCCCTTGGTATTTTCGCCGAGTGCCACGATCTCGCCGACCGACTCGTGGCCGCCGACAAACGGATAGGTCGTGTTGCCCCATTCGTTGTCTCGCATTGACAGGTCCGAGTGGCAAATGCCGGCATACGTCACCTTGATCTCCACCTGTTCGGGGCGAAGTTCGCCCGGATCATAATCGAATGCTTCAAACTTTCCTCGCGGCCCGCTGACCGCATACGCCTTGATCATATTGCTCATAATTCTCCTCAATGTTGCTATTTATTGACGCCGGACATCATTGCCTCCGGATATCTCATACCGGCGGCCGCGTTGACCGGAAATATCTCGTCTAATTGTTTCAATTCTTCGGCGGTGATATTAATTTCGACTGCCGCCGCGTTTTGCTCGAGGTATTTTCGCCTCTTGGTGCCGGGAATCGGCACAATGTCGTCGCCCTGCGCCAACACCCAGGCAAGTGCGAGTTGTGACGCACCCACGCCTTTTTCGTTCGCCAGTTGCTCGACCCGCTCCACCAACTTAAGATTTTTGTCAAAGTTCTCGCCCTGGAATCGAGGATTTGTCCGTCGCCAGTCGGTCGCCTCGAGATCCTCAAAACGTTTGATCTCGCCGGATAAAAATCCTCGGCCGAGCGGTGAATATGCGACAAATCCGATCCCCAACTCGCGGCACGCCGTCAGAACGTGATTTTCCTCGACATCGCGGGTCCAGAGCGAATATTCGCTTTGGACGGCTGTGATCTGATGGGTCGACGACGCCCGATGCAATGTTTCCGCCGAGGCCTCGGACAGGCCGATGTACCTGACCTTGCCCTCCTCGATCAGACGCGACATTGCACCGACGGTTTCCTCGATCGGCGTGTCCGGATCGACGCGGTGCAGGTAATAAAGGTCGATCGTCTCGATCCCGAGACGCCCCATACTACCTTCGACTGCCTGCCGGACATATTCGGGCCGGCCGTTGATCGATCGTTTTGTCGGGTCATTCGGGTCAAAGACGATCCCAAACTTTGTCGCAACGACAAAGCGGTCACGGCGGCCTTTGATCGCCTGTGCGACCAGCTTTTCATTGGTATACGGACCGTACATGTCAGCCGTATCGAGAAAATTGACACCGAGATCCAATGCCCGGTCGATCGTCGCGAGCGATTCCGCCTCGTCCGCCTCGCCGTATGCGAAGCTCATCCCCATACACCCGAGACCGATCGCAGAAACGTCCAGATCTCTAAGTTTTCGCCTTTTCATATTTATTATCCCCCCCTAACTCTTCCAGATCTCCGCCACGATCTCATATGAACGCAGTCGCTCGGCGTGATCGTAAAATATGCCGTTGATCATCAGTTCGTCCGCCTGCGTTTTATCCACAAACGCCTCAAGCCCCGCCTTAACCGCCTCCCGGTCACCGATGATCGATCCCCCGAGTCGCGAGTTTACCAACGTCTTTTCCTCTGGCGACCAGATCGCGTCCATATCGTCAACGGGCGGCCTGATCTTGCCCGGAACGCCACGGATCAGGCCCAAAAATGATTGGTGCTGCGAGGTCGCCGATCTCTGAGCATCCGCGTCGGTTTCCGCGGCAAAAACATTCAAGGCGACCATCGCGTACGGCCGGTCGAGCACCTCGGAACTTTGAAAATTTCGCCGATAGATCTCGAGGGCCGGCAAGGTGTTTTCCGGCGAAAAATGGGCCGCAAATGCAAAAGGCAACCCAAGTTGCCCGGCCAAACGTGCCGAAAAATCGCTCGACCCGAGCAGCCATATCGGCACTTTTGATCCGCCGCCCGGCACGGCCTGAACCTTTTGCCCGGGCTGGACATCGTCCAGAAAGAACTGGAGTTCAGCGAGCAGATCGGGAAAATCCTCGCCGTCATTCTGCAGCGAACGGCGCAGAGCGTGGGCAGTCAATCTATCGCTCCCCGGTGCACGCCCGAGACCGAGGTCGATGCGTCCCGGATAGAGCGATTCGAGGGTGCCAAATTGCTCCGCGATGACCAGCGGGGCGTGATTCGGCAGCATTATACCGCCCGCACCGACGCGGATCGTGGTGGTCCCCGCCGCCACGTGTCCGATGACCACCGAGGTCGCGGCACTCGCGATGCCCGGCATATTATGGTGCTCGGC
>JAYVUD010000074.1:0-2854 GCA_043788335.1 Chloracidobacterium sp. | reverse complement strand
GTAAAACAATCCCGAGCCCGAATTTAACAGGATCGTCGGTTCGATAGACCTCCCACCTAAAGAAATAGCTCCTGTCCTTCCGAATGCCGTCTACCATCTGGGCCGCCATCACTACAGCGGAAACGGCACAAAATAGTCCGAAACAGGGTCCTCGTGGAACTTCGCTCGATCTAAACATTTCAAAGTTATTTGATCTTCTTCAAACTTCCCTGCCCGCTGATCTGGCGAGTGCCGGCGACTTTTTCCATTTGGGACATGGCCCGCAGCAGATTTTCGCCGAGGACCTTGCGGATCTCGGTTTCAGTGTAGCCGCGGCGGAGCATTTCGTAAGTGACGAGCGGCAGGTCCTCGGCGCCGTTCATGCCGGCGGGCAGAAACGGGACGCCGTCAAAATCGGAGCCGATACCGACGTAGTCGATGCCGGCGACCTGCTTGATATGGTCGATGTGATCGACGATCCGGGTGTACGGAGCAACGTAGATCGGATTTGCATCGAGCAGTTTGCGTTCGGCATCGTTATAGCCCTTGGAGTCATTTTTGTACTGCTCTTTGAGGGCGTCGATCTGCGGTTTCAGACGCGCTGAACGCTCGTTTTCCTCTTTGTTAGTGCGGGCATCGAGAAACGACGGGTAAAAGTTGATCATTACCACGCCGCCGTTCTTTGCGATCCGTTTTAGAACCGCGTCGGATACGTTTCGGGTATGGTCATTCAGCGCACGGGCGTTTGAGTGCGAGGCGATGATCGGTGCCGTCGAAACGTCCAGCACGTCGTTCATCACCTTTTCGGAAACGTGAGCAATATCGACAAACATCCCCAGGCGGTTCATCTCACGGACCACCTCTTTGCCAAAATCGGAGAGGCCGTTGTTCTTCGGCATGTCGCGGTGAGCATCGGCCCAGTCGTGCGTGACGTTGTGCGTCAGCGTCATGTACCTGACGCCGAGTCGATAGAAATCACGCAGGGCACCGAGCGAATTCTCGATCGCATACCCGCCTTCGATCCCCATCAGTGCACAGGTTTTACCCGCCTTTTTTGCCTGCCGAATCTCAGCCGCGGTCGTGCATAACACCAGCTGCCCGGGGTGTTTTTCGGCTTCGCGGTACGTCGCGTCGATCAGGTCCATCGCCCGCCGGGCCGCTCCGCCGGTCTTGAGCATCGATCCCGAGACATAGATCGAGAAAAATTCGCCGGTCACGCCGCCACGCTTAAATCGATCCAGATCGGTATGAAACGGATCGCCGTCCAGATGATATTTGCCGACCGAGTTGGTCGCCAGGTCAAAATCCTCGTCGACCATCGGCGACGGTATGTCGTTGTGGCCGTCAACTACGATGGCCTTACGATGGATCGCCAGAGCCCGTGCCCAAAGTTTCGGGTCAGCGTCTTTCGGCATTGTTTGGGCGAGTGCGGCCGAGTTGAATGCGAGCAAAATGATGAGTGTGATGATCTTTTTCATAGAATTATTCTAGACGAGCGGAATTTCGAGTAGTTTAACGCCTTTGCGAACAAAACACTAAGCACCCGCCCTTGCTTATAATGACGTCGCTTTCTAACCACTATCCACGACTCGCGATCGCGGCCTATCAGGCACGAAAAAAAGATTGGAATCAACGAGCAAGAAATGCTACTATGTATTGTCGGTAAACATTGTTTACCACAATCCCACGGTTAACTCAGAGTATTTATTTCGAAGAGTCAGGTCATCTCCCGGTCACTACTCACCCCCATGATCGTCCTAAGCAGCCGATGATCCGCAGCCAGCGGCTCTTGCCCGATCTACCGAAGCAGCAGAAAATGGCAGAACAAGCCCTCAAGAAACGAAAACCGATCTCGATCCGGGCGGACCACGGAGAGATCCGCAACGATATAGGCCATATTGTGCGGTCGATCGACGCATCGGGCAGCGACAGTACATTTCGAAGCTTTATCGAAAATCTGCCGGTAATGTTTTACGCCGTCGATGCCGAACCGCCGCACAAACCCATTTATATTAGCCAGACGGTCGAGAAATTTGGATATCCACACGACCAGTGGATGAACGATCCGCAGATATGGCTCACCGTTATGCATCCGGACGACCGTGACCGCGTGCTCGGCGGAACGCGACGGGCGATGGCCGCCGGAGAGAGCATCGATTTTGAATATCGGATCGTCGGAGCCGATGGAAGCATATTTTGGGTTCGCGACCGTAGTTGCTTTATCAAAGACCAATTTGGCGTGCCGACCTGCTGGCAAGGCGTGATCCTCGATGTCACCGAGCGAAAGCTCGCTGTGCTCGAAACGCAGAAACGCGAAAAGCTATACCGCACGCTTGCCCATCATATCCCGAAGACCGCCGTTCTGCTATTCGACAAGGATCTCCGCTACACGCTGGCCGACGGCGAGCAACTTGCCCGCAACGATTACACCAAGCAGACTTTCGAAGGTAAGACGCTCTTCGAGGTATTTCCACCCGAGATCGCCGAAAAATGGTCGACACACTACTATCGGGCACTTGCGGGCGAATACGTTTCGTTCGAGACCAATATTCAGGATACCGCCGTTCAGGTCGATTTTATTCCGGCCCGCGATGAGAATAATGAGATCTTTGCCGGAATGGTATTGTGGCATGACATCACCGAAGAGAGAAAACGGGCAAGCGCTCTGACCGAAAGCGAGGCTCGTTACCGGCAGCTTTTCGAAAATGCAAGCGACATTCTCTACGTTCATGACCTCAACGGCAACTACATCTCTATTAACGATACCGCGTGCCGCATTTTCGGTCTGACCAGAGAGGAGGCCCTGTCGACCAATATGGCGTCCGTGGTCGCTCCCGAACACGTTAGAAAGGTCCGACGAAAACTCGCCGCCAAG
>JAYVUD010000073.1:0-9013 GCA_043788335.1 Chloracidobacterium sp. | reverse complement strand
ATTTGGCGTGCGTTTTGCCGCCGCTAAACTTTCCTCTTCCGGGTCGTCGTCATCCTCTCCATCGTCAGATTCGTCGTCGTCCATTCCACGTGCCATGCGGTCCTCTCCGAGAAAGACCAAGCTTGCCTCCCATATCTCGACGATGTTGGTCACGATCAGCCGGACGATCTCGCCGTCGACCTCTTCGCCGAGCAGGTCAAAGAATTTCCATTTGTTCTCCATCGCGATCTGCGGGTGCGAGTATTCGAACTCAAAGCACACCGTCAGGCTCATCGCGTTGATCGCCGGCGGTTCCATCAGCACGCCGCACGCGATCCGGTAGTTGAGATAGGCGTCGAGCTTCACCTGGCAATTGATGCCGGGAACACCGCCCGTTTGAGCACCGGCCGCGTCCCAGCTCGCGTTCGAGACGACGCCGATCCAGTTATTGATATCCGTGAAATCGTGGTTTGGATAGACCGTTTTGCCCAGCAGCATCGGAACCGCCGCCTCGAGTACGCCGGGCGTCGAAAAATCGAGTCCGCGATTCGACAGCAGCGTCTGCGATAGAGCTCTAAAATCCTTGTACACATACCGCTCGTCGGTCAGGACCGGACGCGACGCCGGGACCTCGACATTGTCGCTAACTGACGCACGATTCTCGCCGTTCCAGAGCGACGCCTGGGCGAGGACCTTTTTCGCCGCCTCGTCAGCCGGCACGGACGGCAGCTGGGCGTGCAGCTTGACCGATGCCCGGCGTTTGTCGGCAGAGAGAATGGTTATGCCTGAATTGTTGAGCTTTTTGCGTTTCATTGATTTAGATCTTTTCGTTTTCGAGGCCGCGGATATGCTGGGCGAAAAACTTGCCCGCAGATCTGCCGTTCGTGCCATCAAACTCGGCCTGAAACTTTTTCCATAATGCCGGCACCACCCGCTTGTATTTGAAGCTGCTGCCGTTTTTGAATTTGACGACGAGCTCGCGTGTCGCGGGGTCGTACCCGGCCGCGTCCAGGTTGCTCGAAACTATGGGTTGTAGATTATCCATCTGTCTCTCCTGCTCCCGGGATCACGCCTTCCATGCGTGTCCTGCAATTTGGGTGGAACGGGGGAATGCCCAGCCCCGTTGCCACCAATCCGTCACTGATCGTCTTGCCATCCGGCTCGATGAACTGCTTGATGTTCGCCGCCGGTTCTTTCCGCAGCTGCTTGGCTAGATCCGTCTCGTAAAGCTCTCGGGCAAAGTCCCGCGGTTCGAGTTTATTGAGCCGCTGGACCGCGTCCTGGGCAACACCGACCCGGATGAGCAGCCCGTCGATCGTGAGACAAAACTGGCTCGTCCGGCGATCGAGCGTCGCAACGAGACGCGCATATTCGATCCCGGCCTGATCCAGCGTTCCAATGTGAGCCCAGTTGCGGATCCTCGCGACCGATGTGTGAATGATGCTGTGAACCTGACGGTCCGCGAGGTTCGTGAGCTTGTCGCCCGCAGCCCGTCGAAAATCGTCGATCTCGACGCTGTTTTCGCGGCCAAATAATGCGGCACCGTCTCTGAGATAGTGATCGACCAGGAATTTGCGTAAACTCCGGTCGGTGTTGTCGGCGAACTTGCTGAAATAAAAGTGGTCGAGCTTTTCAATGAACTCCATCGAGACCCGGTCAGGGCCACCGAGTTTGAGTTTGATCGGCGAGAGATCTCCGAACGGAGTCGTGTCGCGTAATCTATAAAACTCGTAAGCGGCACGCGTCGCTCCGCGGATCGCAGCGATCGCCCGGGTTGAACTCCATCCGGCGGCAAAACTCGTTTCGAGCTGTCGGAGAACCGCGTCAGCGAAAGCTTCGCCGTCGGCGAATTCGGTGTCGGTGTGTGTGCGTAGGTAGTCGTTGAGCCGCCGAAGAGCAAGCCGAACAGCAACGTCATTGCTGCCGCCGACCCTTTGAAAATAGCTTGCGATGAACCGATTGAGAATCTCATCAATTTGCTCCTCCGTCAGACCTAGGCTTGCTGAGCCTTTTTTTTTATGAACGGGACGACCGTGTCAGCGGCCGCGTCGTCCGTGGTGAAGCTACCTAGCCGTTCGGGTTGGTAGCTGTATTTGTGCCGTTCGCGGTCATAGGCCAGATTGATCACCGGCCCGCCGTTGCGGGCGAACGACTGCCCGAGGCTTTTGGTCGGGACGACGGATTTGCCGACGAGCATCTCGACGTCGAACCAGTTGTCATACCCGAGCTCCTGGGCTCCGTGGTCGGGCGAAATGATGCCCGACTCAACCTTGCTCAAAGTGTTGGCGAGATGGATCTGATCCGTCTGAGCCTCAGCGAGTGCATTTCGCGAGTGTGCCTTGTTGAACGAAAGATGGATCGCGTCGACATCGATACCGCCGAGCCGCAGATCCAGCCGGTACGTTTGCTCCTGTCGCCGCTGGACGATCCGCTGCATACCGCCGGTCTGTGCCGTCAGCAGATAATAGACGACATCGGCAAATGTCTCGGTTGTCGAATCGGTCCGGCCGTGAAATCCGGGCATTGCTCCCATGCCTGAGAATATCTGTTCCTCGGACATGCGGTTGAGCTGGTAAACATCGCCGCCGCCCTCGGCGACGTTGGTGTGCTCGATCTTTTGATCGCGAAATGTGACCAGCAGCCCTTTTTTGAAATTGCCCTCGAGCACGCGGGCGACGTCCATCTGATATTTGGTAGCGCGTGTCTGGTATTCGCCCTCGGCCTCGCCCGGCTTCTTCGGTGGCGGCACCAGTGATGCGGTGACCATACCCATTAACCCGAATTTCTGGGCGATGTACCGGATGTTTTCCATGATCGGCTTTTGGCCGTCGATGATCGCCTCGACCGCAGCCGTCGCCGGCGGTTTGGCATACGGCGAATTCTCTACCGTCTGCAGTGCGAAATATTTGTACGTCTCGGGGTTCAGTGGATTGAGGCCGATCGCGTTGCCGGAGTTCGATGTGCGGACGAGATGCGGCGTTTTCTGATATGCATCATATACATCGAGATCGCGGTTGTACTTAAATCGGATCTGCTCGACCGGGACCAGGACGACCTTTTCGACACGGCGGGCCGCCAGATTGACGATATCCTCGCTCGATACTGCACCGGACCACGCGACGGAGGTCAGATACTGATTGAGCAGGCCGTCGACACCGCAGCTGCCGGGATAGATCCTCACGCTCGTTTCGTTGATCCGGTCCATCGCCGCCGCAACCATTGCGTCGCTCCGGGCCTCGATCGTGATCTTATGGCCGGGATTGCCGAGATTGACGATGTTTGCGACATACTGCGAGAAGTCCGGATTGTAGATCCAGAGCATCTTCATCGCCCGCAGCATTTCAAAGTTGATCACCGGCGATATCGTCCCGAACGGAGCCAGGAACGACGACAGCATATTGCCGAACGTTTCCTCAGACGAACGCCCGCCGTCGGGCAGATTCAGCCCCGCCTCGCCGCGAAATGCTGCTAATGCTATTTTGAGTCTGTCAGTGAACCCCATATACTATTCCAGAAGCGTTGCACCGTTTTCTGAGTGCCCTATATGAACAAACCCGAACCAACCTACCCGTCGTCCCTTTTCTGCGGCACATGCTCAAAGGATTCGTTTATCACCAATGGTCGGCTCGACTGTTGCGGACAGGAGATGATCCCTTGCGTTGAGTGCAACAAGCCGACGAAGAAGACTCGGTCCGCTAAAAAATTTTGTTCACCCAAATGTCGCTTCACTTATTACTCCGGCAACAATCCCCGTTTGCAGGACTGCTGCACTGTCACCCAACTAGCCGCACTTACCGGCGTTACCCCAGCGATGATTCGTAAAAAGATCAAAGCCGGTGAAATTTTTGCCCACAAGATCGGGTCGCTTTATCTCGTTGCCAAATCGTGCTTGCTCCATAAACGACCTGCTGATATCAAACCCGTCAAACCCCTTGAATTGATTCGGCCCGAAGTGGCTCATGTATTTCAGCACTTCGCCACCAAACGTCGCCTGTCGTGTGCCGGTCTGGCAAATCTGTGCGGATGCAGCCGAACCACCGCACACCGTCTAATGAAAGGGACCTGCTCACAACGATTCTTTGAACACATCAAAACCTCTCTCCCAGACGAAATACTCACTCACCTCGCATAACCACCCTCGGGCATCACGCCCACAAACCCCATGAACTGGCCGAGCAGTTTCACCCGGACGTAATTAGCGATCGCGAGAGCGATGAACTGATCATCGTGGTAGCCCGACATCGCTCCCCAGCTGCCGTTGTCAAACCAAACTACCGTTCGAGCTTCCTCACACCACTCTTCGCTTGAAAGCCCGATCTCGCCTGTCCGGATCGCCCGCTCCAGTTCGATCGCGTAATCGGCCTTGTTGGCCGCGGTCGTCGGCATCCCAAATTCGGCCACCGCCATTGCTTCGTCGATCGTGAGGTCGCCGTCCTCGATCTTTCGCTGCAGCCGCCGGTCGAGGTAGCGGAATATAAACTCTTCGCCGATCAGCTTTTGCAGCTCGCGGATCGTCGCGATGCCGGTGTTGTTTCTCTCGACCACGACGATCGCCCAGCCGTATTGCTCGTGCAGCTCCTGCAGCCGATAGGCGAGCAGATCGGGCGAGCGTTTCAGCTTTTCCGAATGCACTTGCCGGCCCGTCGTCAGGTCGAGGACCTCGATCGCCGAAAAGTCACCGGTCTCATGGCCAAGACTCGTGTCGCAGCCGATGATGTACTCGTGCCCGGCTTGCGGCCCGGATGGCATGCACGTCGCTTTCAAATAACTAGCCCTGATCACCGGACGTCCGGTCTGCTCGAAACAGTCGACGTCGTTCTCGGGATACTCAACCTTGAACTGCGCTTCGCCGCCGGGCAGCTCCGCGATCTTTTGCCGCCGCCATGACAAATATTCCGCGACCTCGTCGCAGTGCCATCTCGCCGACTCAACGGTTGCCTTTGCAGCCCGCGGAGTTTTGGTGGCGATGTCCCGCTTTACCAGGTGAGCCAGGATCAGCTCGCAAACGGCGATTTCTTCGTCGGTGACCTTTGCCTTGTCAAACTTGTTCCGCTTGGCGATGCGTTCGATCTCGGAGATCTCGCCGGCCGGAACGCTCCAAACATCCGCGACATCTTCGCCCGGCAGCAGCAGGACCATTTCGCCCTTGCGTGCCCGTGCAAATCGGCTGCCCTCGACGCGGTAATCACGTTTCCACCACCACTCGAAAAAGAAGCTGTTCCAGCCGCCTTCGTGCTTTTTCCCCTGCGTATAGATCGCGTGGGTCCAGTCGATGCCGAACGGTGTCGATTCGACGGCGACCTCGCCGCCGGTCGCGGCCTCGAGCAATGACGTCGCTGCCTTTTTCGCGTCGCCTCGCCAAAATGGAGGCTCGGTCAAATGCAGGTCCGTGATCGTCTGTCCGCGGCCTTTGCCCTCGTGTCCCGGCTGAACCGATGCCGTCGAGATGCGCGAGTTGATCGTGCCCTTTGCCGGATCTTTGAACTCGATCACGTCCTCGGAGTAGCGGCTCGTGTCCGGCCGCAGATGCAGCGGCAGATTTTCGTACATGACCCGAAAGTCAGCCCGAAACTGAGCCTCGGTGTCCGGATCGTGCGGGACCTCGCGAAAGTTACGCCCCGACAGCACGACCGACTTGGCAAAAAACCTCGCCTTGAAATACGTCGACAGTCCCTGCCGTCGGCTCTTGATGACGATGTCCTTGCCCGTCAGATTGAAATGCAGGTGCTCCTGGATCTCGTTGAGCTTGAACAGCGTCAGCCGGTTTTCGTCGAACGCATCGCGGATAAATATAAAGTTTTCAATGAACTGTCGCTGGATGTCTCGATCGTGCCAACGCTCACGCCACCAACTTAGGGGTGCAAAACTAATGTCAAATTCGGCTTCGGTGGAGACTCGGCTGCGGACACGGTCATTGACCGATTTCATCCGTTCGAGAGCTTGTTCCGTCGTCGTCTGTTTCCGCTTTGCCATAAAGAGCCTCGGCTAACTCTGCCAGCCGTTTACCGTTCCTGATCAGCAGGTTGGCCGCGGCCGGGTCCACGTCGCCGAGCCACATCACCAATTTTTCGTATCCTGCGACAAAGGTTTCAAAGTTATCGCGGCCGAGTTCGAGGTTGCGCCGTGCCTCGATCTCCAATTTGCAATATTCGCGATACTCGCGGCGGCTGTCCTTGTTGGCGTTTCGCCCGATCGCCTCAACCTCGAGAGCTTTGCGGACCGTGCGGATCCCGATGTACAGATCCTGTTCGTCGTTGTTGACGGCCATCACGAGCTTGGCCGTGTGGATCTCCAATGAACGCTCGAACCCGTATTTGGTGACCCAACCCATTCGCGGACGCTTGATGCCTTTGTCCTCAAGATTTCCTTTCTGCCAGCCCGGATATTCCCGCTGCATCTCGGCCTCGATCGCAGCGTGATTCTTGCCGCCGTACTTGAGA
Source organism: Chloracidobacterium sp. (assembly GCA_043788335.1). Lineage (GTDB taxonomy): Bacteria > Acidobacteriota > Blastocatellia > Pyrinomonadales > Pyrinomonadaceae > OLB17. The sequence goes on along the minus strand of JAYVUD010000073.1, from coordinate 2,594 downwards.
TACAGTGCTCGGCATTTTTCGACGGCCTCGGGTGAATAACTTACTGGCATCTCTTTTCAAATTTCGCGGCCGGAAGGACGGCTCCCCGCGTATAAATACCGGGACCATTAGCTTTCTCATCCCAGCCGCGTCTGCCCGCCCAACCCAAACGGGCAAAGCGAATCTAAAACTTTCTGAACTTGATCAACCCGAAAAAGAACGACAGCGTCGTGCCCTTTCGCTTTTCGTATTGGTCGATCAGCTTTTTCTGCTCGGCGATGATCTCGTCTTTGTGCGTGATGATCTCGGCCCGCACAGCCGCGAGCTGCTCGGTCGCCGCAACCTTTGCCTTCAACGCCCGAACCTCAGCGATCGACTGATCGAGCATCTGCGTGCAATCACGCAGGTCACTTTCGACACGTGCTGTCGCCGGGGTGATCTTCGCAGAACCGTCGTTTGACTGTGCCAAAATCTGACTCGCGGTTGCCAGAATCAACACCAAGAACATTCCCCAGATCACTCGTCGTTTTATTAACATTGGTTTCCACCTCAACCTGTTTGTTGGTGAGCACGTTGGCCTCGGCCTCGGCCGCCACGATATTCGATTTGATCCGCTCGATCCGTTGCTCGTCCCGTCGCGTGCGGCAGCTGTCGACGCGTGCGAGGACAAACAGCAAGATGACCAACACGCCGATCAACGCCAGAGCGATGACCCGAACCTGAAAGGGCAGTCCCGCCCAAATGTCTCTGATCAGTTTCATTCTCTATTCGCGATCTGATCGAGCTTGCGGTTGATCTCGGTCAACTGGTGCTCGATCGTCTCAAACCTCACGGTGTTCCCTTTTTCAACCAGTGCTGACATCCGCTGGTTAAAATGGATGTCCTGATTTTCTTTATGCTTTTCAATATCGTTCCACAATTTGTCCGTCACGATTTCCAATTTGTCGTGCGACGCGAGTGCCGCTGTCGCCTTGCCCTCGAGCCGGACGAGCCAGGCAATAAAGCCAATTACGACCATCACTGCGGTCAGCAGAAAGCCGGGAGTAAAAAAGGGTGAGGATTCCATAAATTATCTATGATCTCGGCGTCTCGCTCGAGATCTCGGGGTCATGCGACGCCGAATCGGCCCGGAGCGTGTTCATCGCCGTGACATACGCAAAGATCTTGTCGTGATACTTAGCAAAGATCACGATCGCTCCGATAACTATCGCCACCAGCAACGCAAACAGCCCGATCTGCAGCCACTGCGGCAAACCGAAAATAACGGCCGCTGCGGCACCGACACTCGTGCCGGCCGTCGCTCGCTTGATCCACGACTTGGCCGTGTTGATCTGCGGGATAAACGCCGTAAACTTTTCCGGAGCAAAGTCGCTCGCACCGGTGATGATCGGCGGCTGAGCCGGTGAGGCAGGATCGGCTGCGGGATCGTCGGCAGATGTACTGGCCGGATCAACTGGCAGGACCACTGTTGACAGCCCAGCCGCCGAATCTTGTTTTTCGTCTGACACCAGCGAATGTGTCAAAATCGCCTCAAATCTTCGCGCATCTCCGGCGATCTCGGCCGCGTGGTCGAGACTGTTGATGATCCGCCGGGCGTGGACGTAGTCGGGCGAAAATACGTCGAGGTAATCGTCCAGCTTTTCGCCGGTAAACATCCCCGTCCGCATGCCGTAGCTCATGATCGCGTAGGCGATCGCCGGGTCGCCGGCATTCGCGGGATCATCCTCATCGTTTGGCTGGTCGCCGACGGTCAGGTCAAACGTCCGGCCCGTGCGTGCCTCAAAATCAGCCACCAGCTCCGGATACTGCTCACGGAGAGCGTCCTCGGCCTTTTCAAAATTATGCTTGCCCGTCAGCTGGACATCGCCGACGCCGGCGTAGGTCGCACCGTCTTCGGGCGTCTCGTTGCCGAGCCGCTTGCCGACGGCCGTCTGGCTGCCGTAGCGTTTGACAAAGTACGCGTGCCCGCCGTATTCGTGGATCGGCTGAAAGGTGTTTGCGGTCTCACGCCGCACCGTCGCCAGCATGTACGCGGGCCACGTGATCCGTTCGAGGTGCGTGTCGCGTTCGATGGCATCGAGCAGATACGTCAGCCCGTCCGTCTGCTCCTGATCGAGCGGCCCAAACGCCTTGCGATACCCGTCGAAAAACTTTGTACGATCAAACTTAAACATTTTCTGATTCGTGTCTTTTCGTGCCATTCGTGGCAAAAACTCTTATTTCACTTCCAGCACTGCCACCCGCGATTCGACCGAAGTTTCAGGCCGTTCGCTGACCATCGCGATGTCCTTGGGCCCGAGCAGCTTTTCGGCCTTGCCGACGGCGACCGTGATGCACGTCCACGGATCCTTTCGCTGTGATTCGGCCTTGGCGATAAATGCCTTGGCGTCGATGTAACGCGGCCCGGTCTTGGTGATCGTGTCGATCCGCAGTGCTGCGATCGCGTGCTCGGTCTCGATCCTGACCGCCTTGGTCTGCGATTCGAGCCAGTCTATCACCGTCGAATATGCCCGGTTCGCCCGCGTTTCAAGCTCGTCGATCTTGCGGTCATGCTTGGACGTGGCTGCCGCCAGTTCCGCATTTTGCCGCTCGATCAGCGGTGTCAATACCCGCTC
>JAYVUD010000072.1:0-2428 GCA_043788335.1 Chloracidobacterium sp. | reverse complement strand
CCGCTGAATCAGCCATCGCCTTGCCGACCTGTACGCGTGCAGGGCGGAGAAGTTTACCGCCAAACCTGTATCCACTGGCATATTCGGCAACGATCTTGCCGTCGTTTTCGGCATCAGCCGGAGCCATATCGACCGCCTCGTGTATCTCAGGGTCAAACTCCACACCCACGGATGGAACCCTCTCAACGCCGACATCGAGTAAGGCTCGCTCAAAACTCCGTGCCGTACCGATCACGCCTGAGCGAAGGTGCTCAACCGACGGATCGGTCTCGCTCGCGGCTACGGCAAGATTGAGATTATCGAGCACGGGCAGCAAGCTGGTCAAAAAATTGAACTGCGCCTGTAACCCTCGTTCCTCTAGCGTTTTCATCAAACGCGCACGCATCTCAGCGGTCTCTTTTTCCAGATTGGCCTTGGCCTCTTCAAATTTTGCCTGTACGCCGACGAGCTTTGTCTCGGCCGCATGTCGCCGTTCGGTCTCAGTCTTGAGGTTTGCCTCGAGAGCAATTTCCACTGCCGAACGCACGGGCTCGGCAGGTATTTCATCTTCGGCGACGCGCTCGCCATCAGCGTTAAATCGGCGTTTGTCATTGACAGGAATTGCTTCCTCGCCAAATTCGTCGATATTTATTTCTTGTTCGTTCATCTTTCTTTTCTTAAACACTATATATAAATGATAAGCCCTTACGTTCTATTGCGAAAGCCTGCGCGTGAGCAAGGGCGTAACTCGCCGGCCGAATGGTTCGCCCTTGCTTACGCGCGGGCTTGTGCACCTGTCGCTGTCGGGACGAATTTCATCTCACCGTTTTCAGCCGTTACCTTTACGGTCTGGCCGCTTGCGATGTCGCCCTTGAGCAGGCTGACGGCAAGCGGATTTTGCACAAGCGTCTGTATCGCCCGCTTGAGCGGTCGTGCACCGTAAACCGGATCGTAACCCTCAGCAACGATCAGATCTCTCGCGGTATCGTCGAGCTCGATAGTGATACCGCGTTCGTCGAGATTCTTGCGAAGCTTTTCGAGCTGAACGTCGATGATCTTTGCGATATTCTCACGGCTTAATTGTTCGAACACGACGATGTCGTCGATGCGGTTCAAAAACTCCGGTTTGAAATGATCGCGAAGCACTTGCAGCACGTCTTTTCGGATATCGCGGTCGGCAAGCGGATTTTCCTGCGCGGCCTGTATCTCACGCGAACCAAGATTGGACGTCATTATAAGAACCGTGTTTTTGAAATCTACAACGCGGCCCTTGCTGTCGGTCAGGCGGCCGTCGTCCAAAATTTGGAGCAGCACGTTGAATACATCCGGATGTGCCTTTTCGATCTCATCGAAAAGAATTACCGAATACGGCCTGCGGCGGACGGCTTCGGTCAATTGTCCGCCCTCTTCGTAGCCGATGTATCCCGGAGGGGCACCGATCATACGTGCGACGGCGTGTTTTTCCATGTATTCCGACATATCGATCCGGATCATCGCACGCTCGTCGTCGAACATAAACTCTGCAAGTGCACGAGCGGTTTCGGTTTTACCGACGCCTGTTGGGCCTAAGAATATAAAAGATCCGACGGGGCGATTTGGGTCTTGCAGACCTGCACGTGCACGTCGAACGGCGTTCGCTACTGCCTCAAGAGCCTCGTCCTGGCCGATCACACGTTTGCGAAGGCCGGATTCCATATTGACGAGCTTTTGCATCTCGCCCTCGAGCATTTTCGAGACAGGCACGCCGGTCCATTTGGCGACGACCTCAGCGACATCCTCTTCATCAACCTCTTCTTTTAGATAGACGCCGTCCTGCTGCAGCTCGGCAAGATGCGCCTGCTCGGCCTCAAGCAGTTTTTCGAGATCGGGAATGCGGCCGTATTGTATCTCGGCGGCTTTGGTCAGATCGCCCGCCTGTCGGGCCTGTTCGAGCTCGAGTTTTGCCTGCTCAAGTTCGCCCTTAGCGGTGCGCATCTTTTCGATCTCGTCTTTTTCCGACTGCCACTTTGCTTTCATTGCGGACGATTTTTCGTTGAGGTCGGCTATGCGTTTCTCGATGTCGTCGAGACGCTCTTTTGATTTTTTATCGGTCTCACGCGACAGCGCCTGACGCTCGATCTCAAGTTGGAGTATCTCGCGCTCAAGCACATCGATCTCCTGCGGGAGCGAATCTATCTCGATACGAATTCGCGATGCGGCTTCGTCGATCAGATCGATGGCTTTATCCGGCAAAAAACGGTCGGTAATGTAGCGGTTTGAAAGCGTTGCAGCGGCGACGATCGCGGCGTCTTTAATACGGACACCGTGATGCACCTCGTACCTTTCTTTCAACCCACGAAGGATCGCGATCGTATCCTCGACCGTCGGTTCGCCGACATAGACCTGCTGGAAACGGCGTTCGAGGGCTTTGTCCTTTTCAATGTATTTCTGATATTCAGCGAGCGTCGTC
>JAYVUD010000071.1:0-3880 GCA_043788335.1 Chloracidobacterium sp. | reverse complement strand
CAATACTCGCCCGTGATACGCAGTTCATAGACGCCGTCTTTCGGCTTGAGCATGTCGCCCGGTATCTTGAACCATTCCTCGGTAGCGAGCACGCCGTAGGTGTCCTGTGCGTTGATCTTCAGGCCGAGAGCCGGGCTCCACGGCGGAGCGTCCTTGACCATCCGAAATCGATCACCGTTCCACGTAAACAAGTGCGGGCACGAACCCTTGAGGCGCTGCTGGGCGATCACCGATTTGTCACGATCTAGATCGAATTCGGCCTGGACATAGCCATTTCCCCAGACGACCCTCATTACGTCGATACTTGTCTGCTCCCCCAGCCCAAAATGAACCTGCGGGGAATCGACGACGCGCTTTTGAGGCTGAATGCCCGTGCGGATCTCGATTTCGCCGCCGATCCCAAAAGAATTGATCCGTTGGTCGCCGTCAGCTTTTGCCGAACGCGGCCTGATCGTCTGCCAGCCGTAATTTTTTGAGCCGGAGTTAATGAAGATCGTCGGGTGACCGACGGCATCGATGCCGACAAGATCGAGTCTGCCATCGCCGTTGAGATCGGCAGCGGAACTAAAACGACAGTTCAACGATGAGAGGCTCGTGCCGTCCGAACTATTACCGGCTCCGGCCAGGTACGCATCGTCGTTAGCAGCGAGCCATACCATGCCTGAGAGAATCAGGTCGACTGAACCGTTATTATCGAGATCGGCGGCCACCCACGTCTCAGTTCGAACCGTTGTCGAATCGAGAAACGCAGCTTGATGCGGCGGCCTGATCTCGTCGATCGACCAACCGCCGCCATTATCCCGGTCCGCCACACTTATAAACTTTAGGTCCGCCAGCCATAAGATCAGATGAAGCTTGGCGTTCGCGCTGGATGCGGCGATCATCAACTTATTAACCCGACCATCGATCGGTGCCTTTCGGATCGTAAATTGGCCGCCGCGTTCATTTTGATAGATACGCAGCGTGCCTTTCGAATCGAGGGTGGCTACGTCCGCATCGCCGTCCTCGTCGATGTCACCGGATGCAAGATCAACGAGCCCGTCGATATCCGTGAATAATTTGACCTCGCTGAACGTTCCGTCGGAGTTGTTTCGCAAGACGACCGGCGGCCCGTTCTCAGGCGCCAAAATTAGATCCAGATCGCCGTCAGCCTCGACATCGAACGTAAATGCTTTTAGGTATTTGCGTCCACGGATCGACGCCGGAATCCTGGTCGCCGTCGAAATATCCTGAAATTTATCGTCGAAAAGCCGAACGCCTTTTTCGCCGACAATGACGAGATCATTCTTAAAGTTGTAGTCGATATCGAGCGTCTGGATGTCATTTGACATGGCGACAGGCAACGTGTTTTCGCCTACGTGGACCGCCTTGGCGTCGGCCCATGCGGCGACGGTAGCAGCGTCACCATCGAGGTAGACGGCTCTGCACCAGCGGGCACGTTCGGTCGACAGCGGTCGCGGTGCGAATTTGAGTTGTTCGTCGAGGGGAGCGGGCGAAAAATCAGGTGTCGGCAGTTTTAGCGGTTTAATGAAAGGTTCGCCGACGATCGTGTCGTCGAAGCGGACATCGGCGATCTCGGCCCGAAACGCAGGCAAACGGAGAAGTACATTGCGAAAAAACGCAATGTTCTGCGCGACTTCACGGACATTTCCGCTTGCCGCGGCGGATTGCAGCGTCTGAAACTGTTGTTGAATTTCCGGTTCCCACGCCGAGGCTCTTTCGGCAACTCCGACAAAAACGGCTTTCAGTTTTTCTGTTTCACCCTGTTTGGCAAGCACTCGGGCGACCTCGATCTTTATCGCCAAATTTTCCGGTTTAATTTGACCGACCTGTTCGTAAGCCGTGAGGGCCTCGGCGTCGTTGTTTTGACGTTCAAATTCGCGGGCAAGGGCAAAAAGGGATCGCACGTCGCTCGGGTTGACCTTGACCGCTTTCTTCAATTTGACGACACCCGAGTCAAAATCGCCCGTTTGTGTGTCGAGAATGTATAGGTTTCGGAGTACTTGGCCGTTATCGGGAACGAGCGTTCTGGCTTTTTCAAGAGACCGTCCCGACGAGTCATAGTCCTTTTGACGCATCTGAAGGATCCCGAGATTTGCCCACGTTGCCGGTTCATCGGGCTCGAGTTCGGCGGCATGCGTCAGTTCCTTTCCCGCTCTCTGATCGTCCGAAACCTGCATCGCGGCCAGCCCGACATAGAACGAGCGTAAGGCGGCCGAAACGTCACCCGCCGAGGTCAGCGCCGGCGAGCGGCAACTCGGGAAGGCCAGCAGGCAGAGAAATAGGACAAATTTCGCTTTCATGGGCATTAGGTCAAATAGTCGAAGAGGTCCGGCAATCACCTTATCTGTTTCTCGCCCGGAATAAACGGCAACGGGTCGCTGCCCTGCCGCAGGTAGTAGAACTTGCTGCCGATCAGATCCTTGATAGTCTGCCGGCCGCCGTCGGGCCAGAATATCGTCAATTCATCTACCTTCTCACGTTTTCCGAGGCCGAAATGAAGCCGAAGATCACTGACCGAAAGATAGCTCTGGGCACCCATCACTTGCCGCTCGATAGTTCGGTCTCCGATGCGGGCGACGACGCGTGCACCGATCGCACTTCGGTTTGACCGGTCACCTTCGAGCCAGAGAATGACGAAGTTGCCTGCGTCACTCGTTCGGTTAAATCCGATCTGCCCGGTGCCGCCGTTATTATTTACGACAAAGTCGAGCAATCCATCGCCGTTGAGGTCGGCCGTCGCCAGGCCGCGGCTGACCTGTTTGTCGAGCAGGGCGTTACCGGCCGTGTTGCTGATATCTGCAAATCTTCCGTTACCGAGGTTTTCGTAAAGCGAATTTTGCTGGGCAAAGGTAACCGATTCGGAGTTTTGTTCGATGTTGTCTTCAATATGCCCGTTCGCGATCATCAGATCCTCATCGCCGTCGTTGTCCGCGTCGAAGAAATCGATGCCAAATTTCAGTCTCCCTCGCGAACTCATTCCGACGCCGGCCACTTCGGTCACGTCCTCAAACAGCATCGGCTCACGTTGTCGGTAGACGGCCGTTGCTTCGGTCTGAAACGTCGTATCGGCGATGTCGATCAGTCCGTCGCCGTCGATATCCGAAAAATCTGCACCCATATTTGCCTGTTCACGACCGACCTCGCTATAGGCACATCCCGAAAGCTGAGCTACATCCTTGAATTTCCCGCGGCCGTCGCCCAACCAGAGCTGGTTTGGGCCGGAATCGTTTGCGACGTAAACATCCTCGTTCCCGTCCTTGTTGATATCGCCGATGGCGAGAGCGAGGCCTTTTTTCGGCGACGCGGCGATACCCGACGCGGCTCCGATCTCGGTAAATTTACCGTTGCCGTTGTTATGCCATATCTGGTCTGCAACCGCCTTATAGAGTATCGGCGTCGAATATACAGGCAGCTTGTTGTGAAAAGTCGGCTGGACGTTTTCCGTGGTGTAGTCGATGTAGCGGGCGATGTAGAGGTCGAGCCGGCCGTCGTTGTCGATGTCGAGAAAGCCGGCACTTGTGGCCCATTTGCCGTCGGATTTGATGCCCGATCCTGTCGTAATATCCTCAAATTTGGTGCCCGTGTTCCGGAGCAGGCGATTATTTCCGTCAAATGAACTCAGAAAGACGTCAGTCCAGCCATCGTTGTCGATATCGCCAACGGCGACGCCCATTCCGTAACCGACGCTCGTCAGGTTCCACTCGTCGGTCTTGTCCGTAAAATTTCCCTTGCCGTCGTTGATGTAGAGCCGTGTTCGCGCGTTTTCGGGGCGTGCGTCGGCACCGATCGCACCACTATTGACCATGATAATGTCGGGTGCCCCATCGCGATTGAAATCGGCGATCGCGACACCGCTGCCCATCACTTCGGGCATTAG
>JAYVUD010000070.1:0-9165 GCA_043788335.1 Chloracidobacterium sp. | reverse complement strand
ATACGATTTTCACAACCTTATCGGCAATTCGAGCCCCATGCGGCAGGTCTTTGACCTGGTCACGCAGGTCGCCCATTCAAACGCCACCGTCCTCGTCCGCGGCGAGAGCGGAACGGGCAAAGGTCTGATCGCCAATGCCATTCACTACAACAGTTTGCGATCAAAACGTCCGTTCGTCGTCGTAAATTGCTCTGCACTGCCCGCGGCACTGTTCGAGCGCGAACTTTTCGGCGATGGCACCGAAAAACACCGAGGCCGCGTTGAAGAGGCGGACGGCGGCACCCTATTTCTCGATGAGATCGGCGACGTTCCTGTGGATACGCAAGCAAAGTTGCTGCGGATCATCGAAGATCGCGAATTTGAACGCCCCGACCGTAGCGAAACGGTCCGCATCAACATCCGCTTGGTTACGTCGACGAAAAAGGACCTCGAACGCGAGATCTCGCACGGTGCTTTTCGCGATGATCTCTATTACAGGCTCAATGCCTTTACTATCTTTCTGCCGCCGCTTCGCGAGCGAAAATCGGACATTCTGCTGCTTGCCGAGCATTTTCTGGAGAAATACGAACGCGAACATCAAAAGCGAGTCCGCCGCATATCGACTCCGGCGATCGATATGCTGACGGCGTACCACTTCCCCGGCAACGTCCGCGAACTCGAAAATGTCATCGAGCGAGCCGTGATCGTTTGCGATTCTAACGTGATCCACGGCCATCACCTGCCGCCAACTCTTCAGACCGCAGAGATCAGCGGAACCGAAACTCGCGTCACGCTCACATCCGCCGTCGAGGCGTTTGAACGCGACCTCATTCAAGACACGCTCAAATCGACTCGCGGCAATGTCGCCAAGGCGGCAAAGATGCTCGATTCGACCGAGCGGATACTTGGCTATAAGATAAAGAAGTACAACGTTGACACCCGTCGTTATCGCAGATGAATATTCACGACCATCTAATTAGCGGCCTGCCCGACCCCGAGGCCGCCGGACGTTTTCTCGGCCAACTTGCCGAATCGCACCCGTCCGCGTACGCAAAACTATGCAAGGATAAGGGGTTACTCTCGGATGTCGTGACTCTCGCGGCGTATAGTCCGCTGCTTGCGATGACGTTGCTGCAAAATCCCGACTATCTCTCGTGGGTGGGCCGCAAACGACGAGATTCCGGCGTTCGCGGCAAGGATGAATTGCTCGAGTCGCTCGCCCGGTTTTCATTGACGCATTCGCAACTCGATCCGCAGGTCCTCTTCGCCCGCTTTCGCCGCCGCGAATTGCTCCGCATATATCTTCGCGACATCCGGCGTCTGGCGACGATCGCCGAGATCACAGACGAGATCTCAAACCTCGCCGACGCTATCCTCGAATCAGCCTTAAAGCTCGCGCGTCGCGAGATGGACAACCGATTCGGCTTGCCGCAGGAGACCGACGAAAAAGGCCGTTCGCGGCCGGCACGCATCTGTATTGTCGCACTCGGGAAACTCGGCTCCCGCGAGTTGAATTACTCGTCCGATATCGACCTGCTCTTCCTCTATTCAAACGAAGGCACGACGTCCGGCACGGGAACGCGTGGCAGCGTGACAAACCGCGAATATTTCGTAAAAGTCGCCGAATTCACGACCAAACTCGTCGGCCAACAGACCGGCGAGGGTGCCGCATATCGCGTCGATCTACGCCTGCGTCCACACGGATCGCTCGGTGCCCTAACGATGTCCGTCGCCGACACCGTCCGCTATCACCGCACCGAGGCGAGGGCATGGGAACGGCAGGTTCTCATCCGTTCCCGCGGGTGCGCGGGCGAGATCGAACTATTTTCGGATTTCTTCGCCGCGGTCGAGCCGCTCGTGTTCGAGTCAGGCGAGTCGGTCGAGGACGCACTTCGCAATGTCCGCCTTTCGAAGGAAAAGATCGATCGCGAAAACCTCGAGAGTCGCGGATTTAACGTCAAACTCGGCCGCGGCGGCATCCGTGAGATCGAGTTTCTCGCCCAAGCATTGCAGCTGGCGTACGGCGGCGAAGACCAATGGCTCCGTAGCCCTCACACGCTCATCAGCCTCGCGCGGCTCGCCGATCGCAGGCACCTGACCGAGACGGAATTGTCAGAACTCTCGTCTGCGTACGAATTTCTCCGCCATTGCGAGCATGTTCTGCAAATGGAAAACGGTATCCAGACCCACACCGTGCACACCGACCCGGAGAAACGCCGCCTTCTTGCCCGGCGGATGACGTTTGCGGCCGGCGGCGATTTCGAGAGCGGGCTCACCGTGCACACCGACAATGTCGCTCGCATATTTTCTCGTGTTTTTGGCGAACTCGTTGTCGCCGAGATCGAATCCGGAGCCAACCTCGAACCTCCGACCGTCCACTACCGCACGCGTTCGCAGGTGATGGCTTCGATTGAAAAGTCAGACGTTGAGTTTGCCGCGACCGATCGCGAAATGAACGTGCTCGACCGCCTGACCGCGGTGTCGCCGCGCTTTGCCGCGATGCTCGCGGCTAACCCGCAGCTTGCCGCCGAACTGCCCGATCCGCATGCCGATCTCCGCGAACCCGACTACGACGCATCAATGATCGCTGCCGTCGAAAGCAAACGTGATTTCGGTGCCCGGCTGTCGGCGATCCGGCAGACGTGGTCACGTCATCTGCTCGCGATCGTCGTTTCCGACGTCTTCGACAAAATTCCGATCCGCGAGGTCAAGCGACGGCAGACGATGCTCGCCGAGGCGAGTATCACCGCCGCGTTGCTGATCGTTCGCCGCGAGCTCTCGGCAAAATACGGCGTAAAGCTCGATGAGATCCACCTCGCTGTCCTCGCTCTCGGCAAACTTGGCGGCCGCGGCCTCGACTACGATTCGGATCTCGACCTGATACTGGTTTACGACGACACGTGCCCCGTTCCTGACGACGTCACCCGACCCGAATTTTATAGCCGTGCCGCCGAGGTCTTCGTAACGACACTCTCGTCGATGACACGCGACGGATCGCTCTACCGCGTCGATCTCCGGCTTCGGCCATACGGCTCAAAGGGAATGATCGTCACGTCCGCCGATGCCTTTACTGCCTACATTCGCGAAACGGCTGAGATATGGGAAATGCTAGCGTTTGTAAAGCTTCGTGCCGTCGGCGGCGATCTCGCTCTCGGCCTAAAGGTCGAGCAACAGACCCGCCGCGTCATCCACGATCGTTCGTCCGCGGTCGCTCCGGCACTCTTGGCCTCCGAGACTCGCCGGATCCGCTTGGCACTCGAAATGGACCGGGCCCGCAGCCGGCGTGGAACCGACGTTGACATCAAATACGGTTCCGGCGGCATGCTCGACGTCTATTTCGCGATGCGTTTCCTGCAGCTTCGCGACGATATTCCGGACGCCGGTGCGGACCGTTCGACTCTGACGGTGCTGGCACGGCTCCACGCGGCTGGCTCGCTGACCGACGTGCAATTCGAACAGTTGTCCGGCGGCTACGCATTTCTCTCAGAACTCGACCACAATTTGCGCCTCACCGTCGGACGCACGACCCGCATTCCGTTCGCTAATCCGACCGCGATGTCGACGATCGTCGAGCGAATGAATATTGACTCGACCGACGCCTTGAATCAGATCCTGACGATTCATCGCCTTGGCATCCGTTCGGTCTTCGAAACGATCCTCGGTAATTGTGCCGCGGACTAGAGACCATTCGCGCCGCCGATATCGCCGTCGACCAGTCGATTAACCTCTCCGGCTCGTTCCACAACCGCCCCAATCTCAGGCTCTCGGGCGGAATGTGTGACAAATGCTTTAGGAATCTCACTTTTCCTCATTTAAGGAAGTACGACCTTCCCGGATCGATTGAATCGCTCTTCGGAGAAAATTTCGAACGTATAGTGTACGATAATAAGTTAGAGATTTTCGACAGATGCACATACCTGATGGCTACCTCAGTCCGGAAACTTGTGCGGTGCTCTACGTCGCCGCAGTTCCCTTTTGGGCGATCGCTCTACGCCGCGTCAAGCGTCTGCTGAATACGCGTATGGTGCCGCTGCTGTCGGTTTTTGCGGCGTTCTCGTTCGTCATAATGATGTTTAACATCCCTTTGCCCGGCGGCACGACGGGCCACGCGGTCGGAGTCGGGATCGCGGCGATCGTCCTCGGGCCGTGGGGGTCGATGCTGGCGGTTTCGGTCGCTCTGCTGATCCAGGCCCTGTTTTTTGGCGACGGCGGCATCACGGCTTTTGGGGCAAATTCGTTTAATATGGCGATCGTCGGTTCGCTGGTGGCGACGGCGGTGTACCGTCTCATCGCGAGCGGAGCAGAGATCAGGTCGGCCCGCCGGGTGTTTGCCGCGGGACTCGCCGGTTATGCCGCGATCAACGCCGCGGCGTTTGTTGCGAGTATCGAATTTGGTATCCAACCGATGCTGTTTCACGACGCAAGCGGTGCACCGCTCTATGCTCCATACGGCCTGAGCATCGCCATTCCGGCGATGATGATCGGGCATCTGACCGTCGCCGGCTTTGCCGAGCTCATCACGGCCGGCGGCGTTGTCGCCTACCTCCAGCGTTCCGATCCGTCATTATTGAAATTGACCGCTCCCGGCGCACCGGACGCTGATACGGACGCTGTCGGGCCGCGGTCGATGCGACCGCTGTGGATCGGGCTCGCGGTGTTGATGATATTGACGCCGCTCGGGCTTTTGGCCGCCGGAACCGCGTGGGGCGAGTGGGCCGCCAGCGATTTTGCCGACCCGGCGAACCGCGACGCTATCGCCGCTGCTTCGCGAAACCAAACGCCGCCGACCGCGCCGCCCGAGGGCCTCGCTCGCCTCGCCGAGGTCTGGAAAGCACCGGTTCCCGATTACGCACCCGCGTTTCTGACGAGCCCAACACTCGGTTACGCCCTGTCGGCGATGTTCGGCTCGGGGTTAATAATCTTGCTCACAATGCTCACCGGCTGGCTATTCGGTCGCCGGCAGGAAACCCTGACCGACCCGAAACCGCTTGAGTAAACCGATCCCAAAAAAGACTCGCCGCCGCAGCGGTTCATTTCTCGAACGGACGCTCGCCGGCCTTGTCGACAAGACCGAGCACGCTCTGTTCGCCGAGGAGATCGCCCGGGCCGACGGCCTGCTCCAGCGTATCGACCCACGTATCAAGATCGTCGGCCTTTTTGCGCTGGTCGTAACGGTGACAACGGCGCGAAATTTGGTCACGATACTCGCGATCCTGGCTGTCGCGATCGTGCTCGCTGTATTATCCCGTGTGCCGATCGGCTCGCTTGCTAAGGGCGTCTGGCTCAGTGCCTTTCTTTTTACCGGGGCGATCGCCGTGCCGGTCATATTTATCACCGCGGGCGAGCCCGTCGCACGGGTTCCCTTTCTCGGCTGGATCATCACGTCGCAGGGCATTACCAGTGCCCTGTACCTGATCTCACGGGTCGAGGCGACGGCGACGCTCTCGGTGCTGCTCGTGCTCTGCACCAGTTGGACCAACGTGCTCAAGGGACTTCGGGTTCTGCACGTACCGGTTGTTTTCGTGGTAATTCTCGGCATGACGTACCGGTATATTTTTGTCATCCTTGAGACGGCCCGCGATATGTTCGAGGCACGCCGCAGCCGTCTCGTCGGAACGCTCGACGGTCCCGAACGCCGACGCATCGCCGCCGGCGGCATCGGCGTGTTGCTGACCAAAAGCTTTCACCTGCATCACGAGGTGTTCCTAACGATGCAATCGCGCGGATTTCGCGGCGAGGTCTACGTTCTGGACGAATTTGAAATGCAGACGCGCGATTGGCTCGCGTTGGCGGCGTTTGCGGCACTTGCGGCGGCAGCGTTTTGGCTTGGGCGGCAGGACGCTCTGCAGGCCCTATTTAATTTGAGATAGACGATGGAATTGGCAACAACAAACAACGCGTTCGAACTCGTCGGGGTGACATTTCGCTACGACGACATCACGGCGCTTAATGATCTCTCGCTGTCGATTCCCGCGGGGCGTCGAATCGCGGTTCTCGGTGCCAACGGTTCCGGCAAATCGACGCTGCTGAGGATGCTCGACGGCCTCTACTTCCCCGACAAGGGCACGGTCACGGCGTTTGGCGAACCGCTGACCGAGGCGGCGTTGGATAACGAGGAATTCGCCTTTGCGTTCCGTCGCCGCGTAGCTCTCGTTTTCCAAAATCCGGACGTCCAGCTTTTCAACCCGACGGTGTTTGACGAGGTCGCGTTCGGCCCGCTGCAGCTTCGCTGGGAGCGGGACGAGATCCGCCGCCGCGTCGCCGCCACGATGGACGACCTTGAGATAACGCATCTCAAGGACCGTTCGCCACATCGTCTGTCAGGCGGCGAGAAAAAGCGTGTTGCTCTCGCCTCCGTGCTGATCCTCGAACCCGAAGTCCTCCTGATGGACGAGCCGACCGCCGCTCTCGACCCCAAAAGCCGAGGTCAGGTCATCGATTTTCTCGCCGACACGTCCGGGCCCGCCCGCACCGTGATCACCGCCACCCACGACCTCGACATTATCGAAGACATCGCCGACTACTGCCTGGTTTTCCAAAACGGCCGCCTCGTCGGTGAGGGACTGCCCGCCGCTATCCTCGCCGACACCGCCCTGCTCGAAAGCACAAACCTCGTCCACGCTCACCGCCATCACCACGTCGACGGCGAATTGCACTCACACGCCCACATCCACCGCTTTCACGAACACGGCCACGATCACGGCGACGACGATCAACACTGACCGAAGCTCGTCGCACTCGACTAAAATTGGTCGAGTGTCCTTATGGCCGTTGGGACAGACAGATCTCCATTTTGACGAGAATGTCACTAGCCACCCCTGCCGTAAGAGAAAAATTAATAAATAAATAGGCTATCTCGTCTGCTTAGGCGGGCTTGGTGGGAAAACGTACATACAGGCATTCCCGACACGCATATTATCGTTGTATGAAATCGACTGACCTCACCATGTCTCAACGTGTCGCCAGTCACTTGATTGACTACCCTACGGGCGAGCCGAATCACGAAGTTCCGACGGCCTGTCAGCTCCTAAATGACGTGTTGGACTACCTCCGTATTTTTTATCCGGGAGCCTATAGCCATTTTGTTCCACCGTCTCCAGCGGTTGAAAAACCGAAAACAACCGCGCGAAAATAGGTTTGTCGACGAACCCGGCGTCCCCGACTATGTGCTCCCACGGTGCACGTAGGCTGAGAGATCCTACCTTCCGGTGCTCCCCTCACGGCAAAACGTCGTATGCAATACTCCATGAGCAAAGAAACGTTACTCACTGCCCGCCCGGACACGACTTGCATTTTGCACTTTCTGTTGTCTATTTTTTGGTTCGTCGCGAAGATTTGTGGTGAGATCTTCCTTACTGACCGTTAACCATCGACCATCCGCAGACCACAGGTTAGGTCAAGGACGACTAGACCAGGCGTTTATTTTTTCGAACGTAGTCGCCTAGCAGACGGTCATATTCGTTCGAGACGACTTGGTAACATTCGCAGGCTATTCGCTCTAGCCCTTTGCGGTCCAGGATATTTACGACGCCACGCGAATACTGAATAACTCCCTGATTCTGAAGTATTCCGGCCGCGTGCGTGACACCCTCGCGGCGAACACCGAGCATGTTTGCGATCAGGTCGTGGGTCATCACCAGTTTGTCCGCCGGAAGTTGGTCGTGATTGATCAGCAGCCAACGGCATAGCTGCTGCTCGATGGAGTGGAGACGATTGCAGACCGCCGTTTGCGAGATCTGCGTCATCAATGCTTGTGTGTAACGCAGCAGGATATCTTGAAATATCCCGCCGCGTTTGAACTCGACCATCAGATCGGCCTTCGTCATCCGAACTGCGTTGCCCGAGCTTTGCACGATCGCACGGCTTGAGGTCGTTTCACCTCCCATAAACAGGGCGATGCCGATCATACCCCCGTTGCCGGCGATGCCGATCTCGGCGGTTCCGCCGATTTCCATTACGTAGAGCAGAGATATGATCACCGTAGTCGGAAAATAAATGTGCGACATCCGATCGCCCGACTCGTACAGCACGTGGCCCAGCTTAAGCGATACTGACTCTAATTTGGCGTTGACCCGCTCAAACTCCTCGTCCGGGAGCGCAGCAAGCAGATGATTTCCTTTTGATTCGACCAACGTAGCCTTTACCTTCGGTTCCATCGGGTTACCTCGCTCGTTATTGATGAAGAAATGACGGAATAAACGCCTGTAGCGTACTCCTAAATCGTTAAGAGTGCAAACACACATAGGTTCAATATTTGCCGAAACCCTCGAACCGGCTTTGACTTGGCGAAAACCGCCTTTAGTACCAGAGTTTTGCGTCGAATCGCGTTCCTCTGTATAAAGGTGGTTCTGACGAGATATTGACGCTTTTAAGACGGCAACTATATGTAACTACGTGCATTACCTTCGGCGGTATATGAGAGATCCGGCGTTTTTCATCCGCGGCCGCTCCGTGCTCTAGCGCACGAACGCTTTACAAAAGTTTGTGTATACTGCTATTGTGATTTTCTGTCGTGTCGCTTTCCGAAGCACTGCGACAGGTTCTCGAACAACTATTTTCATTTGGAGGACAGCATGTACGTAATCCCTTCGGTAGATGAGAATATCCCTGACGAAAAGATTGCCGCCGCTAAGGAGGCGGCCGACAAGGTCCTACAAATTTTCGTCGCTGACTATGCCTTGCTCAAGCTGTCCGACCCGGCCGCCTACGAGAAAGCAAAGGCCCTGCTCCCCGCCGAGATCATCGCCCGGCTCGACGAATAGATTGCCAACAAGTTCCTGTTAGGTGTAAATTCTCTGAAAATGGAGAATCGCCTGAACACACTCTACCACGGCGATGATCTAAAGAGTCTGCCGGAGTAGATCACGGACGAGTCTTCGTCCGAACATCGCCGCGCCGGAGCGCGGACACTCCTGTCCGCATGGACGCCGCTTCGCCGTCCAGACCCGACGCAAACATCGAAATACCCAGGAGTAACGACAAATCTCACGCCGGAGCTCCGACACTCCTGTCCGCATGGACGCCGCTTCGACGTCCAGACCCGACGCAAACATCGAAATATCCGGGAGTAACGACAAACTTCAAGCTGGAGAAACCGGCCTGATGAAACTGCGGCTAAAGGACTCGTTCGGAACGGTGCCGATGGGAACAAAGTCAATAAAAAGCTCCCCTCCTTACGAAGGAGGG
>JAYVUD010000069.1:0-18509 GCA_043788335.1 Chloracidobacterium sp. | reverse complement strand
TGCCTTCCTTGTCGATGCCCTTGTCGCCGGTGCGGATGCCGATGACAGCATCATTGTCATCGTAAAGCACCTCGGCGGCCGGAAACTCGGGGAAAATGTTGATCCCGGCTTCCTCACACTTTTCGCCCAGCCACTCGCAGATCTTGCTCAGGCTGACGATGTATTTGCCCTTGTTTTTCAGCGGCGGCGGCACGATCGGGGAATTGATGCCGCGATTTTCCATCAGATACCAAAACGCATCCTCGGTCACGACAGTATCGACCGGGAATCCCTCAGCCAAAAAATCGGGCATCAATTCGCGGATCGCTATTGGGTCCATAACGCCGCCCGACAAAATATGTGCACCGACAAACGGGCCTTTTTCGACAATGGCGATCTCGATCTCGCCGATCTTTTTGGATTGCTTAAACCCCTTTTCGACCATCTCATCGTGCTTGGCGATCTCGCTCTTGAGGTGCAAAGCCGCCGCCAGATTTGCCGGGCCCGCCCCGACAAATACCACATCCATCTCGATTTGTTCGCGTTCGATCATATATTTAGGCAAATGAATGGCTATTCAGTCGAGGAAAAGTATATCAAACCACAGGCCGAAACACGACCGATAGGGCGGGTGCCGCGTGGTATTCTATTAACGCTGAAAATGAACTAGATGCGGTATTACATTTCGAATTTCCGGTCTATGGGAAAGTTGGGCACACTCCCTACGGGTCGTGTTTCTGCCTTCAGATTTATGCGGAGGTTTGGCACGCTCCGTACGGGTCGTGCTTCCGCCATCTTGCTCGTTGCACTGTTGATAGCGTGCGGGGCCAAGCATCAGGTCGATCCGAGATTATCGGCACAGATGCCGAACAAGATCATCTGGGCGTGGGAGCGGCCCGAGGATCTCCGATTTCTTAGCCCAAAGGAGTATGGCGTTGCGTTTCTGGCTCAGACGGTCTTTCTCGAAAGCGATCGGGTGACGCCAAAGCAACGCCGGCAACCGCTCGATGTCGCACCCGACACCTACGTTATCGCGGTTACGCGGATCGAGACTAATAAGGACGGTACCAAACGGCCGGAATTTACGCCTGAAATGGCCGCGAAGACGGTATCGCTTATCAAAAAGACGCTGGAACTGCCCCAAGTGAGGGCCGTCCAGATCGATTTTGACGCGGTCAAATCGGAACGAGGATTCTACCGCTCGCTCATGACGCTGCTGCGAAAAGAGATCCCGGCGGAAACGCCGCTGACGATGACCTCACTGGCATCGTGGTGCACGGGCGATGCGTGGTTCAACGATTTCCCGGTCGACGAGGCAGTCCCGATGGCATTTCAAATGGGTGCCGACGAGGCAAAGATCAAAACCTATCTCCGAAACGGCAACGACTGGATAGAACCACTCTGCCGCGGCAGCTACGGGGTGTCGGTTGACGATCCACTCGGCGTCGAACTCAAACCGGGTCGAAGGATTTACTATTTTAATAACAGATCGTGGAATAAGGCGGATCTCGAAAAAATGAAATAATAGAACGACTATGCCGTCAGGCGCTAGTTGGATAACTTTTACACCGGCAAAGTCGCATTCGACGGAAGGAAGCAACGAATTCTAGTCCCTAAACTGCTCAACATAGCCGTCGAGGTCTTTTTGGAGGTCTTTGTTTCGGTTAAAGCCGCGCGTGGTTATCAGGTCGAGCAATTGGCGAGCTTCCGCAATGTCAGTTTCTAATGTCGATGAGATAAGCTGCTGGAGATCGAGGACGTCCTGAGGACGCCGTTTCCAGTCGGCGGATAAAATCTTGAGAGCAATGAGCGATGGAATCGTTGCGATGGAAACTATTAGACCGGGAGCTATTTCGGCTGTGGTTGCCGACGAGACAACCTCGGACTCTATTCCGGAGGACGCGAACAGCAGATCGACAAACATTTGTTTATCACCGAATGGAACCATCCTCACCGTTGAGAGACGATCAACGGCCGACTGCTCCAAAACCGTATCGACGAAATAGCCCGACTGACTTATGGCATGTATGGCCGTTTCGGCCTCAGCGTCGTTTTCGACAGCGACCGCGATATCCACGTCTTTAGTAAACCGCTCGACCGTACGAAACGAAACCGCTATGCCGCCGACAACGGCAAACCTCACCCCGATCTTTTGAAGGGGCGGTGCAACGGCCATCAAATGTGCGTGAATGTTTTTGATAAAC
Source organism: Chloracidobacterium sp. (assembly GCA_043788335.1). Taxonomy (GTDB): domain Bacteria; phylum Acidobacteriota; class Blastocatellia; order Pyrinomonadales; family Pyrinomonadaceae; genus OLB17. Next base: position 16,326 of record JAYVUD010000069.1, on the reverse strand, counting down.
CAGGCTTAGCTATCGAAAGCGTGACGGATCGACGACGCGTCCGGGGCCGTCGCCGTTTTCAGCTCCCGGACGGATCCGATACCAACGGTTGACCTCTATACGAAGCTCTTCGGGAGTAATGCCCGGCTTGCGTTCTTTTACCTTATGAATAAAAGCTCGCTCGCCAAACTCCTGTAGTTCGCCGATGATCTCAAACTTTTCGACAGAGTTCTCCATACACGAGATTTTACCACAATGCCGCAACCGTTTTTGAGCTTTTTAGCTTTCAAACTGTTTCCTGAGACTGTCGATGTACGGTGCCCGTGCGACGCCTTTTTCGGTGATGATGGCGGTGACGAGGTCGTTTGGGGTGACGTCGAAGGCGTAATTGGTTATCCGGACGCCCTCGGGGGCGAGCTGGTGGCCTTTGACGTGGGTGACCTCGTCGGGCCCGCGTTCCTCGATCGGGATCTGGTCGCCGGTCGGGCACATGAGATCGACGGTCGAGAGCGGGGCGGCGACGTAGAACGGGATGCCGTGGCGTTTGGCGAGGACGGCGACCATGTATGTGCCGATCTTGTTGGCGACGTCGCCATTGGCAGCGATGCGGTCGGAACCGACGACGACGGCCTGAATGTCGCCGCGTTTCATAATGTGGCCGCTCATGTTGTCGGTGATGAGCGTGACGGGGATGTCGTCTTCTAGCAACTCCCAAGCGGTCAGGCGTGCACCCTGCAGGTACGGACGCGTTTCGTCGGCAATGACCGAGATCGTTTTGCCCTGATCGACCGCTCCGCGGATGACTCCGAGTGCGGTGCCCCACACGCCGCCCGTTGCCAATGCTCCGGCGTTGCAGTGCGTCAAAACCGTGTCATTATCGGCGAGCAATTCGCCGCCAAATTGAGCGATCAGACGCTGCGATTCGATGTCCTCTTCGTGAATCGCCTTGGCGTCGTCGACCAGGATCTGCTTGATCTCGCTGACGGTCTTGCCGTCGGACTTCGCCTTTTGGAATGTACGATTCATCCGGTCGATCGCCCAGAAGAGGTTGACGGCGGTCGGACGGGTTTTTCCGAGAGTATCGCTGACAAATTCGATCTCATCTTCGAGATCGGCGACGGTGGTCCCGACAAAATTCTTTGCCCCGAGAGCAATGCCATACGCTGCCGAGACCCCGATCGCGGGTGCTCCGCGGACGACCATGTCCTTGATGCCGGCCGCGACCTCGCCAGCGGTTTTGAGCATCAGCCATTTTTCTTCGGTCGGCAAGAGACGCTGGTCGAGCATATCGACGCCCTCATCGGTCCATTTAACAGGGATTATATTGAGTTTCATATTAAGGTTTATCGCAAACTGCCGATTATAGCTAAACGGAGGGCGAAAGTGAATCGCCCCCCCGACTTGTGTCGGCTATGCGATAGATAGTAGAACAGTCGTATGACAAAAGAATTTTTGGACGGCCGGCTAATAGTAAAAGTCGGCGACATTACTCTCGAGGACGTCGACGCCATCGTCAACGCGGCGAATTGGACGCTGCTCGGCGGCGGCGGCGTAGACGGTGCGATACACAAAGCGGGCGGGCCAAGCATACTCGATGAGTGCCGATCGATCCGCGAGGAATATTACCGAAACGGCCTGCCGACCGGCGAGGCGGTCATCACGACCGGCGGCAATATGCCGGCAAAGCACGTCATTCACACGGTCGGGCCGATCTATGGCCAGAATCAGGGCCGCGACGCCGAGCTATTGGCCGAGTGCTATGAAAACTCGATCGCCATCGCGGCAGACAATGGGCTCTCGTCGATCGCTTTTCCGGCGATCTCGACCGGTGCGTTCGGATATCCGAAACACGAAGCGGCAAAAGTCGCGGCGGCCGCTATCACCGCATCTGCGGCCCGGCATCCGTCGGTGAGCGATATTCGCCTAGTTTTCTTTTCAGCAACTGATGCCGCAATGTTCATTAAACATAGTGATTTAGATGTTTTCGACCGATCAAAGTAATCCCCAAAGTTTGATACTCGCCGTTCATTAGTTTATAGTTTTCGCTTACTTCGCTCGCATGGACAACAAAGTTCGGACGGCGATATTTTGACGGAGATCTCGGACCAGACCCTAAGTATTATGCAGCCAGCAACCGGCCTTTCGCCCATCGTTGATACATCAGATTATTTCGAATTGAACCGTGAGCTTCCGCCGGCTCTGAAGCCGCTGACTGCGCTGTCCGCCAATTTCTATTGGTCATGGAACCCTGAGGGAACCCGTATTTTCCGTGATCTCGACCCGATCCTGTGGGACAAATGCGAGCAGAATCCGCGGGTAATGCTCAACGAGATCAGCGATCTGCGGCTATGGCAGCGTGCCGCGGACACCGAGTATGTCAGCCGGCTCGAGCAATTTAACCTAAAGTTTAACCAGTACCTGGCGGTGGACCCGAACGAGGCTCTGCGATCGACACGGATCGCCTATTTCTGTGCCGAGTACGGGGTGCACAATTCCCTGCCAAATTACTCGGGCGGTCTCGGCATACTGGCGGGCGACCATCTCAAATCGGCAAGCGATCTAAATCTGCCCCTGACGGCGATCGGACTGCTATATCGGTTTGGCTATTTTCGCCAGCGTATCGCCCACACGGGCTGGCAAGAAGAGTCGTATAATGACATTTTCGATTCCGAATTGGCTCTCTTGCCGGTAAACGATGTCAACGGCGAGCGGGTAACGGTTTCGGTAGCGATCCGCGGCCGAGAGGTCGTCGCTCAGGCTTGGCTGGCACGAGTCGGCCGAATTTCGCTTTATCTGCTCGATACAAACGTCGAGCAAAATCATTATGTCGATCGTCTGATCACCGGGCATCTCTACGGCGGAGACACCGAAACGCGGATCGTCCAGGAAAAGATACTCGGGATGGGCGGCGTCCGGCTTTTGCGAAAGCTCGGCATCGCTCCCACCGTATTTCATCTGAATGAAGGTCACGCGGCATTTTCGACGCTCGAACTGGTGCGGGAATATCTGATCGAGAACCCCGGCAAACGATTTGCGAACGCAGTCGAGGCGGTCCGTGCTCAGTGTGTTTTTACGACCCATACTCCGGTTGAGGCGGGAAATGACAGTTTTGCACCGGAGGCTCTCTCGGCCTGTTTCAGCCACGAGTTTATCGGTTCCCTCGACCTGACGATCGACGCGTTTCTCGCCCTCGGACGTTCGGACCAAAGCAACGACTCGGAGTATTTTGGGATGACGCCGCTTGCGCTGCGGATGTGCCGTTCGGCTAACGGCGTGAGCCAAAAGCACGGCGAGGTTTCGCGAGGCCTGTGGCTCAAGATGTTCCCTGACCTTGCTGACGCGGGAGCGGTGCCGATAACATCGGTGACGAACGGCGTTCACGCTCCCACGTGGGTCGCACCGGCGATCCAGACGATATACGAAAAGCACATTGGAAAGAACTGGAACGAGGTCGTTCGCGACCCCGACGCGTGGGCAAAAGCCATCGATGCGATCCCGGACGGCGAGATCTGGAATGCCCATTACACGCTCAAAAACCTGCTGATCTCGTACATCCGCGATCGAACACACTCGAAAGAGACCGGCTCGCACAACACCATCAATGAGCGTGAAGATACTAGCAACCTGTTTTCGCCTGACATCCTGACCATCGGGTTTGCCCGTCGCGTCGCCGCGTACAAACGGTGGGATCTGCTGTTCTCCGACCTTGAGCGGATGCTCAAGTTGGTCGACAACGCCGAGCGTCCGGTCCAGTTTGTATTTGCCGGAAAGGCCCATCCGCAGGACCGGACGGCCAAAGCCATCCTGCAGCAACTGATGAGCATCAATCACGAATCAAACTGGCAGAAACGTGCTGTGTTCATCGAGGACTATGACCAGGAGGTCGCACGCTATCTCGTCCAGGGCGTCGATGTCTGGATGAACGTCCCGCGTCGTCCGATGGAGGCGAGCGGAACCAGCGGAATGAAGGCGGCGATGAACGGAGCACTCAATTTTTCGATCCTCGACGGATGGTGGATCGAGGGTTACAACGGCGTGAACGGCTTTTCGATCGGCGACCTCGACGGCGACATGTCCGAGGCCGAGATGGACGCGGCCGACGCTGAGGCACTATATTCGACGCTCGAAAAGGAGCTGGTACCGTCATATTACGCCCAGAACCAGGACGGGATACCGGTCGAATGGATATGCCGGATGAAAGACAGTTTGGCGACGTTGACGCCCAAATTTTCGACGGACCGAATGGTCACCGACTATTTGAAGAATATTTACGAACCGGAAGATTAGCCTCCGGGCCGTGTCTTTTGGCAAAGTAATAACTGAGTACTAGAACGGAGGTCCAGACCGATATGCAGGAAGCTGAATTTACCACCGGCCAGATCAAGCCCATCGAGATCTTCAAAGAGTCATGGGAATTGATGAAGGATCGGTTTTGGCTGATCTTTGGGATCGTGATCGTCGGCCTGCTCATCGGCGGAGCGGTTCCCGTCGTGTTGATCGGGCCGATGATGTGCGGCGTGTTTTTGGTCTTGTTTCGCGTGATCGACCGGCAGGAGATCGGGTTTGAGCATCTTTTCAAGGGCTTTGACTATTTTTGGAAGAGTTTGCTCGTGTCCGTCGTGATAATGGCACCGATCCTGGTACTCGTTTTCGCGATCTACATCCCGATCATCGGAATGGCGATCGCGGGGCAAAAGATGAGCGAAAAGGAACTCATGCCTTTCCTGATCGGAACGGTCGCCGTCGAAGTTGTGGTCGCTTTCGTAATGGTCTGTTTTCACACGCTGATCGTTTTCGCATTTCCGCTGGTGGCGGAACGCGGACTGACCAGCGTGGAAGCTCTGAAATTGAGTGCCCGGGCCGTGTGGCACAATCTTAGCGGTATGGCTGGCCTTTTTGGTGTCGGGATGCTGGTCGCGATGGCGGGATACCTCGTTTTCTGCATTGGCGTTTACCTCGCCGTACCGATCATACTGATGTCACAGGCGGTCGCGTATCGCCGGATATTTGGGCGAAGTGAAGTACAGTCGTACGACCCGCCGCCGCCGACCGCATATCAGGGAATTAGTTGATGCCAGCGAAAATAGTGTATATCGAGACCGCCGGACAGCTCGACGCGTTGTTCGAGCGTTCACAACGTGAGCCGGTCGCGATCTTTAAGCACAGCAACAGTTGCGGGATCAGTGCCCACGTGCTCGAGGACGCGGCGGCCATCGACGGCGAACTAAACGTCATCGTCATCCAGCAACATCGCGATCTCTCAAATGCGGTCGCCGACAAGACCGCCTACCGCCACCAATCGCCCCAGGCGTTCGTGATCAGAGACGGCAAGCCCGTCTATCACGCGACGCACTATGGGATAGAACCGGCAAAGATCGAGGCGATATTGAACGGGGGGAATGATCTTTGAGATTGGATCCCTGATCTTTGGAATTTGAGTTAGGAGCCGCCTACTTTGAACGTTGATCGAGGGACTTGGGACTTTTTTTATGATCCAACCGCTACAAATTATCGAAGAATCGGACAGCGAGATCTCGATCAAATGGTCTGATGACCTCGAGACCCGCTATTCGGCGGCACAGCTCAGGCGTGCTTGCCCGTGCGCGACCTGTGTCAACGAATGGACCGGTGAAAAGATCCTGCGGGAGGAGAATGTGGCCGACGGCCTAACGTTTAAGCATATCTCGATCGTCGGCCGTTACGCACTGAACTTTCACTTTGCTGACAGCCACGATACGGGCATATTCAGTTTTAGTTATTTGAGGGAAATGTCGGCCAAAGCGCTACAATAACGATATGCATGAACGCGATATTTTTGACGAGACTCAGGAAACCAAGAAAGCCAATTTCTCTTGCCCCCATTGTCGTGAGCGGGCCGATCACGACGTCCGCTGGATCAAGCGAATGAAAAAGAAGCAGGCTCCGCGTAACCTGAACGAGCACGAGCGTGCCCAGTTTGCCAAATCTCGCGACTATATGGTCCGTGTCGACGATATGCTGATGTGCAAGAATATGCGTTGCCGGCGGCGATTTGAGATCCCATCTTCACAGTCGGTCGTCTTTATTTGATCGAACCCAAAAAGAAAAGCGGGCCGGGGAAATCCCGGCCCGCTAGAGACACTCAACAAACAACTCTGTTTAGTACAAGGTGAAATTGTACTGAAACGTTTTAGTCACGGTTTGCGGAATACCGTTGATCTTCTGCGGTTCGAACCTGATCTGGCGGGCGGCCGCAATGGCAGATTCGGTTAAGCCGTAGGACATACCACTAACCGTCGATATCGATCCGATCTGGCCGCTCGCCAGAAAGGTGATCTTTAATGTGACAGTGCCCTGGGCGGCATTCTGTCTCGCGGCATCGGTGTATGCACCCCTCGGTTTCGAAATGATCTTGAGCGGTGACGTGACGGCAGCTACCTTTGGCGGAGGCTGGCCGAGACCGTCGCCGTCGCCATTTCCGTCGCCGTTTCCATTACCATTGCCATTCCCAAAACCGGATCCATTGCCATTGCCGGCTCCGGTACCGTTTCCATTGCCCTGGCCGGTTCCACGGCCGCTGCCGATACCGCCGCCGGAGCCGTCGCCGTTAGAATTGCCTGGAACGCCATTCGGATCGCCCCATTTGCCGTAGATCTTCGGGAACTTCATTGTTCCTTCGGTCGTCGGCGTCTGAAGCATCGGCGTGTCCGACTTGGGCGTATTTACGTCGGGCGGACGCGTCGGGGTCTTGGACTGGTCGGCCATATCGCCCTGAGACGCGGGATCTTTTTCATTTTTACCGCCGCCTCCACCGCCACCGCCGTCATCCTTTTCCTTTTTGACCTTCTCTTCTTCGACCGTCATCGGTGTCGTTTCGGCGATAACTGCGTTAAACAGGTCGTCACCATTGATCGCGCCGATATCGAGGTCCTTGCTAAAAATGTTGTAAACGAGGCCCGTTGTCAGCGCACAGATCACAAAGACGAGAGTTGCGAGGAGCAGGCCGTTGCGGGTGCCGACATTTTTATCCTCGATAACCGTGACGTAAAATCCGCCGTCGGCATCTTTTACCACGTTAGAGTTTGTAGCCGTCGGCTTGCGGTCGGCGTCGACTGGTTTTGCAGCGGTATACACCGGAATCGCCGGGGTTGCCTGCTGCCATGCCGGCACGGGTGCCGGTGCCGCCTTTCCAAGGGGAATCGGCCGAACGACAGGCTCGGGCTTGACCTCGATAACGGGTGTCGGTACCGGAGCAGCGACGACCGGCGGCGGTTCGATCACGATCGGAGCCGCAATGACCGGAGCCGGCGGCTCGACCGCCGCGATCGCCGGTTCAGCCTTTGGAGCAGATTCCTCGGCGATCGCCTCGGATACGGGCTTCATCTCAAACGTCTGCAATGCCGCACCGCAAGTCGGACAAAACCCGAACTTTTCGGCAAAGCTTTCCTCACACTTACTGCAATACTTTACAATTTTACTCATCGTATTCCGCCTCTCAACACACTCATCTCGTCTTCCGGGAGATACTGTAATGTTAAAACGTGATCATACCGCGAAACTTGCGGTAAGTTTACCAACTTTTCAACAATTTCCGCAATATATGGTAATACGGAAGCTTCAAGACTGATAGATGCCTGTTTCGTTTGACGCGATGCCTAACGGCATCTAAAATTTCTACTTGGCTTTATCGGAACAGGATCGTGCGGTGACAACCGTTTGGCGGCTCAATGCAACTAAACAGTTGACCGCCGCATTCAGAAGTTTCCGCTAATAAATATGAAGATCATCAATAACGCCCTAAGATTTGTCGTCGTAGCGACCGTACTCGCCGGAGCCTCGTATGCCCAGCCCGGCCAGCCGCGGCAGGAAAAGCTACTCAACGGCCTCAAGGTAGTAATGTGGCCCGATAGTTCAGCCGGAAACGTGTCGATAAGGATCCGCGTCCACGCCGGTGCCGCGTTCGACCCGCAGGGCAAAGAAGGCGTAATGAAGATGCTCGCTGAAAACGTATTTCCGACCGACGCCGCACGCGAGTATTTTCGCGACGACCTTGGCGGCGGACTTGAGGTCCGGACGACCTATGATTACCTTGAGATCAGGGCGACGGGCAAACCGGAGGCGTTTCTGCAAATGATGGAGACGCTCGCCGTTGCCGTCGCGAACGTGAACATCGACAAGGAAACGACCGCCAAACTCCGTACCACGCTGCTCGAATCGCTAAAACAACTTGAGTCCGATCCGGCGTACGTCGCCGACCGGGCGATCTCGAAACGGCTCTTCGGCACGTTTCCGTACGGCCGGCCGGTTTTTGGGACGACGGCGTCGGTTTCGAAGATCGTATTTCCGGACCTGATCGACGCCAAACAGCGTTTCCTGACCGCCGATAATGCGACCGTCACCGTTTCGGGAAATTTCGACCGTTCGATCGGTTTTCGGGCGATCCGCCGTTTGTTCGGTGCGTGGCTAAAATCGGATAAGCGAGTACCGTCGACATTTCGTCAGCCCGATCCGCCGCCGACAGGTCTTCAGATGGTGCCGTCGCCGAGCACGGAGGTATCGGGACTCCGGTTTGCGGCCCAGGGCGTTGCACGCAAGGACAAGGATTTTGCCGCGGCAAACGTCTTTGCCCTGATTCTCGCCGACCGGCTTAAGGCCAAGGTCCCGGCCGAACACGCAAACGAGGTGTTCGTGCGGTGCGAGGCTCGCACGCTGCCCGGCTTTTTCATTATCGGCATTGACGCAAAACGTGTCGCCGGCAGAGAAGGCAAGATAGACGCCGGCGAGATCCTGCTCGCGGCTCTCGCGATGCCCGTGACCGAAACGGAATTTCAGTCGGCACGCTCGCGTTTTGCCGCCGATTGGGCGAAACGAGAGACCGCCGAGTTTTGGCTCGACGCCGACACATACGGCATCACTAATGTCGATGCCGATATAAAGACGGCGGAGAACGTCTCGCTATCGGACGTCTCTGCGTACGCTGAAAAACTGAGAAAAGCACCAATGGCCGCCGTTTTCGTCAATACACAACCTGCCGCTAACTAGAACGTGCAAAAAGAACTAACCGCCAAAGAGGCCGCTCACGCCGATGCGGTCCGGGAAATGTTCTCGGGCATCGCGGGCCGCTACGACCTGCTCAACCACCTGCTCTCGATGAATATCGACAAACGGTGGCGGCGAAAGGTGTCGAACGAACTACGGGACATACTCGACCGTTCGGACGCATCGGTTCTCGATGTTGCCTGCGGAACCGGCGACCTCGCACTCGAATTAAACCGAGGCTCGCAGGCACAGATCATCGGCACCGATTTTTGCCGGCCGATGCTCCAATTTGCTAAAACGAAGTCAGCATCGGAGGCCCATCCGATACCGTACATCGAGGGCGACGCTCTTGCCTTACCGTTTGACGACGACCGTTTTGACGCTGTTACGATCGCTTTCGGTCTGCGAAACCTCGCTAAGGTTGGCGGCGGATTGGCTGAACTTCGCCGGATCCTGAAGCCCGGCGGGCGTTTGGCGATACTTGAGTTTTCGGCGCCGGTCGTACCGGGCTTTGGGCGATTGTTCAATTTCTATTTCTCGCACATTCTGCCGCGGATCGGCGGTGCGGTCAGCGGGTCACGCGGCGCGTACGAGTATTTGCCGGATTCGGTGTCAAAGTTTCCGAACCAAAAGGCACTCGCGGCGATGATGGAGACGACCGGATTCGGTTCGGTCACCTTTAAGAATCTTACGGGCGGCATCGCTGCACTCCATTGCGGCACAAAATCCTGAAAGTTTGTTATCCTCAACGTTTAGTATTAAAATCTGGTTGCCCTGCCCCGGAAATTGATGAAATATCGCGTTTTCAAAATTGCCCGTCAGCTTGCGTTAATGCTGCTCGTCATTTGGACGGTCGTGTCGCTCGTGACGCTGCTGATCGAACTCATCCCCGGCAACCCGGCGATGGTGATCCTCGGCGAAACGGCAACTCAGGAACAGATCGAGAATTTTAACAAAAAACACGGGCTCGACCGTCCGGCGTTTTTCTTTTCGTACGGCACGGAAAACGGCCTAAAGTGGAACGGCATCGACAACCGCTACGCTGACTATTGGAGCGGGTTGCTGCACGGCGACCTTGGGACATCCTTTCGGACCGAACGGCCGGTACGGGATATGATCTTTGAGCGTTATCCGGCGACGATCAAACTCGCGATCGCCGCGATGCTCATCGCCATCTCGATCGCGATCCCGCTCGGCGTCGTGGCCGGGACAAATAAGAACAAGATAATCGACAATTTTGCCTCGTTCGTCGCCCTGCTCGGCATTTCCCTGCCGACATTTGTCGTCGGGCCGTTTCTCGTCTACATATTCGCGGTGCAGTTGCGTATCTTTTCGCCGACCGGCAGTGCGAACCCCGAAGACATCATTTTGCCGGCCGTGACGCTCGGGGCAGCACTGTCGGCGATACTGACGCGCATGGTACGCTCGAGCGTCATCGAGGAGCTCGGCGAAGACTATGTCCGCACCGCCCGTGCAAAAGGCCTCAGCGAGCGTATGGTCGTCTACAAACACGTGCTCAAGAACGGCCTGATACCGGTCGTCACGATCCTCGGCCTGCAGTTGGGCGTTTTGCTCGCAGGGTCGATCATCACTGAAAGGATATTCAATTGGCAGGGACTCGGGCTGCTGCTGCTCGAGGACGGTATCGGCAAACGTGACTATCGTCTCGTCCAAGGCTGCGTTTTGGTCATCAGCATAACGTTTATTGTTGCCAATTCGCTCACGGATTTTGTATATAGGCGGCTCGATCCGCGAATCAGACTAGGGTAAATGAACCGTTTGACCTACATCGGCATCGCGATCGCGGCAGTCGTCATTCTGGCGGCCATTTTTGCCTCCGTGATCGCAACGCACGATTACAATGCCCAGAACCTGTTGCTGCGTTATGCTCAACCGAGTGCGGAGCATTGGTTCGGCACCGATGCTCTCGGACGCGATATTTTTTCGCGGGTGGTGTTTGGGGCGAGGATTTCCCTCGAGGTTGGGCTAACCGTCGTCTCCGTTTCGACGGTTATTGGCACTGTTCTCGGAGCAATTGCCGGATTTTACGGCGGATTTGTTGATAAGTTTCTCTCAGGTTATGTTTTCAACGTTTTTCTCGCATTTCCGGGCCTGCTGCTTGCGATCGCTCTGGTTGCGTTTATCGGAACCGGGCTCGACAAATTGATCCTCGCACTCTGTGTCATTGGATGGGTCGGTTACGCCCGCGTGATGCGTGGACAGGTGCTGAAAGTGCGGGAGTATGACTATGTTCAGGCTGCTCGAGCGCTCGGGGCGAGCAATATGCGGATATTATTCACACACATCCTGCCGAACGCGATCCAACCGCTGATCGTACAGGCGTCGCTCGGCATGGCGGGTGCCGTGCTGTCAGAAGCATCACTCTCGTTCCTCGGCCTGGGCGTGCCCGGCGTACCGAGTTGGGGTACGATGATCGAGGAAGCGCGTGGATTCGACATTCTTTACAATTCGCCGCACGTCCTGCTGTTCCCGAGCCTGGCGATCGCCTTGACAGTTCTCGCGTTTAATTTTCTGGGTGATGGGCTTCGCGAATATCTCGACCCCAAGCAACGTGCAAGATAATGCCGACTGTCCAATATCCACGAATATTCCCGCTTGGCGACGCCGCCCTCACGGTCGAATTTGGCAGTGTCATTTCTGAACCGTTAAACCGACTGGCGATCGCTCTTTCTGATCATGTCTCGCGCCGTCCATTCGACGGATTTATCGAATCAGTTCCAACCTACGCCTCGACCAGTATCTTTTACGACACGGCGGCGGTGCGAAAGGCGTTTCCGGGTTTTCCGACGGCATTCGATGCCGTGCGTTCGCTCGTCGCCTCAGGATTATCAAAAATGACCGTCAGCGACGATGACGAAGCTGAACCGATCGAGATACCGGTGGACTTTTCGGCGCGGGCCGGGCTCGACCTCGAACATGTCGCCGTTCGCTCTGGGATGTCGGTGGATGAGGTGCTCGCGATATTTTCGGCCGGCACATACCGAGTCTTTATGCTCGGATTTTTGCCCGGATTTAGCTATATGGGCGAGGTCGATGAGCGGATCGCCGTGCCGCGAAAAGAAACCCCGAGGATCGAGGTGCCAAAGGGCAGCGTCGGCATCGCGGGGCGGCAGACCGGCGTGTATTCGCTTGCATCCCCCGGCGGATGGCAGATCATCGGGCGAACGGACGTCGCGATGTTCCGCCCCGACGCGTCGGAAACGTGCCTCGTCAAACCAGGCGACCGTGTCAGATTTGTTCGTAAATGACCAAATGAGCGTTCTCATCGTAAAACCGGGGATATTATCGACCGTTCAAGATCTGGGACGGGTCGGATACCGGCAGTTCGGCATCAATCCGGGCGGCGTGATGGATCGCACCGCTGCCCGAGCAGCGAATATGCTGGTCGGAAACAACGAATCGGATGCCGTGCTCGAAATGCACTTTCCGGCCGCTGAGATCTTGTTCGAAAAACCATGCGATTTTGCAATCAGTGGAGCCGACCTCTCGCCCGAACTAGACGGCGAACCGATCAGCAACTGGCGAACTTACAGTGCCGACCAAGGCAGCACGCTCCGATTTACCGGCAAAACGATGGGAAATCGGGCATATCTGGCGGTTTGCGGCGGACTCGCTGTAGAATCCTGGCTCGGAAGCGCGTCTACCAATCTTAGTGCGGGCGTTGGCGGGCAAAATGGCAGAAAACTCGAGGCGGGCGACCGGTTATCGTTCGGTGCCGAACGAGCGTCGGGTCAGATGTTTGCGGCGACGATCTCGACCAAACTGATACCTCATTACAGCGTTTTTCCAACCGTGCGGATCTCTGAGGGGGCCGAGTATGATTTGCTGGGTGACGCGAGCAGGGCCTCGCTGGAAGAGCACAATTTCACGATCTCGAACAACTCGAACCGGATGGGCTTTCGCCTGGTCGGCGAACCGCTGTTACTCAAAACGCCGATTGAAATGCTCTCGTCCGCCGTCAGTTTCGGCACGATCCAGTTGCTGCCCGACGGCCAGATCATCGTCTTGATGGCCGATCATCAGACGACGGGCGGTTATCCGCGCATCGCTCACGTCATCGAACGCGATCTGCCCGTACTCGCTCAACTCGGTGGCGGCGACAAAGTCGCATTTCATTTGATCTCAAACGCGGATGCCGAGTATCTTAAGTCTGAGTTCGAACATGACTTCGGGTTTCTTCGGGCATGGAGCCGACTACGGGCATAAATGCGCTTCATACAGTGATTTACGAACTGTAACTTAAACATTGTTGTGAACCTTGTTGACCTTAATTGCGATATGGGCGAGGGTTGCCCGAACGACGCCGAACTGATGAACTATGTGTCATCGGTAAATATCGCCTGTGGTTACCATGCCGGCAACATCGAGACGATGGCGCGGACCGTCGATCTCGCGTTGGAGAAAGGCCTTGCGATCGGCGCCCATCCGTCGTTTCCAGACCTCGAGAATTTCGGCCGAACGGCAATGACTCTTTCCGGAGCCGAGGTGCACTCGATCTTGACTGATCAGATCGCGGCCCTGTCCGCCATATGTCGGTCGGCGGGAGCCAAGCTATCGCACGTAAAGCCGCACGGTGCCCTGTACAATCAGGCGGCACGTGACCCGCAACTCGCCGCCGCGATCGCCGAAGCCGTCGCTGATATTGATTCGAAGTTGATTCTCTACGGCCTATCCGGAAGCGTTTCGATATCGATAGCCTCGAAACTCGGACTCCGCACGGCGTCCGAAGTTTTCGCCGACCGGACATATCAGGCGGACGGAGCATTGACGCCCCGGTCGCAGGCACACGCGTTGATAACTAGAGTTGACGAGGCCGCCGCACAGGCTCTGTCGATGGTTCGTGACGGTTGCGTTTTCACGGTTCACGGCAATTTGATACCGGTCACGGCCGACACCATCTGCATTCATGGTGACGGTCCGAATGCGGTTAATTTGGCTAAAGCGGTACATGACAGTTTGATTAGAAGTAACATTAAAATACAAAGGCTACATGACTGATACCAAGCATGTTGGATCGCTCAGATCCGTGATATTTGGGGCCGCTTTCCTGATGGCAACATCGGCGGTCGGGCCGGGGTTTTTGACGCAGACGACCGTCTTTACCCAACAGCTTTTGGCGAGTTTCGGCTTTGTGATCCTATTATCAGTCGTCCTCGATATTTTCGCGCAATTGAATATCTGGCGGGTGCTGACCGTCACCGGCAAGCGAGGACAGGACGTCGCAAATGAAACAATCGCGGGTAGCGGATATGTGCTGGCAGGTTTAATAGCGTTTGGCGGCCTGGCTTTTAACATAGGAAACATTGCCGGTTGCGGCCTCGGGCTCAATGCCCTTTTTGACCTTCCGGTAATGTACGGAGCTGTCATCAGTGCGGCTTTGGCGATCGGTATATTTCTTTTTAAGGAAGCCGGGCGGGCGATGGATATGTTCGTTAAGGTTCTCGGCGTTGTGATGCTAGGCCTGATCGCCTATGTCGTCTACGCATCGCAACCGCCGCTGCTCGAGGCGGCCCACCGCACTTTCGTTCCGAATACGATCGACCCTCGTGCCATAGTCACACTGGTCGGCGGAACGGTCGGCGGTTACATTACGTTTGCCGGAGCACACCGTCTGATCGATGCCGGCATCACGGGCCGCGAGCATCTCGGCGAGGTGACCCGCGGGGCCTTTTCGGGCATCCTTTTGACTGCTATCATTCGTTTTTTCCTGTTTCTCGCCGCCCTCGGCGTCATTACGATGGGTCTCGTCATCGACGACAAAAATCCCCCGGCGTCTGTCTTTCAAAACGCGGCAGGCATGACCGGACTTCGCGTTTTCGGCATCGTGATGTGGGCGGCCGCGATCACGTCGGTCGTCGGTGCGGCGTACCCGTCAGTTTCGTTTCTGAAAACGTTCCACCGATCGCTCGAAAAACGTACAAATTACATCGTAATTGCCTTTGTTCTGATCTCGACATCGATATTTGTCCTGGTCGGCAACCCGGTAAAACTCCTTGTCTGGGCGGGTACGATTAACGGGTTCATTCTTCCGGTTGGTCTCGCGTTGATATTGCTCGCGGCGCGAAAGAAATCACTAATCGGCGATTACGTCCATCCGTTATGGATGCAAGTTGCCGGTTGGCTTGTGGTGTTGGTCATGCTGGGATTTAGCATTTTTACACTCTCAGGAATAATTCTTTAGCTTTGTTAATCTTTTCCATAGGTTTCTGCATCAAACATTCAAAATTTCGCGTCTTACTGTGAAGAGGTTTTCACCCTATGTTTCGTAATTTAACCATCGCATTATTGTTTGGGGCCTCGATGATATCCGTTTCTGCCCAGTCCGGACGGCGGATCGAAACAAAACCAACGCCGCAACCCCAGGCGTCGGTGCCGGATGAGACTCCGCAGTATTCGGAGTCGAAGGCACAGGCTCCGCGTCGAACCCGTCCGGCGATCGGATTTCCGAAAATGGCGCAGGACGCGACGGCAAAGCCAAAGACCGATCAGCCCGGTGAAGCAGTTGGCGATGATGACATCGTCAAGGTCGAGACCAATTTGGTAACGATCCCCGTGTCGGTGTTCGATCGTAACGGGCTCTATATCCCGGGGCTGCGACAGGAAGATTTCAAGATCTTTGAGAATGGAAAAGAACAGGACATCGCGTATTTCGGGAGCACGGACAAGCCGTTTACTGCTACTTTGTTGATCGATACCAGTCCATCAACAGCATATAAGATCGAAGAGATCCACCAGGCGGCGATCGCTTTCGTTGATCAACTGATGCCACAGGACCGCGTGATGGTTATCGAGTTTGACGGCAGGGTCAACGTTCGAACCGAGCCAACGAACGACCGCGAGGCGATCTATCGGGCGATCCGCAAAACCAATTTTGGAGACGGCACGTCGCTCTACGACGCCGTCGATTTCACACTTGTAAAAAAGCTCAACCGGATCGCGGGACGTAAGGTGATCGTGCTATTTACCGACGGTGTGGACACGACCTCACGCCATTCGACCTACGAAAGCAGTATTGACATGGCTGAAGAATCTGATTCGCTGATCTTTCCGATCTATTTCAATACCTTTTTTGACAATGACGGCGGAGGCGGGATACCGAACATCAACGGCGGCGGGCTCGGCGGCAGCATTCTCCGCCAACGCGGCACGAGTTCGGCCGACTATCAACGCGGAAGGGCGTATCTCAACGACCTCGCGGCATATACGGGCGGACGCGTCTTCCGTCCGGAAGCGACTCCGGGCGGCCTATCGCGAGCATTTGAGGGCATCGCAGAGGAAATGCGCCGGCAATACAGTATTGGCTATGTT
>JAYVUD010000068.1:0-5024 GCA_043788335.1 Chloracidobacterium sp. | reverse complement strand
AAATTTGCCGTCGAGTCACCCGCTCAAAAGAGATCCGCCGTTAATTGCGAGGAAAATTCTTGTCTTTATCAGGCGGCAACGTGCACTGTCCGATATATGTCGAATTAAAAAAAACGCGCAGGGGGCCTACGCATAGCCTTTTAACATTGGCCCGCTGTTGCAAAATGTGACCAAAGGAGTATCAACCATGTCTAAATTACTGACTTTATCCAGTGTTCTTTCCTTGATTCTCGCGTTATTTCTCGCCGGTAACGCGCAGACCACCGCATTCACCTACCAGGGGCGTTTGACTGACGGTGCGAGTCCGGCGAACGGCAATTACGATCTGACGCTGCAACTGTTTGACGCCGCGATCGGGGGCAATCTACTCGGTTCGAACGCAATTCCGAGCGTTGCCGTCGCGAATGGAGTATTTACGGTCAGTCTCGATTACGGTCAAAATCCGTTTGGGTCGGGTGCCAACCGCTTTTTGGAGATCAGCGTCAAGCGTGTGCTCGACCCGACATTTACAACGCTGGCTCCGCGACAACAATTGACGAGCTCTCCGTATGCGATCCAGTCTCTGAGCGCGACCCTTGCCAATGGCCTCTCGCCCAATTGTGTGGCTTGTGTTACCGACGCCCAGATCAACTCGATCTCCGGAAACAAGGTTACCGGAACGGTCTCAAACGCGGTAAATGCGACAACCGCGATCAACTCGACGACGGCGACCACGGCGACGTCCGCGGGAAACGTGACGGGAATTGTGGCGATCGCCAACGGCGGCACGGGCAGTGCGACGAAGAGCTTTGTCGATCTGTCGACGCCGCAAACGATCGCCGGCGCCAAGACTTTTTCGGGCAATCTTCGGACGGCCGGGCTGACTCGGACGGGGAGCGAAGCGGGAACATCCGAAATTCCGGTTATCGATCCAGGCATCGACACATATAACGGAACGATCACACGCCGCGTTAATAGCACGGCGGCCGCATCGGGACAGGTCGTCGCCCGAACTAACGTCCTAAGGTTGGAGCGAGACGGTTCCTTTGGCGGATGGCAAATATCATATCCGGCACTCGGCATCGGCCTCGAAATAAGCCAAAGCGTTCATTGTCTGGGGATCAACAATCTTGGCGTGGCGGTTCCGGCTCGCATCCAACTGAGCGGCAACGCCGCCGGTTCGACACCCCTGTTTTCCGACCTGCAAAATATCGAGTATTTTCAATGTACGATGGGCAACGACTTTAATGCGGGCCATCAGACACAGGTGACCCTGCAGCGTTTTACAGGTGATTTCTTTTGGGTCGGAACGGTGACCTCGACTTTCAATCAGTAACCGGATAACGGGAGAAAACAGATGGCACATCATTCAAAATCGGCAATGACTCTCGTACTCATCGGGCTTTGTTGTGCGGCGGCATCGCCGGCCCAAATCGCGACCGGCGGGACATTTGCACTTGACCAAGCGGTCGTTGCATCGGGCGGAGCTGGCACCGATACAGGGAATACGTTCAAGGTTGTGGGTGCGGCGGGGCAAGCTGCTGCCGGGGCAAATAGCTCAGATTCGGGCAGCCTCTTTCATCTTCGCAGCGGATTTTCGCCGGAATCCAGTTTTACCCCGACGGCAGCAGGAGTCCCCATCAGCGGACGCATACTCACGTCGGACGGCAGAGGCATTCGGAATGTCAGCGTTTCCCTGACGAACCTGACGACGGGCGAGGTAAAGATCGCATTATCAAGTTCGTTCGGCTACTACCTGTTTACGGACATCGAGGCCGGCAGCAGCTACATTCTCACCCTGAGCGCCAAACGGTATCAATTTCCGTCGAGCCCACGGCTCTTTACACTCTTTGACGCGATCGCCGACATCGACTTTGTCGCAACGGAATAGGGATCGTCTTAGATGGTACAAAGCGGCGGGCACAGCGGCCTGCGTCTGATCCTACAAACCTCGTGCCATTACCCTATTTCGCTTTCCAAACGTTGTCGGCATCGTTTGCGTCCATAAAAATGCCGCCGTCCAATTTGACCGAAGTAATAGCTTTTTTGGCTGCGATCTTCACGGAAGCCTCGTTCAGGTTGGAGTTCCAGATCGCCGGCGTTTGGTGCAGTTTCTCTGTCGTTCCGTCGTCGTATTGAACGATGACATCCACCGGAGCGGCAAATCCGCCGACATTCTTGATCTTGACGGCGGCCCCCGTTTCGGTTTGGGTAACGCTCTCCACCGCCAGATCGATGTAACCGTTGGAAAAAAACCAGTTGTCGAAGAACCAGTTGAGGTTTTTGCCCGAAGCACGGTTGAACGAATTGAACATGTCCCACGGCAGAGCGTGTTTGCCGTTCCAGTCGGCGATAAATTCGTGCAGGCTTCGTTTGAATTCGGCGTCGCCGAGCAGGTCTTTCAAGGCGAGGTAGCCGAGAGCGGCCTTGCCATATTCGTTGTCACCGAATCCGCGTCCGGTCATCGCGTCTCCGGGAGTTATGATGGGCAGGTCAGCATCGGCAGACTGGCTTTCGGTCCATCCCTGCACGCGAAATATTTTGAAGAGTCCCTCGGCCTGCTCCGAACCCATATCGGCACGGCCGATCAGCAACTCGAACGCGGTGGTCCATCCCTCGTCCATAAAGCCGTAACGCTGCTCGTTAATGCCCATATGAAATGGAAACCACGTGTGTAATATCTCGTGTTCGACTATAAATCGGGTCATTGCCGGAATGCCCGTCGAACTGTCGTTGACCATCATCGGATATTCCATGTCGGCAAAGCCGCGGACGATGGTGGTTTTCTGATACGGATACGGCGTTCCGGGATAGTTGTTCGAGGTCCAGTCGAGTGCGTGTTTGCCATACTCGACCATTTTTTCAAAATCTTTTGCTTCGATATTGTATGCCGACTGAACGCTCGCCCGCCGGTTGGCGGCTTTGTCGACGACCACGCTGCCCGCGTCCCAGATGTAATGGTCGCTCACTGCGAGTGCGACGTCGGATACGTTATCGGCTTTCCATTTCCAGACCAATTTGTCGGTTTGTGCGGTGACGACATTACTCGCCATTTCGGCGGCGGTCGCGACGTGGATGACATCGTCGCTCGTAAACGATGTTTTCAGCCGCTCGGCAAATTTCGGCTGCAGCGTTTCGCTTGGGTTCAAAAGGTCGCCGGTTGCCCAGACGACGAAATTTTTCGGTGTGGTGACCTGAAAGGTATAGTCGTTAAAATCGTTATAAAACTCGTGACCCTCGGTAAAATTGACCGTGTCCCAGCCGTTTGTGTCGTCATAGACGGCAACACGCGGATAGAAATAGGCGAGAAAAAACGTCGACGCGTCGATCGCACCCTCGCGGCCGCTTTTGATGGAGACGTCATAGTGCCATTTGAAGGTAAATCTTACGGTTGCGTGCGGCGCGAGGGGTTTGTCGAGGTTAACCTCCTGCCATGTCGCACCTTTCTGAGATTCCCACGCCTTGACCGTGCCGTTTTCGGCAAATTCGTCGATATGCACGCCCGTCGTCAAATAGTTTGTCTCAACCGCATTTTCGCGAGGTGCCTCGGGCGCGTGCGAATTCATCGTCAATCGGAACACAATGTTTCCTAATGTATCGGGGCTGTTATTGACGTACGTGATCTCCTCGGTCCCGGCCACCGTCCGGTTTGGCGGGGCGACATTGACAGAGATGTTGTAGGTTGCTTTGTTCTGCCAGTAATTCTTTCCCGGTTTGCCATCAGGCGACCGCGTCCCGGCCGCAAACGCTTTTTTCACGTTTCGCGGCATGTGCAATTGCTGAGCGTGTAGGCAAAGGGCAGAAAAGACAATTAAAATAACGAGGATCAGGTACTTTTTCATCGTGTTTAGGTTTTAGACCAGCGTAAGAGCCGAAGCTATCCGAAAATCAAGATACATTCGAATCAGTCTTAATACGCAACGAAAGGATGAAGGTTTTTGTTCCTCGTAATTTAGAACGAACCGATGACCGATCGCGAGGGCAATCTTCGACCAGAGATGTCCGGCCGCAGAACATCGGGTATGTCGCGGCCCAACATGTGATCGGCGAGGTCTAGTCCTCGCCGCTGCCCTTTTCATGAAACCAAAAATGCATGCCGTAGCTGATGATCATATCCCTGACCTTGTAAAATGCGTGGCCGCGGACATTGCGATCGTCGATGTGATACGGGGGCATATCCAGGCCGTGAAGTTCCGTCAAGACTGTTCCCGCCCCGTCCCAAAGTACAGCCTTTCGGTGGCCCTTGTTATACGTGAACGGCCCGGTCTTGGCCCCGAGTGTATCGCTCGACGCCTGCCAGTAGTTTGCTTCGTACCAGTGGTCGACGAGGTCGATCACGATGTTTCCCTCAAAACTGCTTGCGTATTCGAGGTTTACTCTAACTATCATTGAATATCTCCTATATAACTCTTGTTTTCCTTGAAAGGCCCGGCAAAATTAGCCTCGACCGTTGACGCTCGATGCAAACCGCTTTTGAACGCAATTCACGTTCTATATGAAAAGCGGGTTTGTCGGCGGATGCCAGTGTTTACGTAAATGTGATTTCGATCTGAATCGGCCGCCGTAAGCTTGCTCCGGGTCGTTTTCGCGGTCGTTCGAGCGCGAATCAATTTTCGTTAGCGACAAAATGTGCGTCCGCTACGGCGTCGTTTACGCTGATGACACGCGATGGCTGGGCAAATTGGAAACGTTTTGCAGAGACCGAGATAACGTAGGTTTCGCCGGGCAAGATGTCGTCGAAACGATAGTATCCAAGTGAGCCGGTGATCGTCGTTCGGACCGCTCCGGATGTGCCGGATATCGTCACGATGACGTTTCTGATCCCCTGTCCACCCGCATTGCATACCCGCCCTCCGACCGAGACAGTTGCGGCCGTCGGGGCGAAACGCCCCGGATTCCAGAACCCGGCATGTGCCGAAAACTGACCGCCGGAGGCCGGGCCGCCGGCGACGGATTGCCCGATCGTCGTTGCTGCCGCAAACTGCCCGCCCGCCATATTTGTCGTCCCCGCGTTTGAGATCACAGTCTGTTCGAGGGCAAAACTG
>JAYVUD010000067.1:0-6079 GCA_043788335.1 Chloracidobacterium sp. | reverse complement strand
GCCCGGACGATGACCGCCCGCAAATTGGTGGACGAACGGCCGACGACCTATGAACTGGAGATCACCGCCAAAGACGGACATCGCGTGTCTCTCGAACTGAGTACCCGCCTCATCGTCAGCGACGGCCTGCCGGTCGGCGTTCAGGGCATCGCCCGCGATATCAGTGATCGCAAACAGGCACAGCAATCGCTCCACAATACGATCTCCCTCTTTGCATCGACTTTCGAATCGACCGCGGACGGCATCATCGTCATGGGCCTGGATCAGAGCATCGTCACGTGGAATAAGAAGTTCGTCGAAATGTGGGACGTTTTCGAAGAGACACTCGAGCGCCGACAGGGCAGACCCCTGGTAAGCTACATATCAGATCAGTTGGAGGATCCGCAAACATTCCTCACAAACCTCGAACGACTCCTCGGCGATCCGCTTTCGACGACGACCGAATTGCTCAAATTGAAGGACGGCCGCATTTACGAACGATACTCTCAGCCACAGTATATGGGCGGCATTCCGGTTGGGCGCGTTTGCTGTTTCAGGGATATCACTGAGCGAAAACTTGCCGAGGAAAAGCTGCGGCATTACGCGTTGCATGACCCGCTGACCGGTTTGCCGAACCGCATCGAGTTTATGAACCACCTCAGTCAGGCGATCGACCGCGGCGGCGTCAGCGACTTTGCAAGATTTGCGGTGCTGTTTCTCGATCTCGACCGGTTTAAGGTGATAAATGACAGCCTCGGGCATGAGGTTGGCGACAAATTGTTGATCGCTATCGCCGAGCGACTGAAAGCATGTGTCCGTCCGGGCGATGTCGTCGCCCGCCTCGGCGGTGACGAATTTACCATCCTGCTCAACCGCAGCGGCCAGGAGGACGACGTCACCGGCGTCGCCGAACGCCTCCAAGCACGGATCTCCGAACCATTTCGAATCGATAACTACGAGGTCTTTACCACTGCGAGCATCGGCATAATAATGTCCGGCAGCAACAAACGGCAGCCCGAAGAGTTTCTGCGTGACGCAGACGCGGCGATGTATCGGGCAAAGGAATCGGGCAAGGCCAGGTACGAGGTATTTGACCGCGAAATGCACGTTCGTAATATGAACCTGCTGCAGGTCGAGACCGATCTGCGACACGCTGTCGAACGCCACGAGTTCGAGGTTCTGTATCAGCCGATCGTCGAACTCGCGACCGGGCAGGTGGCCGAATTTGAGGCACTGATCCGCTGGCAGCACCCTAAGCACGGAATGGTCTCGCCAAACGAGTTTGTCGGCGTCGCCGAGGAAACCGGCCTCATCATCCCGATCGGTAAATGGATACTCGAAGAATCGTGCCGTCAGGTCAAAGAGTGGCAAATACGATTTGGCAGAGAACTGTCGATCAGCGTAAACCTGTCGGCCAAGCAGCTAATGCATCCCACGCTCACGACCCAGGTAACCGACATCCTGCGCGCCACCGGTCTCGCAGCCCGCCAGTTAAAGCTCGAGGTAACCGAGAGCACGGTGATGGAGCATAGCCACAGGTCGATGAAAGTTTTGTCTGAGCTCGACCAGATCGGCGTTTCGCTCTCGACCGACGATTTCGGCACGGGATATTCGTCGTTGAGCTATCTGCAAAAGTTTCCGTTCGACCGCCTCAAGATCGACCGTTCGTTCATCAACATCATGGACGACGACGAAAAGAGCGGCCTGATCGTCAAGACGATATTGATGCTCGGCGATAATCTCGGCCTCGACATCGTCGCCGAGGGCATCGAGACCGAGAGCCAGTTGCAAAAGCTGCGTCAACTCGGTTGCCGGATGGGCCAGGGTTATTATTTTTCACGCCCGATCGACGTCGCGACCGTCGAATCGCTCCTCGAAAATGGCGTAGATATGTTCGGCCTCGCCGACACGCCGCAGTTTCGCGTCCCCGGCCCTGTCCTGGAGATCTCGGACGTCCAATAATGCGTTATACATTAAAAGGCGGTGCTCGCTATCGGAATGCGAGCACCGCCCCTTTATTTCGCCCGGCCGCGTGCGGACTATGGCGTCGTGACGATCGTATAGGACGGCGACGTATTTCCTACGGGGTCGTTCTTTTTGATCAGCGTTCCGCGATATTGGCGCGTTTCGGGTTCGTCGGCAACCGCGGGATCCAGATTATGCGTTGCCGGCGAAGCGGTATATGTGCCCGCCAGGTTCCATTTTGCATCGTCTTTTCGCTTGTATTCGACCAGCATCGCCTCCTGTCCCTGTTTCGAGAATGTGATCTCGACGCGGCTGTTCGGCTTTGCCTTGAGTTTAAGAACGGCCGTCAACAGATCGGGGACAAATGCGTTGCCGGTGTTATCCACCAGCCCGAGATCTTCGCCGATCTGCTGTGTGTAACCGGTCGCCGACTTGATGCGTTTGATCAGAAGACGCGCTCGCTTGACGATACCGGGAAAGGGATGTTCCGGCGGCGAGACCGAGGGAAATGTCGGTGCAGGCGGCTGCACGGTGCTGATCTCGCCGTTGATGATATGGTCCTTGTATTCAAAAAACGACTCCTTCGAATCGGACACTTGTGGGGCGATCGTTATTAGGTAACCGAAATTATCGGCGTCGTTGCTCTGCGAGGTTATCTCGTCGTCCGTCAGGCCGAGTTCTGCCTTATGCGCAGGTAATTTTGCCTTTAGGGTCTGAAACAACAGGTTAATATCGGACTCGCTTGTCGGAAATGATTTGTCAGCCATGTGGATAGCCTCCTTGGGTTGTGGTCAGAAGATAGTCCGCTATGTGCCGGACACGCGAATCATATGTATTTCTATAATATCTGTCAAGAAATATTTATCTGACGGCGGGAAACACTTAGCTCAGACCGTCCGGCAAACGCGGGCGAGAGGACCGCAACCCGCGGACAATGAAAAACATTTGCCGGACGCTGAAAAACCATTGCCGGCGACCGGGAAACGCCTGTCCGACGGTCGGAAACTCTTGCCTGACACCGAAAGACAACTCCCGGCGACCGAGAGACAATTGCCGGTGCCCGAGAAACTTTTGTCGAACGGTCGAAAATTTATGATAACGAATCAACCGATTGCCGTGTCACCCAATGTTTATCGGGGTTTGGTGAGATTTCGGCAGCTGCGACGCCTCAGCGGCGTGTTTTTTGGGATTTGCGTAGCCAGCTGTTCACGGCTTGGTAAATGGCCGTCCCGATCTCTCAGTCCGTTTCAACGGGCTTATTCCGGTCCCGGCTTAAGCCAAAAGAAAAGGACGTTAAAACGCCCTGATAAAATCTCGCCCAAACCCAACGACGCCCTTAAGGGACGTGGCTATACAAGAAAAGCCGCGTGAACGCGGCTCGGCATGTATGTTTTTCGGCGTTTTAACGTCGTTTCCGCGTAGCGGCAAATAGCCACGTCCCTTTAGGGCGTGGTCACCGTTCGCTATCGATCCTCAGCCCGTTTGAACGGGCTTACAGTTGTCGGGCTTAATCCGCGGAGAAAAGGACGTTGAAACGCCCTCGTTCGAACAATTGCAACCAATACCACGCCCTAAAGGGTCGTGGCTATACAAGAAAAGCCGCGTGAACGCGGCTGAGGAGGTTTACTCAAACCCCAACATTCCCTGATCTTTATTCTCCGAAACGACCTTCTCCGCTTGTTTGAAAGTTTGCATGTTCGGTGGCAGATCGACGGTTTTGCCGTTTAGGATATCTTCGACGGTTAGTATTTGGAGGCGTGGATAATCTTTGTTCCAGCCAGGGGAGTTTATATAAATCCAACTTCATTGCTCATGAGTCCAATTGCCTCTAGCGATACCCGTTCCACTCCCAAACGGTTTTCGGCAATAGAAACAAATTCCTCAGACATGTCCGAAATAATGCATTTGCGTTTCTGCGCCTTGCAGACCGCAGCAGTTGTTCCAGAACCCGCCATAGGATCGAATACTAGGTCACCGGGTCGCGATGACATTAGTACGAGTTTCTCATATACCTTTTCGGGCTTCTGAGCCGGGTGTCCTGTTTGTTCCTTTTTGCCAACGAAGCCGACCAAGAGAGATTCCTCGATAACAGAAGTTGGCCCCGGCACGAATCGCATGTTCTTTTCCTCGAATCGGAGTTCTTGTTGAGCGTTAAAAAAATGTTGAGGGTACATCTTCGCTTCTTTTCGTGCGTAGTGCAGGCATGCTTGCTGACTGGAACGCCAGCCTCGGATAACCGATGGATTATTCTTGTAGTACCACGTGATCCAAGTAACAAATTCTAAAGGTGCAGGAATACGATTGATAAACAGGGCTGCTATCTCAGGGAATCCCCAGAAGAAGAAATGTTGCGTGTTGTCCTTTAGCTCTTCAATAATTTCGAGCTGATATTCGACATAATCGTCCCTCATTCCACCTGTTCCTCGGTTGTACCATGGATCGAGGATTATCGATTGAGGCGTCAAGCCAAATCGTCTAAGAAGGCGGGAACTGTCCTTCGCGTCCATAGGTGGAAGGATAACAACACCTTTCGCTTCGAGTTCGGCGTGTAAATAACTGGTCTCTTCAATTGCAGTGGTTCCAATCATGAGTTTAGTTTTGAAATCTCTCCCGCATCATCGATTACATAGCCAAAGTAATCTAGGAGGAATTTGAAAGCAATGGCTTTTTCTGTTTTTGTCGCTGACTGTATGATAGCGTAAATGTTCATCTTTCCCGTGCTAGAGTCCCAATAATTCTTTTTCATTATTTGATGACGCCCGCACAATGCGTGCCATTGTTTTGGATCATTCGGGTCGGATTCAGCTTTGATAGAATGTGGATTCTTGTGATCGGCCGTTAACTTTGTTTTTCCGCCACCAATGGGGTCGATCTCACCTTCTTTAAGCCCACATATTTGATTACCTTCGGACCATTCGCACGCATTCTTCGCCCGCTTTAAAACCACTGACCAAGTATCGGTTGACGGCTTCACCCTTTTTCCAGATTCTACCCGCTTTTCGGATGAGGTCATCAAATATTCTTGAACTTGAAGCCAACCCCGGTTTCTCCATGAGAGTATTGTATATCCATCGTCCGTTCTAAGCTCGGATAAACGCTGATGCCAATTCTCTGGTTCATTTCCAGTGATAGGGTCGATCGCTACTTGTACGATCTGCTCCCGCGTTAGCACTTTTCCGATATTATCGAGGAACAGAGCTTCGATACGCTGTTTAATAGACCTTTGCTTATATTTCCCCTTTTTAACCTTGCCGTAAGTCTTTTCTGGATTTATTTCAGGATTCTTTTTTGCCATTAGTGTGTCGTTCGACTTCAGAGTTTCGAATAAGATTCGCTGTCGGTGCCCGTTTCGTTGCGGAAGAGTACGTTGTAATTGCGGTTCGAGTTAAACGGCGGATCGAGATAAACCAGATCGACCGACTCGTCCCGGATGTGTTCCCGCAAGATCTTAAGATTGTCGCCGTAATAAAGTGTGTTCATGGGATTCTCACCGAAACTTTACCATCAGGAACGCGGCGGGTCAAAAGAGATATGGCGGGCGGCAGCGGTCGAGCTGCGGCGATTCGGCACAGTAACGCTCAGCGTTTTCTGCCAAAAATCGTCAACCCGATACCGCCGAGTATTAGCGACGCCGCGATGACGAGGCGCGGAGCCCACGCTTCACCGAGCAGCAAGATGCCGAGGGCGGCGGCGATGACCGGGACCGCGAGTTGCAGCACGGCCGCACGGGTCGCGGTGTGATGTTTGATTGCCGCGTACCAAACGGTGTAGCCGATGCCCGATGCGAACGCACCTGAGAGTGCCGCAAGGACGATGCCGCGATTCGAAAGATGTAGGTTAGGTATCGAGATCGCGACCGTAACCGCAGCGAACGGCAGCGTTCGCACAAAATTGCCGGTCGTAATCGCAAGCGGATCGGCGGCCCGCTTACCGCTTAACGTGTAGACGCCCCACGCCGCCCCGGCGGCCGCCATCAGCAGCGAACTATTGAGCGGCGGCGCCGCAAGGCCCGGCAGAACAAGGTAAACCAACCCGCCGGCAGCTATCACGAGCCCGGCCCACTCGATCGGCCGCGGGCGTTCACCGCGTCCGATGGCGACCGAGATCATCGTCATCTGCACCACCCCAAACAATA
>JAYVUD010000066.1:0-6544 GCA_043788335.1 Chloracidobacterium sp. | reverse complement strand
ACAGTTCCGCTCGCAGGATCTTCGTTGTATATAAAGATGTTATTCCACCGGCCGGATTCGACGTCGCCGTCCTTGACGTAGATCGTATATCCCGCGATCTCGGTGTTAAAAACACCCGGTTCGATAGGCGACTCGAGCTTTTTGATCGCAGACTGCATGGCGACGTTACGCACCAGACGGGCCGCAAACGGAACGCCCTTGAGATTGACAGTAAATGCAAAGATCGAAAGCGCAATGCCGAGGATCACGACCGGCACGGCGATCTGGACATTTCCGACGCCAGCGGCACGGATGGCGACGAGCTCGCTGTCACCCCGCAGCTTTGAGAGTCCGATGATCGTGCCGACAAGCACAGCCATGGGACAGGTAAACGCGATAACGTTTGGGATCAATGCAAGAGAAAGCTGCCAGATCAGGCTAGCCGGGATGTTTACGCTGAAGAAGATATCGGCAAAGCGACTGGCCTGCTGAACGAACAATATCACTGTCAAAAGCAGCCACGAAAATGCAAAGTACGGGACGATCGCCTGCACCAGGTACCTCGAGATGAGCCAACCGATCCGTTTCATTTATATCGCTCTGAAGGTCGTGTCGACACGTTCGCCGACCACCTCGCGGCCTATCGTTTGTGAGATCATCTGTTTCAATACCCTCGATAGTTCCGCGAGTTCCAAGGGACTAGCGGCATACGCTGCCGCAAATTCAACAGGAGATAACCGCCGCGCCGAGGCATACATTTCACGGTGGACGCCGGTCACGGTCCGGGAACCCGATGCCCGGCGGCATCGGCCGCAGAGCAGGTGAAAGGTCGATTGGATATTTGCCTCGTCAGACGGTTCGAACGTTCTGCCGCATCCCTCGCATTTTGACCAATCCGGCAGGTATCCGGCCAAACGCAGGAGCCACAACTCGAAATAGACACCGACCGCACCAAGGCTCCCGACGCGATCGTTGGCAGTTTGCAGGCACGCCCTGACCATTCGATATAGCGTTTCGTTGGGGTCGTGCGGAGGCGAAAAGGTTATAAGGATATCGGCAAGGTACGAGAACTTTGTCAGAAATTCAGGGTCGCTTGCGGCTGCGAAGGACGAACGAACGAGGTCTACCCTCTGCACCGAGACCAGTTCCCGCACTTCCTTCTGAAAATACGTGATACGAACAACCGAAAATGGTTCCAGCCCACTTCCGAATTTGCTCTTTAAGCGCTTGGCTCCCTTAGCCACGCCGCGCACAACTCCGTGATCATGGGTCATAAACACCACGATCTTGTCAGCCTCGGCCAGATTGTACGTTTTTAGAATGACGCTCTCTGTTTCAACAAGTGACATCGCGGTATGACGGACTTCGAATCGTCGATCAGTCCAATAACGACCGGCGGCGAAGAGTTATCTCGGGATAAAATAAAGCACCCAGGCAAGAACGAGACTGACCACCAGGAACTGAAGAAATGTTTTACCGCCATACCAGAGACGCTGTCGCGTGGTGCCGCCTTCGAGGACGCCAAAGATAACCGAGACAAAGAAAGCGAAAGCTACAAGATAGAGAAAATGGATCATTTCTTCCTCCCAAGGGCGATATCTACCGCATCAACGGCCGCGAGGAAATTGAGCAGGCCGGAGATCTCAAGAAATCGACCGCCATATTCGAATGTCGCACGAGCGGCGACGTTCGGTGCCGGCGCCGCTGCTACGATCCAACTTACGACAGCACCGATGCCGTTGCCAAGCCGAGCGAATACGTTAAGCACGTAAAGCAATTGGCCGTCCTTATATTCGAATCCAGGGTAATACGCTCCGCCGCTGAGAACAGCAATGAGGAACATCGACCAGATAACAAGAGCGATGACCAGGCCTCGAACGTAACGCTTCTGGATAAAATGCCCGCCGCCGGGCACGATCCACGATATGATGCCGATCAAAATCGGATTGTCCATTGATTATCCTCAAAAACTACCAAACACGAAACTGTTTCGCCCAGATCACAACCAGGCCAATCTTACATTAGGTCCCATCTCATTAATGCTTGAATTTAAGCACTTTAGACACAGTTGAACCACCTAATGTAACACTTCATATTATCTCGATCGATCGCTTCATGTAATACCGCATAAATTACTGTATCAATTACTTTTAAGCACTCACAGCACATCGTTCAACAAACGTCTCAAATAATCGCCGCGATAATGGGTCCGTAGCCCACGAAAGTTCCGGATGCCACTGAACAGCCAGAATAAAACGACCGTCACGCATATCTTCGATGCACTCGACCACGCCGTCAGAAGCCCAGGCAACCGCCTCCAATCCGCGTCCCACCGTGCCGATCGCCTGGTGATGGTGCGAATTTACGCGAAAATCACCCTCAAGGCACAGATCTTTCGCGATCTGTGGGGTAAAACCATTTTCAGCAAACCGCACCCCGTGCGAGCCTCTGACCAACGGCGTTCCCTGCTCGTGCTTTATCGCCCCGTTGACCGATGCCTCGATATCCTGTATTAGCGTGCCGCCACGATAAACGTTAAGTGCCTGCATTCCGTAACAGATAGCCAGTATCGGCAAACCTAACCTCTCAGCTTCGGCGATCACGAGCCGTTCGGTCTCATCCTTTTCCGGAACAACCCGTTTAAGCTTCGGATGAGGCTCCTCACCGTAAAATGCCGGATCTACATCGGAATCGCTTCCCGGAAGCAGTACACCATCGAGGCCCGAAAGCACCGACGCGATGTAGCCCCGGTCCGGGATGAGCCCGATATGAACGGGAGCACCGCCGACGCCCACGATGGCCTCGCTGTAATCTCTGCCCAGATAGAATCGACGCGTTTCCAGTTCGAGACGCATCGTCATTCCGATTTTTGGACCGATTTTTGGACCGATTTTTGGCCTAACGTTCATAAACTCTTTAATGTTCAATCAAATAGACCATTTATGTCAATTTGAGCATTTGAAATTAAATCTCTATGATTGAGGTTTATGAGACAGAGTGAAACTTCCCCGATGATCAGGTCGACGACCGTTTTGCTGGTTCGCCGAAATGGCGAGGCGGCGATGGCCGGTGACGGGCAAGTTACGCTCGGCGATACCATAATCAAAAGCAGTGCACGCAAGGTCCGAAGACTGGCCACCGGCAAGGTCGTGGCCGGCTTCGCGGGCTCGACGGCGGACGCGTTTTCGCTGCTCGCTCGGTTCGAAACTAAATTGGAACAGTTTCAGGGCCAATTGGAAAGGGCCGCGATCGAATTGAGCAAGGATTGGCGAACCGATAAATACCTCCGGAACCTCGAGGCTCTGCTGATCGTCGCTGACGAAAGCGATGCGTTTCTGATCTCGGGAAAAGGTGATGTGATCTCGTCGGACGACGGATTGCTTTCCGTCGGTTCGGGCAGTATGTACGCCCTCGCGGCGGCACGGGCGCTAATGAAACACACCGAACTTTCCGCCAAGGAGATCGCGGAAGAATCGCTCCGAATCGCCGGCGAGATCTGTATTTACACGAACGGTGAGATCGTCGTCGAGGAGATTTAACGTGCCCATTTATCTTGGCGGCGAGACACTGCCTGCACTTCCGAAACTAGACGACCTCACGCCGCGTCAGATCGTCGCCGAACTCGACAAGTACGTCGTAGGCCAAACAGCGGCGAAAAAGGCCGTAGCGGTCGCTCTGCGTAATCGTATCCGACGCCAAAAACTGCCGGCTGAGATGGCCGCAGATGTTTTGCCCAAAAACATCCTCATGATCGGCTCGACCGGAGTCGGCAAGACCGAGATTGCC
Organism: Chloracidobacterium sp.; assembly: GCA_043788335.1. Taxonomy (GTDB): domain Bacteria; phylum Acidobacteriota; class Blastocatellia; order Pyrinomonadales; family Pyrinomonadaceae; genus OLB17. The sequence continues at coordinate 2,779 of JAYVUD010000066.1, read as the reverse complement.
CGGCGTCTCGCTCGCCTCGCAAATTCCCCGATTATCAAGATCGAAGCGTCGAAATTCACCGAAGTCGGCTATGTTGGCCGCGATGTCGAGAGCATGGTCCGCGAACTGACGGACGTTGCCGTCGATATGACCAAGCAAAATGCGTTCGAAGAAATCAGACCGATGGCTGTGGAAAACGTTGAGGAAAAGCTCCTCGACCTCCTGCTGCCCTTGCCCGACTCTCATTATCAGACCCAAGACGACGATACCGTTATCGAGACTGAGAGTTCGATAAATCGCACGCGAGAAAAGCTGCGTGAGCATCTACGCAATGGCGAACTCGACGACCGCCTTATCGACGTAGAAACTCAGGACCGATCGAACGCGACCATCGATTTTGTCGGCGGGCAGGGAATGGAAGAGATGGGCGTAAATCTCCGCGATATGTTCGGCAACATGTTTCCGGCCAAGACCGTCCAGCGAAAAATGCGGATCGCCGATGCCCGGGTTGCAATGCTCCGCGACGAACAGGAAGGCCTGATCGACATGGAACAGATCACCCGCTCGGCGATCAATAAGACGCAGCAATCCGGAATTATTTTTCTCGATGAGATCGACAAGATCGCCGGTCGCGAGGCTGGAGGGAACCCGGCAGTTTCGCGTGAGGGCGTCCAACGCGATCTACTGCCGATCGTCGAAGGAACTAATGTAAATACTCGGTACGGAATGGTAAGTACTGAGCACATTCTGTTTATCGCCGCGGGTGCGTTTCACGTCGCCAAGCCATCTGACCTTATTCCGGAGCTTCAGGGCCGCTTTCCGATTCGCGTCGAACTCGAATCTCTGACGATCGACGACCTTAAACGAATCCTGACTCAGCCACAAAATTCGCTGATCAAGCAGTATCAGGCGCTGTTGGGCACAGAGGGAATTGAACTATCGTTCACGGATGACGCGATCGACAAGCTAGCGGAGATGACCGAGGAGATGAATAAGACCACCGAAAATATCGGAGCCCGACGTCTGCACACGCTCGTCGAGAAACTGCTCGAAGAGATCAGTTTCCTGGGTGACGAGCTCGAGGAAAAGAAACAGGTGATCGACGCCGCGTACGTCGATGAACGTTTAAGCAGTTTGATCGAAGATCGGAATTTGCGGCAGTACATTTTGTAGATTAAACAGATGTTGAACATACCCTTGCTTAAGCGAACTCGATTGCGTTATCGTCTTAAGCAGCTGGCAAATAAAGCACCGTTAGCAGCTTTAGCACTTGTTCTGCTTAGCGATTTAAGCTGTGGAAAACGAACGCCGCCGGTTCCGCCCAAGGAACGGGTAGTTCAGCGTGTCGAACTCGGCGGATTTCAGCGCGGTAACCAGGTGATGTTGTCGTGGAAAATGCCCGAACGGAATGCCCCGCGAAGTAGCGTTCTAAACATCGACCGCATCGATATCTACCGCCTCGCGGAACCGGCCTCAGCTTCCCTGACATTGTCCGAGGAGGAGTTCGCGTCCAAAAGCACGCTGATCGCGACGCTCGCGATCAAGGACAGCGACTTTGGGCTGCAGACGCTGACCTATCCCGACAAACTCGAATTTGCGGGACAATTGGCCCGCCTGCGTTACGCAATGCGTTTCGCGAACGCGTCGGGTCAAAAGGCGGGGTTCTCAAATTTCTTTCTGATCGAACCGACGGCGAAAGTTGCCGCCGGGCCGACTTCCCTCTCGGCTGAATATTCACAGGATGCCGTGACCTTGAAGTGGCGGCAATCATCGGCCAATATAGATGGCTCGACCCCGGCAAACGTGCTGGGATATAACATATATCGGTCCACATCTGAAAAGGATCCGGCCAAATTGTTGAACAAAAAGCCTCTTACCGAGGTAACATTTAGGGACGAGTTCTTTGAGTTTGGCAAAGAGTATTTTTATTTCGTTCGGGGCGTCGCACTTGGCCCCGGGGCGGCACCGGTCGAAAGCGAGGAAACAAATATCGTTAAGCTCAAACCGGTCGATACGTTCGCGCCAACTCCGCCCACGGCGATCACGCTCGCGGTAGGGCAAAAGGAAATATCGTTGTTTTTTGCGGTCAATCCGGAAAAGGACGTTGCCGGATATTTGATTTACCGCTCAACCGATCCGAACCTGTCGAAAAAGGATTGGGCGAAACTGACGGCTTCCCTTTTGACGACGAACACGTTTCAGGACAAGACCGTCGAATCGGGGAAAATATACTTCTATTACCTTACCGCAATCGATAAGGCCGGAAACGTGAGTGAACCGTCCGAAGTAGTTTCAGAAAGTCTGAAATAATATATGAAAACCAGTATCGAACGGCCTTTTACACCGTCAAAGATCGTTTGTGTAGGACGAAACTACGCCGATCACGCAGCGGAAATGGGAAACGCAGTGCCGAAAGAACCGCTGCTCTTCCTGAAGGCCACGTCCGCTATAATTGGCGACGGTGAGGCGATCGTAATACCTCCGCAATCGGAACAAGTCGAGCACGAAGGCGAACTTGCGGTTATTATCAGACGCAAATGTAAGAATCTGACCGAAGAAGACGATCCGCTCGAGTACGTTCAAGGCTACGCCTGCCTGAATGACGTCACCGCCCGTGACGTACAGCGTCATGATGTGCAGTTTACGCGGGGGAAATCGTTTGACACTTTCTGCCCGATCGGCCCACACATTGAGTCGGAACTGGATGTGTCGGATCTCCGCGTTACGACGCGTGTAAATGGTGTTACAAAACAGGACGGCAGAACCTCGCAAATGGTCTTTCCGGTCGCTTTTTTGGTAC
>JAYVUD010000065.1:0-5602 GCA_043788335.1 Chloracidobacterium sp. | reverse complement strand
TTGGACGACGTACAACTACGCCGCTCTGTGGATCTCGATGGCACATTGCATACCGACGTATATGATGGCATCGGGGCTCATCTCGGCCGGGATGAACTGGTGGCAGGCGTTGTTCACGATCCTGCTTGGCAACGTTATCGTGCTCGCCCCGATTCTGCTCAATTCGCATCCGGGAACGAAGTACGGCATTCCGTTTCCCGTATTTGCCCGGGCGGCATACGGGACGACCGGCTCAAATCTGCCGGCCCTGATGCGTGCGATCGTCGCCTGCGGGTGGTTCGGCATCCAGGCGTGGATCGGCGGCCAGGCGTTGCAGACGTTCTTTGCCGCATTTATCCCGGGTTGGCACGACCTGCTCGGGCCGGCCTTTGCGGGCCACACGCCGACCGAGTGGCTCTCGTTCATGATGTTCTGGGGACTGAACATCGTTATCATCTATCGCGGGATGGATCTGCTCCGGATGGTCGAAAATTGGGCGGCACCGTATGTGTTGGTAATGACCGGCCTGCTGCTCGCCTGGATATTGTACCAAGCGGGCGGCATCGGATTCCTGCTCCACGAGCCGGGCAAATTTCACACGTTCGGCGAATTTTGGCCGATATTCATCCCCAGCCTGACCGCGATGATCGGGTGCTGGGCCACGCTCTCGCTCAATATGCCGGACTTTACCCGATTCGGCAAGAGCCAGCGTGAGCAGATCGTCGGCCAAACGGTCGCCCTGCCGACGACGATGGTCATCTTTGCCGCGATGGGCATTTTGATCACCTCGGCGGCGGTCGTCGTGTTTCCGCATATGAACCCGGGCGACGCGTGGGACCCGGTCAAGCTGGTCGGCCAATTTTCGCAGCCCGCCGTCGTGGCGATCGCGATGTTTACGATCGTGGTCGCAACGCTCTCGGTCAATATCGCGGCTAATGTCGTCAGCCCGGCCAACGATTTTGCCAATGCTTTCCCTAAGCTCATCTCGTTCCGCACGGGCGGCCTGATCACCGGCATTATCGGCATTATGATGCAGCCGTGGAAACTGCTCGCCGACCCGAGCGGTTATATTTTCTCGTGGCTTCTCGGCTATTCAGGCGGCCTCGGTTCGATCGCCGGCGTGCTCATCGCCGACTATTGGATCATTCGCCGCAAAAACCTAAACCTTGGCGATCTCTATCGCAGCACAGGCATCTACGGCGGTTGGAACTGGCGGGCGGTTTTTGCGACGCTCCTGGGTTGCTTTTTTGCCTGGATAGGGTTGATAATTCCAAGTCTCAGGATTCTATATGATTATGCGTGGTTTGTCGGCTTCGGTGTGGCGTTTGCGACGCATTGGTTGTTGATGTCCCCCGGTACAGCCGGCAGTGTTCGAGATAAACAGGAAGGAGAATATTAGATACCAATGAATTTACGTTACAAGATCAGCATATTGGTCATTATGATCATCGTTGCCGCATTTGCGACGGCTTGTGATAACGCAAAGATCGAAGAGGCCAATAACCTGGTCACAGCGGCAAATAAAAAGAGTACGGAGGCCAAAGACCTCTTTACCAAGACTGATGCGTTGGGCGACAAGCTCTTTAAGCTCGACTCGGATGATTTCAAGGACTACAAATCCAAAAACGAAGCGACCGCTAAGGACCTGATTCAGCAATACGATAAGATCGCGGAACTATTCGGATCGGCCGCTAAGGATTTCACTGAAGCTGCAAAGGCGCAGCCCGACGCGAAATTTAAGGATTATTACGATACGACGTCAGCTCAACTGGTTAAACTTGCTGAGATGACAACGGTGACCAAAGAAATGCCGCAGGCGTTTCTCGACAGTAGTGATTTTGCTGGTGTCGGCATCAAAGTAACCGAAACTAACAAGAAGATCGATGTGATCCAAAAGCAGGTAAAGGAAATGCAGGACAAGATCGATAAGTTAGAGGCGGAACTGAAAGATAAGATCAAAAAATAGTCGACTGTTAGGCATTGATCCTCTTTTGAGTTTCGGTGTCCGAACTCGTTTCCGTCTTGAGCGGCCCACGATGTATTTCGCGGGCCTTATTTCGCGTTCTGTGCAACGACATTCGCTGATCGCCGCGTCGGTGGCTTTATACGGTTGTTTTTTTCGCAGATAAAGACGATAATTCGAACTCTCAGAACGCTTTACGATAATGCGTGGTTTGTTGACTTCGGCGTCGCGTTTATCGTGCAATCAGCGTTGATAAGAGCAGTTCGATCACGCGAATTGCACCACGGAGAGACAGCGACCCGCAGAGTGAGATCACTGAAACCTCCACATTCTGACATTTCGGATACCTCACAGTTCTCTGTGGCTCTGAGGTGAATAAATTATGAAGTACCAAAGAGTTACAAATTTTTACAACGGTGATTTTGTCGATAGTTCGTCCACGGACGATCTCGACGTTACATCACCGCTAGACGGCAATCTGTTGTCGACGGTGCCGATGTCTTCGGCTGACGAACTTAATGCAGCGGTCGCCTCGGCCAAGGCGGCGGCTGAGCCGTGGGGCCGGATGCCGATCAAGGAACGCGTCCAGGTTTTCTTTCGCTATCGCAATCTGCTCGAGCAAAATTCGGCAGAGCTCACCGCGTTGATCGTCGAGGAGAACGGAAAAACGTGGGACGAGGCCAAGGCAGAGGTCGATAAGAGCATTGAACTGACCGAATTTGCCTGTTCGATGCCCCAGCTTATTTCAAACGAGGTGCTCGAGGTGAGCCGCGGCGTCGAGTGCCGCGTCGAGCATTTTGCCGTCGGCGTCGTGGCGTCGATCGCGCCGTTCAATTTTCCGCTGATGGTGCCCAATTGGTCGATGCCGAACGCACTTGTGCTCGGCAACACGATGATCATGAAGCCGTCTGAACACGTGCCGCTATCCGTGCTGCGGATGGCACAGATGCTCAAAGATTCCGGCCTGCCGGACGGCGTGTTCAACGTCATAAATGGCGGTAAGGACATCGTCGAAGGGCTCTGTTCCCACCCTGATATCGAGGCGGTCAGCTTTGTCGGCTCAACCAAGGTCGCCAAGCTCGTCTATCAGCAATCGACCAATAACCTCAAACGATGTGTCGCTCTCGGCGGAGCCAAAAATCACCTTTTCGTGCTGCCCGACGCCAACCCGGCGATGACCGCGACCAACGTCACCGCGTCAATGTCGGGCTGTGCCGGCCAGCGATGTATGGCGGCGTCCGCGATGCTCGCGGTCGGCGATGTCGACCCGATCATTGCACAAATTTGCGATGAGGCACGCAAGATCATTCCGGGCAAGAATCTCGGTGCCGTTATCTCCCAGGCAGCCAAAGAACGGATCGAGGGATACATCACCCAGGCCGAACGCGACGGAGCAAAGATCCTCGTCGATGGCCGCGGAGCCGTCGTCGAGGGCAAAGAGGGCGGCACATATGTCGGGGCGACCGTCATCGACTATGTCACGCCCGATATGTCGGTTGCGACCGACGAGATCTTTGGGCCCGTTATTTCCATCATTCGCACCGACACGCTCGACGAGGCGCTCAAGATCGAAAACGCCAACCCGTACGGCAATGCCGCCGCCGTCTTTACGCAGAGTGGCGGGCTCGCCCGATACGTGATGGAACACGCCAGTGCCGGTATGATCGGCGTAAATATCGGCGTGCCGGTCCCGCGCGAACCGTTCTCGTTCGGCGGTTGGAACGATTCGCGATTCGGGGCCAACGACATCACCGGTAAAAGCTCGATCGAATTTTGGACGAAACTGAAAAAAACAACGACTAAGTGGAACCCGGAAGCCGGGATAAATTGGATGAGCTAGGCTGAGCATCGCGATCAGGACTCGGGCCTCGGGCCTGCAAAACGGAACCGGAACGAATGTCGTAGTTGCCGTGGGCCGTAAATATTTTCACACTTTTGGGCGCTCATTAAGTTAAAATAGAGATTGGTATTTATGAAAAGCAAGATCAAACTGGCCGCCTTGACGGCTGTCGTCGCATTTGTTTCGCTCGCTTTCTTTCAGGCACGGCAATCGGCGCAAACGCAAGCGCCGCCGGCCCAGCCTCAAACCGAGACCGCCGGTCAGAAATTTAAGAACATCAAGGTTCTCAACGATATGCCGGCCGACCAACTCGGCAAGGTAATGAACCTGATGTCGGCGTCGCTCAACGTCAAGTGCGACTTTTGCCACACCGTCGATCAGTGGGACAAGGACGGCAAAAAGGAAAAGGATACGGCTCGCGAGATGTTAAAGATGACCTTTGAGATCAACAAAGCTCATTTCAAAGGCCGTCCTCAGGTTACCTGCAACAGCTGCCATAACGGCCAGCACGAACCAACGAACGTCCCTAATCTGATGCCGGCCGAGCGTCCGGAGCGTCCCGCACAGCCGGCGGTCAAACCGACGGCCGACGAGATCTACGACAAATACATCGCGGCGATCGGCGGAGCGGCCAATCTCGCAAAGATCAAATCGCGTTCGATCAAGGCAAATCGCGTCGAACCGGACGGCAAGACGACCGAGGCAGAAACGATCTTTTTCAAGGACAACAAATACGCCGCGGCAACGACCTATGGAAAAGCGGTCGTAACCGAGGGATTTGACGGCACAAATGCATGGAAACAGGGCGGCGAAGGTCCGATCGTCCTCAAGGCTGACGAGGCCGAGCAAATAAAACGCGAAGCCGAGCTTTTTGTGCCGACAAACCTCAAGGCGGTCTATACCAAGTTGGACTTTCGTTTCGTCGATCGACTTGACGGCCGAGACGTCTATTTTGTCTTAGGAACGACGGCCTCGGGTATTCGCGAGCGGCTTGTGTTCGATGTTCAGACCGGTTATCTGGTTCGCCGTTCGGCGGCCACGCAGACGGTGCTCGGCAATTTTATCTATCAGGTCGATTACGCTGACCACAAAGACTTTGGCGGCGTCAAGGTGCCGACCAAGATCACATATGCGATGCCCGCGATCCGTTGGACACGCACCGTGACCGAGGTGAAAAATAATGCCTCGATCGATGATGCGAAATTTAGAAAGCCGTAAACGCTCGCTTTCCCGCGAAATATTTTTTTTTCGCGGGACAGCGGGACAAAATGGGTTAAGTCTATTATTTAGAATGGTTTCCCTGTCCCGCGAGTTGTCCCGTTATGACCTTGGGGCGGGACAAGGCCAGGACGATCAAAATATCCGTGAAATTTAGTTAAAAGTTATGTCAAGAATAATCAAATCCGGCCTCATTCAGGCCCATAACGTCGGGGACGTTAACGCCCCGATCCAAGAGATAATGAAGGCGAACATCGACCATCAGATGAAGTTCGTCGAGGAAGCGGCACGTCAGGGCGTGCAGATGCTCTGCTTTCAAGAGATATTTACGACGCCCTATTTTTGTGCCGAGCAGCAGACGCGTTGGTACGAGGCGGTCGAAAAGGTGCCGGACGGCCCGACCGTCAAGCTAATGCAGGACGTCGCCAAACAGTTTGGCATGGTGCTCATCGTGCCGATCTATGAGGAGGAGCAGGCCGGCATCTACTACAACACCGCTGCCGTCATCGACGCGGACGGCAAGTATCTCGGCAAATACCGCAAAACACATATCCCGCACGTCGCACCGGGATTTTGGGAAAAATTCTACTTCCGTCCGGGCA
>JAYVUD010000064.1:0-5271 GCA_043788335.1 Chloracidobacterium sp. | reverse complement strand
CACTCACCAAGATGGGTGGCAGAACGACCAACAATATTCAGGAGATCGTCACCGATCTGAAGCAATATGTCGGCCTATATCAACAGATGCACGGTGGTGAGGTTCCGCCGAACCTCAATGTGATCTACGACTACATGCAGGAGGCAGGCGAGACTAATTGGAGTGCGTTTGCCGTAACTAATGTCAATAATGTTCAAAATCCGAATTCCGTTCCGGCGGTTAAGAAGCAGTAGCGATATTGAACACGCCCGGACCCGGAGCATTGCAACGGGTCCGGCAATTTGTTTCCGAAACGCCTTTTAGGAGAGGGTAAATGTTTGATCGCCGTTCATTACTATTTTTTTTCGCCACTATTCTCTTCCTGTGCATTTCCGGAGCGCCGCCAGGGTTATACGCCCAGAAAGTCGGGACGTCGCGAGATCCGTTTGTGCTGGACCTGCCGGGCATCTCGTCCACGCGATACACACGGCCCGTCGTCCGGCTTGCCCAGGAGACTGTTCCCTCGATACGGTTCCACGTCATTGAACCTTTTGCGGCAAAGATCTCCTATGGCAACATCATCGTCACTCTAAATGGCGACGGTATTAACCGGGGCTGTGAGAAAACTCGTGATCAGGAGGGCAAGGTTGTGACGTGCGGCCGGCGTCAGGACCGATTGGGGGGATATGACCTCTCCGCGGGTAAAAACATACTCGAGATCCGAGCGACCGACACTGACAGTAAGGAATACTACGCTTCATTCGTCATCATACTCGGCGATCAATCCGCCGCCGCCGATACGGTGGTCAACGATGGAAAGATCGAAAGATTTACGGGCCGGAAGTTTGCGGTGATCATCGGGATCTCCGAGTACCGATTTCCCGACGCAGGCTTGCGTAACCTCAGTTTTGCAGCCGATGATGCCAGATCCATGGCCGCGTTTCTCAGGTCGCCTGAAGGCGGCAAGTTTTCGCCCAACGACATCAGATTGCTGATAAATGAGGATGCATCGATCGCAGCGGTCCGCTCCGCTCTAAATGAAACGGCAAAAAGTGCCCGGGCCGAAGATCTGATCTTCATATACATAGCCGGTCACGGCGCCCCCGACCCGTTTTCTTCGCGAAATCTCTATTTTCTGTTTAATGACACGAAAGTCGTTGATATGGAACGAACTGCGTTCCCGATGAGCGAACTCAAGCAACTCCTCGAGACCCAGGTCAGTGCTCAACGGGTGCTGGTGTTTATCGACACATGTCACAGTGCCGGGGTCAACCAGAGATCGAAATCGATCGTGTCGGACCGCGATCTCGAACGCGAAGGCGACGAAAATAATATCTCGAATTTCTTCCTGACAAAACAGCTGTATAAACAGTCAGGGCGAGCCGTACTCACCTCGTCGGATATTAATGAGGTCTCGCAAGAATCCTCAAGATGGGGCAATCACGGTGTGTTTACGTGGGCATTACTCGAAGGGCTCAAGGGAAAGGCCGATTATAATGGCGATCACATAATCACGGCCGGCGAGGCATTTCAATATACGAGGGCGACCGTCCAGGCGGCAACTGGTGCTATGCAAAATCCGATCGCCCTGCCCGGATCAAGTATGAATCTCGTTCTGGCCGTCATTCCAAACAAATAGCCGAGCGACACGCGCCACCAAAAATATATTACTCGAGGCAGATGAGCTCCGAAAACTAAGGAGTGATAGTTCAAATGAGCATAACACTGGATACGACAACATTGCTGGATATTTCCGGAAAGTTGATGGACGGGCACGTTAGGTATACGTGGGGCGGAAAGCCGGGCTTTAACAAAAAGCCCGAGGAGATCGTGGGGGCCGATTGTTCGGGGTTTGTCCGGTACGTGGTCTATCAGGCGACCAGCAAGAAGGTCAGCCTAAGCGAGGGAAGTTGGGGCCAGCACGAATGGTGCAAAACTTCCAAGCTCGAGACGGTTGCCTACTCGACCGCTCGCGAGAGCGACGGGTGGCTCCGGCTCGCGTTCATCAACCCGGAAGGGAAAGACAAGCCTGGGCACGTCTGGATGATCCTCGACGGCAAGACGCTCGAAAGCTACGGCGGTCACGGACCGGGACGCCGCTCGTGGGATACCGGTGTGCTGGTCAAACGGGTCGGAGCCTGCTACAAGCTGTCGCAGACGTTCACGCAGCACCAAAATAACTTTTTGTATGGAAAGACCTATTTCGTTTAGAATGGCGGTTGATGCACGGCGTCGCCGGTTGCACTAGAGTGTTGCTCCGGCAAGACCCGATCCGAGGAATGATTATGTTAACAGTTAGATCACACCTGTATCTGCGGGCGGCCCTGATGGCGGCGGTAATGTTGGGGCAGATCATCGCCCCGCTCGGGGCGTATTCGCAGACGACGCGTCAGCTTGAGCGGGACAAGGGCACAAACCCGCCCACCGAACGGCGGACCGCTCTGGTCATCGGCAACGGGTCGTACGCTAATGCCCGGCGGCTCGCCAATGCGGCAAATGACGCGACGGACATGGCGGCGGCTCTCACCGGCCTCGGGTTTGACGTGATCTCGGGGACGAACCTGAGCCTCAAGTCGATGAAGGACAAGGTGCGCGAATTTGGCGACGCCCTGCGATCATCGGGCGGCGTCGGGCTGTTTTACTACGCCGGCCACGGTATCCAGGCGGGCGGCAAAAACTACCTGATACCGGTCGAGGCGGACATTCGCCGCGAGGACGAGATCGACGACGACGCGGCACTCTATTTCGACCTCGTGCTGAAAAAGATGTCGACCGCCAATAACGGGCTGAACATCGTTGTTCTCGACGCGTGCCGCAACAACCCGTTTGCCCGCAGTTGGAGCCGCGGCGATGACGAGGGCGGGCTGGCACAGGTGACCGCACCGACCGGCACGTTTATCGCCTACGCGACGTCACCCGAAAAGACAGCGTCCGACGGCGACGGCCGCAACGGCCTCTACACCGCCCAGTTGCTCAAATATATCCGCCAGCCCAACCTCAAGATCGAAGATGCGTTCAAGCAGGTGACGATCGCGGTCGACCGCACCTCGGGCGGCAAGCAGGTGCCGTGGGTGAGTTCGAGTCTGCGGGGCGAGTTTTATTTCAAGCCGGACAAGACAGCACCGCCGCGGCCCGATGACCCGGTGATCGCCGCTAAGGGCGTCTCGGCACAGGAGAGCGAGGCGTGGGACCTCGTAAAAGGCTCGGCCGACCCCGAGGACCTCAGATCATATCTCAAAGAGTTTCCAAGCGGGGCGAACGCCGGCCGGGCAAAGATCCGGCTTGAGGAAATGACGTGGGAAGCGGCCCGTACGTCCGGCGACAGGGCCCGGGTGCAGGCATATCTCACCGAGTTTCCAACCGGGGCGAACGCCGCCACCGCCCGCATCCGCCTCCGCCAACTCGAGTCGGCCACAACCCCGGCAAACACCGTCAGTAACAACAGCGGTACGGCGTCCGCGGGCACGGTCCGCAAAAACACGATCGGGATGGAACTGGTATATATCCCGGCGGGCGAGTTTATGATGGGGTCGGACAAATATGATTCCGAAAAGCCGGTACATCGGGTTACGATCTCGAACGGTTTCTGGTTGGGCAAGTACGAGGTCACGCAGGGGCAATGGCAAAGTGTGATGGGTGAAAACCCGAGCTACTTTAAGACTTGCGGTTCGGATTGCCCGGTTGAGCAGGTGAGTTGGGACGATGCCCAGCAGTTCATCAACAAGCTCAACGAGAAAAAGACGGATTCAAATATAGCCTGCCGTCCGAGGCTCAGTGGGAATATGCGGCAAGGGCGGGGACGACCGGCGACTACTACGGGCAGCTTGACGACATCGCGTGGTATGCCGACAATTCCGGTAAGACGACACACCGAGTAGGGCAAATGCAGCCGAACGCATTCGGGTTGTATGATATGAGCGGAAACGTGTGGGAATGGTGCAGGGACTGGTACGGAAGCTACGAAAGTGGAAGTCAGACCGATCCAACGGGAGCGTCATCCGGTCAGTATCGGGTGCTTCGCGGCGGTTCGTGGGTCAGCAGCGGTAGCTACTCCCGCTCCGCCTCTCGCTACAGGTTCGATTCGACCTATCGTGACTCCTTCATCGGTTTCCGTCTCGTTGCCCGCCCCAGGTAGTCTCTTGCACTTGGTACTTTTGCCCGTGCCGAACGGCACGGTTTTAAAAAAATTTGTGATTTGAATTTTCAGAGAATGACAGATGAGACCCGAAGTAACAATTGTTCAGAAAATGTTCGATCTCGTTGTCTGGTACGTGCCGATATTGAACCGTTTGCCGCGGGATCACAAGTTCATTTTGGGCGATAGGATAATCGGCCGCCTGTACGACATTCAGGAAGACCTGATAATGGCCCAGTATTCGAAAGACAAAATACGTCGTTTGGAAACGGTTAATGGGAAACTCGATGTGTTGCGGTTTCAAACAAGGCTTTTGGTTGAGTTTGACCTGATGGATGCAAAAAGATTTCAGCATTTTGCAAAGCGAATAAATGAGATCGGACAGGAACTCGGCGGGTGGCTAAAACAGCAGCGAGGAAAAACAGCGTGAAACGGTACGGTAAGCTCTGGGAGCAGATCACGGATTTCGACAATCTATTTCTGGCCGTTCATCAAGCGGCCAAAGGCAAGCGGTACCGTCAGTACGTGCTGGAGTTTTATTTTGACCTTGAAAAAGAACTTATCCGCCTGCACGACGAACTGACGAGCGGACTGTATCTGCCGGGCGAGTACCGCACCTTTTATGTCTATGAGCCGAAAAAGCGAATGATCTCGGCGGCACCGCTCCGTGACCGGATCGTTCATCACGCACTTTGTAACGTAATACAGCCGATATTTGAGAGGACGTTCATACACGATTCGTATGCAAACCGCGTCGGGTTCGGATCGCACCGTGCTCTCAGGCGTTTTACCGAATTTGCCCGTTCGGCCAAGTACGTTCTGCAGTGCGATATTCAGAAGTACTTCGCCAGTATCGACCACGAAATTCTAAAGGCAAAGATCCGCCGTAAGATAAAATGCCCCGAAACGCTTAGCCTGATCGACAAGATCATAGATAACAGTAACGAACAAGAGCCGAGAAATAACTGGTTCGACGGCGACGATCTTTTCACTCCGTTTGAGCGCCGGCGGGGACTTCCGATCGGGAACCTGACAAGCCAGTTTTTTGCAAATGTCTATCTCGACGAGATCGATCTATTATAGTTCAAATGGAAAGGCAGTGAAGGCATGTTTCGGGTAGTCTTTATTAGGGAGACTATTATGAAGCAAAACGAGAG
>JAYVUD010000063.1:0-2248 GCA_043788335.1 Chloracidobacterium sp. | reverse complement strand
CGACCAGCCGGAATCACCATAGCCCGAGAATGTCGCAAATAGTCAGGGATCTGGGCCTTAAGAAGGAGATCAGGCGCGGCTCCGTTGGTTTAAAAATCGGTTTGATTGCAACGCAAGCGTGCGACCTTTATATTCACCTTTCGCCCCGGACAAAATTCTGGGACACCTGCGCGCCGCAGATCATCCTCGAAGAATCGGGCGGGAAAATGACCGATATCTTTGGCGACCCCCTGCGCTACGATCTCCGCGACCTGCAAAATCACAACGGAATACTGGCGAGCAACAGTTCAGCGCATCAAGAAACCGTCCGGGAACTGCGGCCCCTGCTAAACAGTTTCGGCCGCTCCCGGATCGTTGGGAAAAAATAGAGGCTGTCGTACCCGACAATTAGATCAGAGCCATTTTTTCAGCCAGCCGTGGAGTTCCGTATAGAAATAGAGGCTGTCTTCCGCCTTGAGGATCCAATGATTAGCGTCAGGGAAAACGATCAACCGGCTCGGAACCTTCATCCGCTGCAGCGCCGACCAGTTTTCCAGTGATTGATTGATCGGTACCCGAAAATCATTCTCGCCAACCGTCACCAAAATAGGTGTTTTGAAATTTTTCGCGTACCTGATCGGGTTCTGGTCGCTCCATACTTTCGCCAGTTCCCAGGGCGGGCCGCCGAGCGTTTTCTCGCGACCGAAGATCGTGTCGCTCGTTCCCCATTGCGATTCGAGATTGATCAGCCCGGCGTGTGCTACGAGGCATTTATATCGCCTGGTCGTCGCTTCCATCCAGTTGGCGAGATGTCCGCCGTAGCTTGCGCCGGCAGCGCACTGTCTGGCGCCATCGATAAACGGAAACTGCCTGATCGCTTCATCCGCCGCCTGATTGATCTCATCCGCCGGCGTCCTGAGCGGATCGCCCTGAATTTCCCGCGAAAATTTTTCGCCAAACCCCGTCGATCCGGTGTAATTCGTCAGCAAAATGACATAACCGGGCGAGGCGAGCAAATGATAGTTCCACCGCAGGCCCCAGTTATCGCGCCACATATTCGCCGCGCCGCCGTGCATCAGCACGAGCAGCGGATATTTCTTATTCGGGTCGAAATTCGGCGGCAAAACATACATGTTGTGGATCCGCTTTCCGCCTTTGCTCGTAAACCAAAAATGGCGGATCGGCTTAACGTCCCATTTCCCGAGCGCCGCTTCATTAAAATTCGTCAGTGCTTTTTCTGTTTTATCGGCCGGATTGAGCCGGACAATTTCAGGCGGGCTCATCGCGCTGTCCCAATTGGCAAAGAGTACCGGGGCCGCGGCTTTCGCCGGAATCACGAGGTTCGTGTAACAGCCAGCTTTATTGGCCATCGCCTCGGAAACCGCTCCGCCGCCGGCCGGCATTGAAAAGACCTTTTCCAGGCCGGAATCTTCGGCGGTTAAGAAAATTGTTTTACTGTCCGGAGTGATCGCAAAACTGTTGACCGAACGATCGAAATCCGCCGTTAGGATCCGGGCCGCCGCCGGATTTGCCCAATCGATCGCCACGAGTCGCGTCAGGTTATAAACTTTGTCGGTATTTGGATCGATCGTCGCATAGAGCATTCTCCCATCAGGGCTAAATGTCGGCCGCCCGTAACTGGCATCCACATTTGTGATTTGTTTCGGCTCACCGCCCGAAATCTGCGACTGATAGATTTGCATCGTGGTTTCGGCAAACGCGGCATTTATTCGATCGGTTGAAGCGATAAACAAAACGGAATTTCCATCCGGGGCCCAAACGGCGTCAATATCATCGCTGCCGCTGCCGATCCGCCCGCCGAATCCCTTTTCCGCCGTGAATTTGGTGCCGGCGAGAAGATCTTTCGCCTTGGCGCCCTCGTCGAGCGCCTGCACGAGAACGTGCGTTTGCATTTCGTCGATCCAGCGGTCCCAGTTTCGAACCGGAAACGAATCGAATACGCGCGCTTTGTATTTGCGGTTTTTCCTTTCGGCGGCGATCTTTTTATTATCTTCGTCATTCATCGCATTCGGATAAACACTGCTGATAAAAAGAATCGCATTGCCATCGGGCCGCCACTGCGGATTTCGTGCGCCGGTCGAAAGATTCGTCACGCGAATCGCTTCGCCGCCCTCGGTTGCTCCGATCAAATAGATCTGGCTCGCGTCGTCGCCTTCGCGTTTCGCCGAAAAAGCGATCCGTTTGCTATCGGGGGACCACACCGGTCCGCCTTCCGCGCTTTTGCTAAACGTCAGCCGCCGCGGTTTTT
>JAYVUD010000062.1:0-10763 GCA_043788335.1 Chloracidobacterium sp. | reverse complement strand
CATAATGAAAACCGAGGCGGTCTAGGTCCAGTTTGACGACTCCATCGGTGTATTTTTAGAGCAGGCCTGCTATTTTGTTGATTCTTTGTGGACGGCGGCAATTGGGGAGATATTATCTTGGATCAAGTGGCGAGAAAACTGAGAATAGAGGTCGAGGGCGGGCTTGTATCACGTAACAACGAGAGGGGTGGATCGGAGAGACATTTTTCACGACGAGCAGGATCGTGCGAAATTTCTGGGTATGATGGCCGCGGCCTCGCCGGCGACCATCGCTTGTCCAGGCGGCAAATTTCGAACTGTGAACCTTGTCAATCGACGGAATGTTGAAGCTACGCACTGTGTCCGGAGCAATATGGTCGACGACATTAAGATAATAAGCTTGCCTTTCACAGTAAGAATTAACTCCGTCTTTAAGTGGGCGTTTCTGATTTGCTATGTCGCATTTCTCGTTTTCTTATGGCTATTTCGAGCTGAAATGGGTAATGATAACCGTGAAACCAGTCTGGTCGTTCAGGCCGGATTTGTCGTTGTGGCGTTTATCTTGTACCCCGTCGCGATAGTTAGCATGTTTTATTCGCGAACCGTCTTTTTCGATGGTGAAATTGAACAAACAAACGCGTTCTTTGTGAAAAAAAGATACAGCTACGAAGATATTGAAAGGGTTGAAAAAAGTCGCGACGGATATCTTCGACTCTCGTTTCGGAACAAGAAGAGAATCAAGGTGTGGGGTCAAGAACACATACTCGACGACGTCGTGTCTATTCTGAACAGCAAGGGTCTAATCAAAAAAAATGTCGATCCTGATCATCCTGATAGTTAGATAGTGCAGGGAATTCCTTCTAATTTGCGATGGAGGGAAGACGCTCAGCGTCAGTCTTCCAACATTACGATTTGAAAGCGGATGGGTGAGATTGATCCCATCTAGATGACTGGAACGCCGCCCGACCCCGCCTGCATCGGCGGTTCCTCCGGCGCGGGCGGCCGTGGAGATTGTATAAAGCGTTCAAACCTACCGTAGATGGCGACAACGGGGGGGCGTGTGGTTATTTTCCGCTGTCGCCCGCGTAAGCGGGCTGGGTATGATTTAGGGACTTGTCCACGGGTTTTCACCCGTGGCTTTATGCTCGAACCCGCTAAGCGGGTTTGGGGAACGAAACCAAAAAGTCCGTCGAATTCGGAGACTTTGACCAAAGAGGCTAGTCGGTTCACTCCGGTCGCGTAGCATTCAGACGCTAAACAAACTTAATTCTATTAATCCTTAAGAACCTGGACGCGTTCGGGCGGCATGCCGATTAGGCATTCCTGGCCGGTGTCGAGGCCGACCACGCGGAAGACGCGGGCCTCGAGTTTTAGGCCGCCGGCGTCGAGTTCGATGAGGGTTGTTTCGCCGCTAAATCGTATGCCGGTGACGACGGCTTTGAGGACATTGTCCTCGGGGAACGAGGCTCCGAACGAGATCGAGACCTGTTCTGGGCGGATCGAGAGCGTGACGTTTTGGTTGATGGCACCGAGCTGATTCTTCTTTACCGATCTGGTAAAGATACGGTGGCCGCCGTCGATGGTCTGAAATTCGGGTAGATCGGCGTCGGTCGAGGTCAGGCGGCGGGCGGCAAAAAGATTGTTTCTACCGACGATCGCGGCAACGGCTGACGAGATCGGATGATCGTATAGGTCCTGGGGCGTGTCGATCTGGCGGATCTCGCCGCCGACCATTACCGCGACGTGGTCGCAGACGGACGCGATATGGGTAAATTCGGCCGACGCTAGGACAACTGCGTGTCCACGGCTGGCGGCAGAGCGAATGTCATCGATCAGACGGTCACGTTCTATCAGATCGGCAAAGCAGAACGGTTCGTCGAGCAGGAGCACTTTCTTTTCCGACCCGAGCGTTTCACCGACCTCGCGGATCTTAGCGACGCCATTCGAGAGCGGCGTTTCCTTGCTGCCAAAGATCGAACTCAGCGGCCCGCGTTTGGGCTCCTCGGCGAGATAGATGTTGCGGTCCTTTGCCGCCGCTCCGGTAACGTCGACACCGCCGACCGCGACGGTTCCGCCGTTGTGCGGTTCGACACCGGCGAGCGTTCTGAGCAGCGTCGATTTGCCGGCACCGGTCCCGCCAAAAATGCCCAGGATCTCGCCGCTCCCGACCTCGAACTCGACGTCACGAAGTGCCCACACATCATCGTATCGTTTTGAAAGCTTATCGACTCGGAGCATAACTATTATCGAAAAGGGAACTTTACCGGCATGAAATCGTGCAAAGAAAAGTATGCTTTTGTCATCAAATTAAAGCAAGTATAAACTCTAACGCGATGGTAGAAAAGAAACACTCGGTAAAACAAAAGTTGCTCCACGCCGGCGGTTGGCAGGTAGCTAAGCGGGTCGCTAAGATGGTACCGTTCGGCGGGGCCGCGGTTGCCGTCATACTGGTCGGCAGCGATATTCGCAATAAGGGCGTGGTTAAGGGATTGGTAAATTCCGGCATCGACGCCATACCGTTTGTCGGACTCACGAAAAATGTAATTGAACTTGTCCGCGGAGATTTTATCCCGGACAAAGATCCGTTGAAAAAGGGGAAGCAGGTATGAGAGAGATTAGATTCGGCCGGTGGCTGACGGCTTTTGCGTTTGGATTGCTGGTATTTTCGACATTTGCGGTCGGCATTGACGCCCAGACGCATCGCCGGCGGACGACGGCTAAAAAGCCCGCGCCGGCAGCGACCCCGACGCCTACCTTGCAGCCGACCGACGCCCAGATCGTCAGAACCGCCGACGAGAACGATCCGCCGTCCAACTTTATGCTGCCCGGCCAGACGCAAAAGCCGGAGGCACAACCGGCCGATCCGAACGTGCAGAAGGTCAAGGAGCTGACCGCCCGCGTAAAAAAGCTTGAGTCGTCAAAAAATGATCCGTACGAGGAAAAGCAAAAGCGACTGCTGCTAAATCTCGACATCCTCACGCGTGCCGAGCAGCGTTCTGAGACTCTTCGGAAACAGCTATTCGACATGATCGAAAAGGAAAACACCATCAAAAACCGCCTCGATCAGATCGAATACGACATTAGGCCCGAAATGATCAGCCGTTCCGCGACATTTGCCGGATCGATGCGCCCTGAAGAGATCCGGGAAATGCGAAAGAAATCCCTCGATTCGGAAAAGGCGAATCTGCAGACGCTGCTCGCCGAAATTCAAACCACCAGGGTCAATCTGACCGCAAATCTCGATCGGTCCGAAACACTGGTCGAAAAATTGCGCACCAAGCTCGACAAGGACATCGACGACTCGTTCAAAGACGACCAGCCGGATAAATGACTTCTATTTTTTGGCCTTAGGCCCTGATGGTTTTGGTGCGTTTCTGGCGCAGTTTCCGGCTACGGCAATGACTGCCAAGGTCCTAAAATACTTATCATCCAGAGCCCTAGCGTTTGCCAGCGACAGTTCAAAATCTTTTTTACTGATCTCCCAGAACGTCTTTTCGAGGCTATTTCCGTTGAGCTCGAACATAAAAAAGAACCCGAAGCCTTTTCCGACGATTTGGCGAGTCACGGATGTTGCAAGAATGTCGGGATCCTTGAGTTGATTTATTACTCTCACGGCTTCGGACAATTCATCGAGAGCAAGCGAGTGATTGACCCGCTCATACAACGTTGCGATTCCGAGCAGTGTTTGAGCCTTGGCAACTGAGTTATCTGCCTGTCTCGCCAATTTTGATATCGAGTTCAACGTGTCGAAAACCTTCGCCGCGTCATTTTCATTTTTGATCTGGATATCAGCCATCTCGAACATTATGATCGCCCGGTGTTCGATCTCGGGCACTTTTGCTCCAAACCGTTCCGCGTCCTCGTAGCGCCGGTCCTTGATCGCCAGTTTCGCACGCGAAAACCAATAATAATTCGCGGTTTCTTTTCTCGGATTCTGCTCTTTTATCTTGTCTATCCACTTTTCGACCAGAGCAAATTCTTCGTCCGTCTTCAAAGTTCCACTGACGAGGTTTACTATCATATAATCCGTCAGTTTTCCGTCGGCATCGGCTTTTTCAAGGCTTTCGAGCTTTTCTTCGAACGACTTACCTTGTCCGGCCGACCGTCCTTCTCTGTCTTCAAGCTGTTTTCGCGTTTGATCGTTCATCAGGGCCTCCGCCTGAGCCTTAGCGAGCGAGTGTCGCTGCAGGAGATCCGGAAACCGCTCGATGATCACTGGTTCGATCTCACGTATCGCAGATACCAAATAGGCCGCCTGCGGCAACTGGTCCTTCTCGGTAGCTTGATTGAGGTCCTCGACGCTGGTTGAAAACGAGGCGGTTCGCGAAAACAGGACGTCAATGAACTGACGCTGCAGCATCACGTTTGGGCTAAACCCGTCCGGGATCCATGTTCCCATCGAGAATTTGTCAGGTCCGAAGATGCGACTGTTACCGAACGGATATGCCGAAAGATACAGTAAGTGATGTGGCGTTTCGTTACGGTAATTTCGCAATGCCAACGAATAGATCTCGTCCGCGAGTTGCTGGTTCGTGCCGGCCGTATTGAATAAAACTGAATACCACATGCTCCCGAGTTGATATCGCATTGCCCGGTCGAACAAGAAGCGGCTCAGCTCCGGATTTGTTTTGGCATATTGGGAGGCCAAGATTAACGCATCCCGGATCTCTCGATCCTTGTCAAAAAAGCCACGTCCGGATTTGGACTTTTCGATATCAGCAAATATCTGCTCGATCAACACCCGAGCCCACTTCGCATCATGTACGGCGATCGCACGCACGACTTCCGTGCGTTGGTCGGGCTGGGTTATAACGAGTCCACCGCTCTTTGAGGTCGACTCGAATCCAACTTCGTGAAATCGATCGTTGGCGATCTTGAAGGCCGCAGCGAAATAAGCTCGAGCCGTGACCTCGTCAAAAACCCATAGGAAATCCGCGGAGCGCAGAAGAATCTTTATCTGCTTTACCGGTTCGCTTACCGACCGACTCTCGCCGGCCTGCTGTTCGACCAACAGCCGAGCAAATTTAGCATCACAGACCGGACTCGGAGCGGCAGGGGCCTGCGGGCGGACTGGTTGTACGGCGAAAGCAAGGTTGAGAAATATCGCGAACGTCAAATAACGCAGTTGCATGTTGTATACCTTTGGGAGCCCTAGTCTGGGAACGATTATCGCACAAATGCACACAATTAAGTGGATTGTTCAATGGCACACGAATTCAACGGCAATCAAACAATGTCGTTGGCACGGATGGAGCGGATCAAAGCGGTCAAACCAAATGAATATCCGCTAAAATCCGCTTCGTGCTCGCTTAAAAAAGGCTGATCTATCGTCAAGTCCGGCATCTCGGGCCGCCGTTGTGAATTTACTGGACGTACGCGTTCTCTGCCGGGATATCGCCGGTCGTGCCGAATTGGGTGGCCGAAAATCCCGCGGTTGAGCCAAGTTTGAACCAAACGCCGGTCGACGGGCGGAAAACGGCGATGTCGGCTTTGCCGTCGCCGTCGAAATCGGCGGGCGACGGGCGGTCCTCGGTCGTGCCGAATTGGGTCGCACTGAACGCTCCGTTCGAACTATTCAGGCGGTACCAGACGCCATTTGACGGGCGGAAAACGGCGATGTCAGATCTGCCGTCGCCGTCATAATCGGCGGGGACGGGTTTGTCCTCCGTTGTGCCGAATTGTGTCGCGACAAATGACCCGTTCGAGCTGTTGAGCCTGTACCAAACGCCGTTCGAAGGCCTGTAAACAGCGATGTCGGCTTTGCCGTCGCCGTCAAAATCACCAAGCGTGGGCCTGTCGCCGGTCGTCCCGAATTGCGTCGCCGAAAATGCACCGTTCGAACTGTTCAGGCGAAACCAAACGCCGCTCGACGGCCGATAAACATTGATGTCGGCTCTGCTGTCGCCGTCAAAATCGGCGGGCGACGGCATATCTCCGGTCGTGCCGAATTGAACCGAACTGAACGTACTATTTGAGCTTCGCAGGTAAAACCACGTGCCGCTCGACGGCCGAAAAACGCCGAGATCGGTCTTGCCGTCGCCGTCATAGTCCGCCGGAACGATCTGGTCAGTCGAGAGTCCGAATTGTGTTGCGGAAAATCCCGCCTGCGAACGGTTAGCGTACCAAACGCCATTTGACGGCCGGAAAACGGCCTCATCAGCCCTCGCGTCGCCGTCAAAATCGTACCCGGTTCGGGCCGGCGGCAAGATTTGGGTCATCGTCGTCGCGGTGGCAGCAGCACCGAGAAAGGGCAGGCCATTGGCGGCCTCGATCGTACGCAATACGTTGAAATGATTGAGCGTCGTGCTGACCGTGGTGCCGGGCGTTATCCACGGGGCTGTTGCCGCCGTGTAGATGTGACCGCCGCCATTTGTGCTGGTCGTGCCCTCGTCAAACGTGACGATCAGCAACGTATGTGCGAGATCCGGGCTCGCATTTACGAGCGGCAAAAAGCCCGCCAGAAACGTGTCGCCCTGGGCAACCGTGCCGTCATGCATGTCGTTGACCATATTCGGCGTGACAAACGCGAAATTGACCATTGGGTCAAAACTCGCCAAATTCTGGATGTTGGCACACTGAACGGGATCGAGCCGGACGCTCTCGAAGCTGATCGCCGGATTATGTTTGCGGACATACGCCCCTGCGACGCCCGGGCCGTCGATGCCGCCGGCAAAGGTGTCGACGTCGGAGCAGTTTCCGGGATAGCCCTGAACATAGACCCGCCAAGACCGTCCCGCCGCTGCCATCTGCTTAGCCAGATTGTCGGCGGAGGCGGGGAATGTAAAATGGTTGTCGTTCGTCACGCCCTGATTGCCGCCGGAGAATGCGTCCAGATAATTTGGCTGCGACGGATGCTCGACACCGAAAAAGTTTGAATAATTGACGCCTGACGCCGCAAAGCTCGTAAATGTCGGGGCGGTCGCAGCGGTGATCGCGGTATTTTCACGATTTTCGAACCAGACCCAGATGATGTGATTGATCCCTTGGATCGGCGTGGCCAGCTGACTCTCCTGGGCGGAGAGTGCCTGGACAAAAATAACAACGGCGGCGGCAAGGACAACGGATCGTATGAAAAAGTTCGTCATATTATGTAAACATTCCGGCAGAAACTTGGGTGCGAGGCATTGATAATACCATCACACGGCCGTCGGGACGAGCAAAATTCGCGATGTTTGGCCATTTTGAGCGATTTGCGGCCCGGCGACCGCAAGAATGGTGCCTCGGTCTCGTTCAAAATATAGACAATCCGGAGCGGCCACACGCGCCGCCGCACGAATACTGGAGCACGACTATGAAAATCCGATCTATCTTTGTTCTATTTTTTGTATTGGTTTCCGCATTATCCTTGTCTCTGACGGCCCGTGCCCAGGGCATCATCATCCCGATAATCTGCGATTTTCGCCCTTGTCGGCCGACCCCGCGGCCGGTGTCGCAGCTGCCGAACGCTCTGCCGGTCAAATCGATAAAGCTCGACACCAAGATCGTCGGCCAGGTGGCGACGACGCACGTCGAACAGATCTTTCGCAACGACACCGCGTACACGCTCGAGGGAACGTACTTTTTCCCGATACCCGAAACGGCGTCGATAGTAGAGTTTGCGATCTGGGAAAACGGCAAAAAGCTCAACGGCGAGGTCCGCTCCCGCGAGGAGGCGAGGCGGATATACGACGAGATCGTCCGACGCCAACGCGACCCCGGCCTGCTCGAATACGCGGGCAAGGACCTGTTTCAGGCATCGATATTTCCGATCCCGCCTAATTCGGACAAAAAGCTCGAGATGACCTACACGCAGGTGCTCAAGGCCGAATCAGGCACTGTCTCGTACCGGTATCCGCTCGGCACCGGCCGCAACGTGTGGTCGCGGCCCCCGCTGCCGATGGAGGACGTCATCTATAATAAGAGCAATGTTCAGCCGCCCGTGACGCAAAAGTTCGGCACCGTTTCGGGCCGGATCGAGATCGAGGGCCGCGAAGCTCTCCGAAATATCTATTCGCCGACGCATAAGATCGACGTCAACAATAAAAGGGAGAATTCGGCGTTGGTGACGTTTGAAACGAGCAGCAACGACGCTGATTTTCAGCTGTTTTACGGACTCTCGAATAAGGACTTTGGAATGTCTCTGATAACGTTTCGCGAGCCCGGCAAGGACGGGTATTTCCTGCTGACGCTGTCGCCCAAGGACAAGATCTCCGAGACGGAACTGGTGAACAAGGACATCGTTTTCGTGCTCGACACTTCCGGGTCGATGGCGGACGAGGGCAAGATGGACAAGGCCCGCAAGGCTTTGCTTTTCGGCATCCAGACGCTGCGTGACGGCGATCGTTTTAACATAATTAACTTTGCCGGCGAGGAACACCTGATGGAACGGGGGCTCGTCTCGGCAAATGCCGAGGGCAAACGCCGCGGCGAAGATTTTGTCAAAAAACTCACGCCGAACGGCGGCACAAATATCAACGAGGCACTGCTCGCCTCGCTCAAGCAGTTTGAACGCGGCGACCGGCCGAAGATGCTTGTGTTTATGACCGATGGCCTGCCGACGGTCGGCGAGACACAGGTCGAAAAGATCATCTCCAATCTCAAAAACGCGAAGAATCTCGATATCCGCATTTTCCCGTTTGGCTTTGGCTACGACGTCAACACAACGCTGCTCGACCGCATCGGGTCGGAAAACTCGGGTATCTCGGACTACATCCAGCCGAAAGAGGATCTCGAGGTCAAGGTGTCAAACTTCTTTTCACGGGTCAGTTCGCCGGTCCTCTCCGACCTCGAGCTCGATATGGGCCCGGTTCTGACCGAGTATACATACCCCCGGAAACTGACCGACCTGTTTCGCGGAATGCAGTTGACGATCATCGGCCGATATAAAAACACCAACGATCTGCAGAACATCACCCTGCGGCTGACGGGGAAGGCCGGTAAGGAGACTCGCAGCTTCAACTACACCGATCTCGATTTTCCGAGTCGTTCGGACGCCAATGATTTCCTGCCGCGTCTGTGGGCCAGCCGCCGCGTCGGTTGGCTGCTCGAGCAGATTCGTGCAAACGGCGAGACCAAAGAGGTCCGCGACGAGGTCGTCGAACTCGGCACCCGATACGGCCTCGTGACGCCCTACACATCTTTTAGCGACCGACGGCAGTATGGCAAATGTACGCCAGGACGCCCCGATGGCATCCGGCATCGGACGCGATGCTTTGAAAAAGATGGAAGCCAAAAGCGGATCCGGAGCAGTTCAGTTAAGCGTTCAGCAAAATTCGATGCAGGCCAATACGCGGGCCGTGGCGGACGAAAAGGACGATTCGAATCAGGTCGTCATACGCAATAACCACCAGAACCAGTTTGTCGCGAACAAGAGTTTTACTAATGAGAGCGGCGTCTGGACCGATTCTGAGTACGTTGCCGCATCGACGATGCAGGTCATCTCGATCAAGTTTGCCAGCGACGAGTATTTCAAACTGGTACAGTCGAACCGTGAATTTGCACCGTACCTCGCGTTGGGCGAACAGGTCGTATTCGTTTGGAACGGCAGGGTTTACCGCGTTACCAAATAGTCCGGCCCGTGACGGTTAATTTGAACTTGGACGAAAAAAGGTGATTTCCGCCGGCAGAGCAGTTATGCAGTTGGTACGAGTCACCTTTTTTCTGATTTTGGAGGTATCCGCTTGTTTAGATCTGCAATCATTCTCACGCTCATATTTTTCGTCCCTTTCACCGCATATGCTCAGGGCACCTGGACCGCTCGCCGAACGGGCGATGCGGCAGTCGATCTGGTAGCGGTCCATTTTACGTCGTCTAACCGGGGTTTCGTCGCCGGCGACGGTGGCTATCTCGCATCGACCAATGACGGCGGCAAAACCTGGACGCGTTACCCGCTGAACACCACGCAAGATATCAACGAGATCTATTTCCGAAGCGATAAAAATGGCTACCTCGTCGCCGGGAAATTGTTGTTTATGACAAACGACGGCGGTCAGACTTGGCAGGCGACCCAGATCTATCGGCCGTCTGATTTTCCAAAGGGTACGCCCGAATTTTTAAGTATCCGATTTGCCGATAAAAAGCGTGGGATCGCTATTGGCTCGATCCTTAACAAGGCCGGCAATGTGATAGATGCGCTCGTTTTTCGGACCGAAAACGGAGGCGAAACCTGGCAACGAATACCCGTTCCGACCAAAAATGAGTTGATCCACGCGGATTTTAGCGGCAAGGACCAGGTCTGGGCTGTCGGCGACGGCGGCGTCATCCTGCACTCTGAGGATGGTGGCCTAAACTGGCGCAACCAATCTTCCGGAACCGTCAAAACGCTCTACAATGTGGATTTTCGTAAGGACAATGAGGGTTTTGCCGTCGGGAAAACCGGCACCATTCTGCGTACAGATAACGGCGGTGTAACGTGGGAAACTGTCTCGACAAACTACCGCGAAACTTTCCTGCGGGTTGATTTCGCCGATGACAAAAACGGTTGGATCGTCGGCTATGCCGGCTCAATTTTACGATCGTCCGATCGTGGTATGACCTGGATCCGTCAGGAGAGCGGCACTAACGCCAATCTCTACGGCCTGTTTATGGAAAAGAAATTCGGGTGGGCGGTCGGTGCACTTGGCACTCTCCTCCAATTTACTAAGTAATCGCAAATAAAATTCGTTCCTCTTGTCCGTTTCGGGTAACGGAACTGCAAAAGTGTGTTATATTCCATTACAAATTCTACATTGAGTGGGTGTTTGCTTTACTTTGTTTGTTATAAATCAACCTTTGGAGGGAAAGATGATTAAACGAGTTCTCGGCGG
>JAYVUD010000061.1:0-4686 GCA_043788335.1 Chloracidobacterium sp. | reverse complement strand
TTGACGCGTCGTTGATCGAATATTTTGACGAGAGGGCACTGAAATTTATCTCGGAAAAATTTCCGGAAACGCCGGCGGATGCTGCCGGGGCGATATATTTTGAGCAGGAGACAACGGCTGAAAACGAGGACGTTCTGCTCGAGCAGTGGAACGAGATGCTTGAAAGACACGGGGCAGATCTCGAACGTTCGTGGTTTACGACGACCGAACAGGATCGCGAAAAGCTGCGGGCATTTCGCCATGCGCTACCGGTAGCGGTCAACGAGCGGATCACGAAATACAAGCAGAGAAAAGTCGGGACGGATATGGCCGTGCCGGACGAGAATTTTCCGTCTTTTCTGCGATACTACAAAGATACGCTCGACGCGAGCGGGCTCGACTATGTGATCTTTGGCCACATCGGCGACTGCCATTTGCATGCTAATATGCTCCCGAAAGATGCGGCTGAGGCCGAAAAAGCTCGGCACATTTACGGGCGGTGCGTTGCCCAGGCGATAATGCTCGGCGGTTGCGTCTCGGCGGAGCACGGGATCGGCAAACTTAAACGCAAGTACCTCTCGGCGATGATGGGCGAGCGGTATCTGAACGAAATGGCCGAACTCAAGCGGACGTTTGACCCGAAGGCGATACTCAATCGCGGGAATATTTTTGACGAGAGCTATCTCAATAATTAACCAGACTATGATCAAAGCAATTTTGTTTGATTTCAACGGTGTCATCATCGACGACGAGGCACTGCAGCTAAAGGCGTATCAGGAAGTTTTTAAGGCCGATGGCGTCGATCTGACCGAGGAAGACTATTATTCGGCTCTCGGGATGGATGACCGCTCGTTTGTCTGCTTTCAGTACGATCGGGCGAAAAAGACCGTCGATGACACGCGGATCGAAGCGATAATTACAGAAAAGTCGGCAAAATGGCGCGAGATGGTCGGGTCCGAACTGCCGCTTTTTGACGGGATCGGTAATTTTATCGAAAAAATGTCACGCGAATTTTCACTCGGCTTGGTCAGCATGGCACGACGCGAGGATATCGACTATGTGCTCGAAACCAGCGGCCTGCGGCATTTTTTCGAGACGATCGTCAGTGCCGACGATGTGACAAACTGCAAACCCGATCCCGAGTGTTTTCGCCTCGGGTTCAAGCAGCTTGATGCTATTCGAACGGCTCGCGGGCATTCGCCGATGATCCATCAGGATTGTCTCGTGATCGAAGATTCGCCGGCGGGGATCAACGGGGCGAGAGCGGCCGATCTGCCGGCGTTGGGAGTCTGCAACTCGGTCGATGCGGCGACACTCCGCGAGGCGGGTGCGGCGGCGGTCGCTATGGACCTTCGGGATTGGATGGCCGACTCGATCCGCCGCGTGTTTGTTTAGAAAGCGGATTCACCGCAGAGACGCGGAGACGCAGAGGTTTTTTTGTCGTTTTTTTGAAAGCAACGGCGACAACGTTGCGGAAATATTCCGACAGTTTTCCGGTCTGGTCTGCGACGCGGGGTCTCCGCGGTTAAATTAAACTATGTCGGATCTATTTATTTCGAGAGAGCAGGCGGAAAATGACCTGTTGGCGGCGGCGGCGTATATCGGCGAGCGGATAAAGAGCAGCGATGGCCACGCCGAGTCGATGAATGCGGTGCTGCCCCTGTACCTTGCCCGCGGCGATGTCGATCTGGCGGCGGAACTGGCAAATGCGGTCGATGACCCGTATTCGCGTGATAAGCTGCTGACCTTGGTTGCCGAAAAATGTGCCCAGATCGATGACAACGAATACGCGTTGCAAATCGCAGAGGCGATCGAAGATCTTGGGCTCCAGTCGCAGGCATTTGAGCGGGTCGCGATCGTTCTCGCGGGCAAAAGCAAGTTTGCTGAGGCTCTCGAGATCGCCGGAACGATGGCCCATCCCGATTTTGTTTACGCCGCGATCGCTGCCAAACAGGTTGATGACGGCGACGATGCCTCCGCCCGGGCGACTGTCAAGGAGATTGATTTTCCGTCCGCAACGGTCGCGGCGGCACAGCATATTGCCGCGACCTTGATCGCCGAGGACGCCCCGGAGAGATCGATCGAGTGGCTCGAAACCGGCGTCGAGGCGGCACTCGAGGTCGAGCACGACGAGGAAAAGATCAGGTCGCTGTGCGAGATCGCCGCCCACTTTGTCGACGCAAAACGCAACGATAAGGCGGTCGAGACGTTCGACACCGCCCGCGAACTGGCGGAGAAGCTTGAAAACACGATGCGCGATTTTTTTCTCGGAAATTGCGCTCTGGGTTTCTTGAGTGCGGGCAGCCGAGAACTTGCCGACCAGACGCTCGACCTGGTGACGGACAAAACTCAGATGGCGTCGGCTCTCGTTGGTTTTGCCCGCGAATCGTGGAAACGCGAGGAAAAGGACGAGGCTCTCGACACGCTCGACGAGGCGTACGCGATACTCAAATCTCAGCGTGAGATCGAGATCCGCGACAGCAAATCGAGAAACCGCCTGCTTACCGTGGTCGCGGTGCAGTTTGCCGGATTTGGCAAAACGGAGCGGGGCGTGGAACTTGCACACGAAAATCCGGATCCGGCGGAGGAGACCGACGCTCTGTCACAGATCGCGCAGGTGCTGGCCGTTCAAAATGAAAATGAACTTGCCCGCCGGACGATCAACGAGATCGCCGAGGATGCCGAGCGAATGTTCGCGCTGATCGCACTGGCCGACGTTAAATTGAAACAGGGCGAGGCCGAGAGCGCGGCGACGCTGCTGAACGAGGCGGCGTCCATGGCCGATACGATACCGCAACTTGCGGCCCGCTCGAACGCACTTAACGAGATCGCCTTTCGGCTTGCCGAACAGGGCAATCCCGCCCGGGCCCGCGAGATATGCGGCAGGAGCCTGGCGGCGATCACCGAGATTCGCGACGACAGCAGCCAGTCGGCGTCGCTCGCGGCACTGTCACAGGTCTATCTCATTACTCAAATAGAGATCGGCGACGACGAGCGAAACTTGATCGACACGCTCATCCGCGGGCGCGACTGATAGCGTCACGTCCGGAAAGTAGGCGGTCGATCAATAAATATCGTTGTTTACGAGCGAATCGAAGCTGTCGCGGCGGCGGATCAACTTGGCATTGCCGTCGGTGCCGATGAGGATGACCGCGGGCAGAAACCGGCCGTTGTACTGCGACGCCTGTGCCAGCGAGTAGGCTCCGCAATTGAGCAGGGCGAGAACCTCGCCGGGCAATACGTTTTCGGGTAACAAACGATGTTCGGGGAGACGCCGTTGCCCTTCGATATCGAAATATACATCGCCGCCGTCGCACAGAGGGCCGGCGAGTTTGTATTTGTGGCCATGCTCGGCGGCCGGTCGGTCAGCCGAGATGAGATGGTAGTACCATTTATAAGTTTCCATCGACAGCAGAATGTTAAATCCAGCATCGGTCAGGAGCCAGTGGTCGGTGTTCGCCGGCCCACGCTCCGAGACGAGGGCGGCATCCTCGACCGGTCGGATCTTTTTGTTGCGGACCGTTGTCAGGCAGACGCCGGCGTCGGCGATGATGCTGCGGCCGGGTTCGAGGAGCAGCGTGAGGTTATCGAGCAACTCGGCCGCACCGGACGTATCAGCGGCCGCCTTTAGCATTTGCCACGCTCTGCCGATAGCGTCAGCGGGCTCGAAATTTGAGCTGAAAAGTTCGGCCTGCTCGGCCGGCAGAGCCGTTCTCAGTGCGTCGTCACGCAGGTAATTTACCGGAAATCCACCGCCGAGATTGATATGTTTTAGCGTGATCCCGGATTCGCGGTTGATCCGGACGAGGCTCTCGAACAGCATCTTGAGCGCGTCGGAGTAGACGGCGGCGTCCGGATTTTGCGAGCCGATATGCAAGTGGACGCCGCAGAGATCGAGATGCGGCGAGTTTCGATAATTTCGAAATGCCGCGAACGCTTCGTCGGGCATCATCCCAAATTTTGAAGTCAAAAGTGCGGTCTGGAGGCCCGAGTGCGTGCCGCTCTCGATCTCAGGCACGAGGCGGAGACTGACATTTGCACGTTTTCCCAGCCGTTTGGCGGTTTCCTCGATTAGCGAAAGCTCGTAAAGCGAATCGACCTGAATGGCGTAAATGTCAGCATTTACAGCCATTTCGAGTTCCCAGATCTCTTTGCTGGTGCCGTTGAAGATGATCTGATCGCCGGTGAAACCGATCTTCAGAGCTTTCCACAATTCGCCGCCGGAATTGACCTCAATGTCGGCACCGGCGTCCTTGACGGCCCGAAGTATCGCCATCGTCGACATTGCTTTGGCGGCGTAGCAGACCTTGAGCGGACGGTCGATGACGTCGGCGGCCCGTTTGAGGCGTTCGATGTTGTGCCGAATACGTGATTCGCTAAAGACGAATAATGGCGTGCCGTGCTCGCGGGCGAGGGCGGCAGCGGAAACGCCGTCGATCTGAAGTTGGTTGTTTTGGATCTCGAGAAAACCGTCGATCTCCCAGGCTTTGGTCATAGAGAATATGAAACCACAGATGAACACCGATGAACACAGATGCAGAGAACTTTATTCAGCCCTGCTTCATTCGACGTCGTCCGAGGAAAATTACCTTTTCATCATTTGGATGCCGGTTCCGCGCGGATAGAGTCCGGGCAGCGAGATCGGCAGACGGCCCGTGATATCGGTAACGCCGAAGGTGCCGTTGACCGCGGCACGCTGCAAGGCGG
>JAYVUD010000060.1:0-8357 GCA_043788335.1 Chloracidobacterium sp. | reverse complement strand
GTTAATTACATAGAGATACCGCGGGAAATAACCGGTGTAAAAGCAAGAATTATAGGGATCATCGGAAAGTATTTTCCAACCGGAGCACATAAGGTGGGTGCGGCTTTCGGTTGCCTTGTTCCGAGGCTCGTAAGCGGGGAATTTGACCCAGAGGTTCACAAAGCTGTCTGGCCATCGACGGGAAACTATTGCCGCGGAGGAGCGTTCGACTGTCGATTGCTGGATTGTACACCTATCGCCATTCTGCCGGAAGGCATGTCGAAAGAGAGATTTACATGGCTCAGGGAGATCGGGTCCGAAGTGATCGCAACCCCGGGTACCGAGTCTAATGTAAAGGAAATATACGACAAATGCTGGGAACTGAAGAAGGACCCGTTGAATGTCATTTTTAATCAATTTGAGGAGTTTGGTAACCCGATCTGGCATTACAATGTCACGGGACCTGCCCTCGAAGAAGCTTTCAGATCGTTAAACCTTGAAAATGCTAATGCCGCGGCGTATGTTTCAGCGACCGGGTCCGCCGGGACGATCGCGGCGGGTGATTACCTCAAAAATGTTTACCCGGCGTTAAAGATCGTTGCGAGCGAAGCCCTCCAATGCCCGACATTGTACATGAACGGTTTTGGTGAACATAGGATCGAGGGTATTGGCGACAAACACGTCCCGTGGGTTCACAATGTGCGCAACACGGATGCGGTGGCTGCGATCGATGATGAAGATTGCATGCGAGTGCTGAGGTTATTTAATGAAAGTAATGGGATATCTTTCCTCAGATCTTTGGGCGTCAGCGAAAGCGAAACCGAGGAACTAAGCTTGATGGGCATATCCTGCATTGGAAATCTGCTGGCTGCGATCAAAACAGCAAAATATTATGAACTGTCAGAAAATGATGTGATCATGACTGTTTTTACTGATTCGGTTGAAATGTACCGCTCCCGTCTTGATGAACTGTCGCAGGAACGTGGTGCCTACTCCGAGGTTCAGGCAGCTATGGATTTTTCGGGGCCGATTTCACACCAGGGCATCGACTTTTATAAAGAACTGTCATATTACGACCGAAAAGCCATTCACAATTTCAAGTACTTTACTTGGGTGGAACAACAAGGAAGGACGTCAGAGGAACTAAATGAACAGTGGGATCCCGGATACTGGAAAACTATTTTTGAAGAAGAAGTGGTTTTGTTCGACAAACTGATCGGGGAATTTAATCAACAGGTAGAGGCCTAAAAAGAGAATAAAAATAATGTTCGATAAAATACTAGCAGAAGCAAAGAAGAACGAAAGACAAGTCGCCGGGTTTCTCCGCGACCTGATCGCTATCAAGTCATTGAGCTCAGAAGAAGGCGATGTCATTCAGCGCATTAAAGAAGAGATGGAAAAATGCGGGTATGACGAGATCATCATCGATCCGATGGGGAATATTATCGGCAGGATCGGCAGCGGAAAGCACGTGATCGCGATGGATGCACACGTCGACACGGTGGATGTCGGTAACCCGGCCAACTGGACCGTTGACCCATTCGAGGGCGATGAACGCGACGGCATCATATACGGCCGCGGCGCCTGTGATATGAAAGGCCCGCTCGCGTCTATCATTTACGGCGGCAAGATAATTAAGGACCTCGGCCTCGAAGACGACTACACGCTTTACGTAGTGGGCAGCGTGCAGGAAGAGGATTGCGACGGCCTATGCTGGCAGTACATCATCAACGAAGACAAGATAGTTCCCGATGTCGTCGTGATTTCCGAAGCGACAAACCTGGCTGTCTTTAGAGGCCATCGCGGCCGGATGGAGATCGAGGTACGAACACATGGCATTTCATGCCACGGTTCAGCCCCTGAAAGAGGCGTAAATGCCGTTTACAAAATGGCTCCGATCGTTGCCGACATCGAGAAACTTAATGAAAGATTGGGCGGCGAGCCGTTCCTGGGCAAAGGAACCGTGACTATTTCCGGCATCCGCTCCACGTCACCGTCGTTATGTGCCGTTGCTGATTCGAGCACCATTCACCTTGACCGTCGGCTTGCAGCCACCGATACGCTGGAGTCCGCCGTTAAGGAGATCGAGGATCTGCCGAGTGTTAAGAAAGCCGAGGCAGAGGTCGTGGTTCTGGACTATGCGGTGCCGAGTTGGAAAGGGCTGACGTATCCGACCAAGAAATTCTTTCCTACCTGGCTGTTGCCCGAAGATCATCCGGTGCTAAGTACCGGGGTCGAAGCATTTGAAGGATTATTCGGCGAAGCACCGGTTGTGAGCCGATGGGTATTCAGCACAAACGGAGTTGCGGTCATGGGCATGCACGGCATTCCCTGCATTGGATTCGGGCCCGGCGAAGAGCAATATGCCCACATGGCAACCGAACACATACCGGTTGACCACCTGGTAAAAGCTGCGGCATGGTACGCGGCGTTCCCGATGGTCTACGTCAAGCAAAAGGAAGGTAAGTAGTTCGCGGCTTTTTCGTTAGTGTCTTAATCGTGTGGTGTTAAGGTATTCCTGACGAACCAGAAGGATGGAGTTTGAGGGATCGGCTAAGGACGTTTAGGTACGATTGGATGACCGTCAAATACATAATCCAGAGTCGCTCGTTTAGCTTAGGGTTCACAATTGGACTCATCTTTTGTAGCATTCTGAATTATTTGACCTATTTGGACAATTGGTGCAACGAAAATATCTTCGATTGTTATTGGTTTGTCGGGTTTCCTGTACCGTTCGGTAGGGGGCAAGGTGGAGGTTATGGCTTTGACGGAATCATCTGGTCCGGGTTGGCGACCGATATTTCCTTTATCTTTACAGCGAGTATTTTTCTGGGTTGGGTCTTTATGTTTGTTAAGTCAAGAATCGGAGCACCACATGTTTAGGACCTTACGGCTTTTTCCGGTAAAGCGCAGGGCTTGCCCTTTCGTGTTTTGTACGTGGAGTCTCGTGGATTAGCGACGGTCCGGATCTGACCAGACAGACCCGCTCCGTCGCGGCATAAAACTAGAGATCTTGAGCCTGATGCCGTTGGACATGAGATTCCGACTACCGGACTTCGACAAATTTGATCACGTCGGACTTATGCTCGATATCTGACCGGAAGCTAGTGTAGACAAACGACAGATTGCACATGGGCAACCCTCTATTAATTGCGATCGGCGGCAATTCACTGATCCGGGCCGGACAAAGCGGCTCGGTGAAAGAGCAGATGGAAAATGCCGACATCACGTGCCGGCACGTTGCGAAATTGGTTGCCGAAGGGCATAAGATCGTTATCACCCACGGCAACGGTCCACAGGCGGGTGCACAACTTATCCGTTCGGAGATGGCTTCGTTGCAGGTCTACGAACTCCCGTTGGATAGCTGTGTCGCATCCACTCAGGGCGAATTGGGGTATATCCTTCAAAATGCAATGCGTTCTGCACTGCACGCACTTGGGATAAAGGTCCCGGTGATCACGATACTCACACAGGTCGTCGTCGACGAAGGCGATCCGGCATTTTCTAAACCGTCAAAACCTATTGGCCCTTTCTACTCGAAAGAGGTCGCCGAAAAACGGACGAGTGATTTTGGCTGGCAGATAGTCGAAGATGCGGCACGTGGATATAGGCGCGTCGTCCCGTCACCCCACCCGCTTGAGATCGTTGAACTCGAGGCAATCAAGCACTGCCTTTCGCAGGGCTTCATTGTCATAGCTGTCGGCGGCGGCGGAATTCCGGTAGTTTATAAAAACGGCGTTTATCGGGGGTTAGAGGCGGTGATCGATAAAGACGCGGCTTCGTCATTGCTAGCAAACAAACTGGGTCTGGAGACATTTATTGTGTCAACCGACACGGACAAAGTTTATCTAAACTTTAAGAAACCGGACCAGCTTTCGCTTGATAATCTCTCGTTGGCACAGGCAAAACAGTACTTGAGCGAAGGTCAATTTTTAGCCGGGAGCATGGGGCCAAAGATCGAGGCTGCGATCGATTTCCTCTCGAAAGGTGGAACGCAGGTCATCATCACCCGCCCCGAATCGATTTCTGATGCGGTGAACCGGAAAGCCGGTACCCGGATCTACGCAACCGCGGAGGAACCGAACCATGAAGCTTAAACACATCGTCGATTCCCAGCAATTTACTCTTCCGAAACTACGAGAGTTGTTTTTCCGTGTGGGTGAAATGGAAAAGATCGTAAAACGCGGCGGAACACGCGACTATGACGGCAAGATAATGGCGTCATTGTTTTACGACTCGTCAGGCCTGACCCGGCTTTCATTTGAGTCAGCCATGGCGCGGCTTGGCGGCAAGGTTCTGACGATGGAAAATGCATCGTCTTTTTTCTCAGTCAGCCCCGAAGACGCCCTCGAAGATACCATCAGGGTGATCGATGATTTTTGCGATGTGATCGTGCTTCGGCACACCGAGATTGGCGGCGCGGCCAGGGCATCGAAAGTCAGCACGGTGCCATTGATCAATGCCGGCGATGGCAAAGGGGGGCAGCATCCCACCCAGGCGCTTCTAGATCTGTACACTATCCACAAGGAGACCAACAAACTTGACGGCCTTAAGGTGGCCCTCGTGGGCAATCTGGCCGAGGGGCGTACGGTTCGGTCGTTGTCATATCTTCTGAGTAAATTTGAAAGGATAAAATTGTATTTTGTTTCGCCCGGGTCACTTCAGATGAAACAAGATATGTTGGATCACCTCAATGAACACAATATCTGGTACACGGTAGAAACCGATCTCCACAAAGTGCTGCCGGAGGTAGATGTGGTCTATACAACACAGATCGAACGGGGACGCTTTCAGGGTAATGACTCGGAATTTGATCAATTTCGAAGCAATTATTTTATCGACAAGAGTTCGATCCAATTGATGAACAAGAACTCAGTTGTTTTGAGTCCACTGCCGAGATTCACCGAGATCTCGAGAGAGATCGACAACGACAGCCGGGCCGCTTATTTCCGCCAGACACAAAACGGTATGATCTTGCGCATGGCTCTTCTTGCATGGGTTCTGGAATAAATGTTTACCGCATAAAGCAAAAGTGAAATTATGAACTATGCTCCACCTCGGTACGTTACCGGCCTGAAATGCGAGATCTGCGGAACGATCCAGACGCATGGCAATCTATATACATGCCCTTCGTGCGGCGATGAGGGCATTCTGGATGTCGAGTACGACTACGAACGAATTGCCGCGGCATTTGCAGATCATCCCTTACAAAACCGGGAACAAAACATCTGGAGATACAACGAACTGCTTCCGGTATCTGCCGATATTGCGCGGCCGCATTTACATGTTGGGTGGACGCCGGTATATGACGTACCTCGTCTCGCTGAGGCTTTCGGAGTAAGGCAATTTTTTCTGAAAGATGATGGACGCAATCCAACCAACTCATTCAAGGACAGGGCAAGCTCAGTCGGGGTGCTAAAGAGTATCGAATTTGGCTTTGAAAAAATTGCGTGCGCATCAACCGGCAACGCCGCCTCATCACTCGCGGGGCTTTCGGCCGCAACCGGCTTAAAGAGTTACATCTTTGTTCCTGAACGAGCCCCTGAGCCTAAAGTGACACAGTTATTGATATTCGGGGCGACGGTTCTCCGTGTGCTTGGCAGCTACGAACAGGCGTTCGACCTCTGCAAGGCTGCATGCGAAAAATACGGTTGGTACAACCGAAACAGCGGCAGTAACCCGTTTCTGGTCGAGGGTAAAAAGACAGCGGGGCTTGAGATCGCTGAACAAACGAGCGGAAATTTACCCGATTGGGTTGTCGTTTCCGTCGGCGACGGATGCACGATCGGGGGCATAGGCAAAGGCTTGCAAGAAATGAAACGCATTGGAGTTATTGACCGTGTTCCCCGTTTGCTCGGCGTTCAGGCCGAAGGTGCAAGGCCGATGGTGGACGCGTTCATCAGCGGGACCGACCTCGTGCCGTCAGGAACGAACACCTTAGCAGACAGCATCGCCGTGGGCACACCGCGTAACTGGCGGCGGGCCTTGCGTCAGATCAGGTTATCGAGCGGAGAGATGATCGCCGTAAGTGATGACGAAATACTCGAAGCAATGCGCACAACGGCCCGAACCGGAGCTGTGTTCGGAGAACCTGCCGGAGTAACGGGCGTGGCGGGCGTAAAAAGAGCAGTCGAGAAAGGGATGATCAAAAAAGGTGAGTCTGTGCTTTGTGTAGTTACCGGAAACGGCCTAAAGGATATTCAGTCTGCAAAACAAGCGGTCGGACAAGCGATTGATGTCAAACCTACATTAGCGGACTTAACGGATGTCCTGATAGATCGTTGATACAAAACTGGGTGTTATTGTGCTGATTAGAAATCTCCGAACATTTACCTTAGCACCGGAACAGGTAAAAAAAACAAATCTGCGGATCACCGGGTCCGAGATCTCTGCCGAGGGCCCGGCACTCGTGCCAATGGAAGGTGAAAAGGTAGTTGATCTGGGAGGAAAACTTGTCCTCCCCGGGTTTGTTAATTCCCATACACATCTTTATTCGAGTCTTTCGCGAGGCATGCCGATGCCCACAACGGCACCCGCAAATTTCACCGAGATACTCGAAAAGATATGGTGGAAACTGGATGTGGCCCTCGATGAAGAAACGATCTACTACAGCGCACTGGCCGGAGCGATAGACGCGTTAAGATGCGGGACAACGACTCTCGTTGACCATCACGCTTCGCCGTCGTCGATAACCGGTTCTCTCGATCTCATTAAAAAGGCATTGACCGAGGTCGGTATTCGCGGTGTATTGTGCTACGAGGTGACCGACCGTGGCGGGATGGAGAAACGCGATGAAGGCCTGGCGGAAAACGAGAGGTTTATTTTAGGAAATAGGACGAACGAATATTTCCGCGGATACGTCGGTGCCCATGCCGCATTTACGATGAGCGACGAGTCACTGCGGCTTTGCGGTGAGATGGCCGTAAGGCATGGTACAGGTGTCCACATTCACGTATCGGAAGACGAATGCGATGTGGCCGATGCGAAGATAAATTACGGATCTACTGTATTTGAACGTCTTGCCCGAAATAATGTGTTGACGAGAGAGTCGATCCTGGTTCATGGCGTGCATTTGACCCCGGCGGAACTTGAAGCGATCAGGGAAATGGAGTGCTGGCTCGTCCATAATCCGCGTTCAAACATGAACAACCGCGTCGGGTATGCCAATGTGCACCTTTTCGGAGATCAACTTGCCCTCGGTACCGATGGGTTTCCATCCGACATGCTCGAGGAATCCAAGTTTGCCTTTCACAAACAACGAGACTCGCTCACCGACGAGAACATTAATTATGCCGATCTCATCACGGGCGGACAAAAAATGATCTCACAGATATTTCGGAAACGCTTCGGTACCCTTAAAAAAGGCGCGATGGCCGATCTGGTGGTAATGAATTACGACGAGCCCACGCCTATGCAGAAGACAAATCTGCTCGGTCATTATTTATTTGGTATGCAGTCATCCATGGTTGAATCTGTAATGGTCGGCGGAAAATGGGTGATGAAAGACCGTAAAATCGAGGGAATAGATGAAGCTGAAATTTTTGCAAGATCTCGACAATTGGCCGGAAAATTATGGCGGAAAATGGAAAAGATCTCATGAATAGAATCCATATCACTCACACGCGCAAGGCTCGCTTTTGTGACGGAGGTCATATACGGCACCTTAATAATGTGCTACTTTGCAGAAAGTAACCGTGGAAACCCGGGCTTTTGATTG
Organism: Chloracidobacterium sp.; assembly: GCA_043788335.1. Classification (GTDB taxonomy): domain Bacteria; phylum Acidobacteriota; class Blastocatellia; order Pyrinomonadales; family Pyrinomonadaceae; genus OLB17. Next base: position 661 of record JAYVUD010000060.1, on the reverse strand, counting down.
GTTCGTAGATCGTGGTCGCCAAGCACTTCTGAAGCTTAGGATTTCTTCTTAAAAATGCCGACTAGATTCGATGAGTGATTTGGAAAATCCGGTGTATCACCCCCGAGTCGTGCGACGTTGACCTGATATATACAGGCAGACAATTTATGGCTGAATTAACGCCCATACCATTTGACCGTCTATTGCAGCGAATCTTCTACGAGTATAGAAAGACGGGTTCGATATTCGACCTTTCCTCGAAAAAGTTTTATCAACCGGAAAACGACCGTGACCTCTCGGTCGATTTTCTCGGAAACAACGCGGCTAACCCCGCCGGCCCGGCGGCAGGGCCGCACACCCAACTCGCCCAGAATATTGTCCTCGCGTGGCTGGCAGGCTCCAGGATCCTGGAACTGAAGACCGTTCAGATCAACGATTCGCTCGAACTGACCAGGCCATGTATCGATATGGCAACCGTCGGTTACAACACCGAATGGAGCCAGGAACTTCTCTTAGATGAGTCTTTGCGTGAGTACGTCAAGGCGTCGATGATCATTGAGATCCTGAAACAGTGGATCTTTCTTTCTGACGAAAGTAAAACCTATCATTCACGTCAGTTTGACACCATATTTGATCTAAGTGTGGGCTACGACCTTGCCGGAATACGATCTGACAAGATCCG
>JAYVUD010000059.1:0-42130 GCA_043788335.1 Chloracidobacterium sp. | reverse complement strand
CGAATCCCATTACGCCTCACTTTCAGCTTTCGCCGGTTCTTCCACTGCCGTCTCGGGTTGGACGACTTGTGGCAGGTTAGATATGTCGATCAACCCGTAGAAATTCGCGTCGATCAGCTTCTTCCCGTATCGGGCGAGCAACGTCTGGTGGTTGTGATTGTTGTTATCTTCCATCCACCAGCCCGGCTGCATGTTGAAAGGATGATACGGGCAGTAAAAATACCCGCTGAAGTAATGGTTCTTACTATCCTTGTGCCCCATCAACAACTTGCCCGGCGGGGAGAACGGCTCCTCGTACAATTTCCACTTATCCTTCAGCATGCCCCGGTATCTCGTCGATTGCTCATCCCACTTGTGGGCGGGCGAGTCCAGGTCATGGGGATTCTCTTCGTCCTTCCACTCCTGCACGAACGGCCTCAACAATTCCGCCACCTGCGGGGACGCCACGATCCACGAGGCATCCCGGCCCTTGATCTTGGCCGCGATGTAGGCACTCATGCCCTCCACCAGGCTCAACAAACCTTCCGGGTCCGTGTATTCTGCCTGGGCTTTGCTGCCTGGGTTGTTCCTCAAGTCGCGGATGATCTCCCTCGTGACCTCGTTGGAATACCGCTGACTGAACCCGGCCAACTCTGCCGTTTCCTTGTCGAGGCTGTGTTGTCCGTTCTCCCCGAACATTTCACCGCTGTGCCACCACTCTCGGCCTAGACTCCTCGTCATGGCGTTGACGACGATGCTGGTCTGCCGCTCGTCGAGGCCGGTGAAGTAGAGCCGGTCTTCCAGCTTCGCCATCGCCTGGACCGAAACCAGGTTGTACGGGACGAACGCCCCGAAGACCCGGCGGATGGCCGGGACCGACACCCTCTTCCACTGCGATTCGATCCAATTGGTGGAGGCACCCTCCGGGAACCTGTACGGCTCCGAATTATCGTTCTGCACCCGCTGGTTCTCCAGCAGGCGGGCGAGTTGCCGGGCGACGTAAGGGTCTTCGATGCCCTGGAGGAGGCCGGTCTGGCCCCAACGATGAGTATTCCCCGTCGTCTCTTTGATGTAGGTTTCGCTGAAATTCAGGGACCGCATGTTCGCGGCGTCTCTCGCCAGAGACTCCCTCATGTCGAATATTTCCATTTCTCATCCTTATTTTTGAACTAAACCAGTCCCGTAGCGTGTGTCGAATATCACCGGCTTCCGGTTCTTGCTCTCGCAAAAAGCCGCGAACGCCTCCCCGGCGGGTTGATGTCTCTGGATGTACTCTGACACGATTATCCCATCCTCGGAAATACAGGGCCAGAGCGAATCCAGGTAAAACAAATGCTTATCGAAACCTTCCTCTTCATTAAGTATGACTAAATCCCATGTTTTCGGTGATATTTTTTGCGTAAATTCGTCGTCCGTGGGTTTGCCGACGTATATTTCGATCTCCCCTCCCCGGTGACTGTCCCTGAGATTGGCGAGGGCGAGTCTGGGGGAGTAGAAATCGTCCTTCTTCTCTTGGAAGCCCAGGTAGCGTTCGACGGTCTTGCAAGACTTCAAGAAGCACGAACTGAGCAGTCCGAGGTTGAAGCCTATTTCCATCATGGAGGTCGGGGTGAGTATTTTACCCAAGTGGTAGTAAAAGGGCGTGTATTTGGAGTCGCAGTACGCGGCGGTCTTACGGGACGACTCGTCGATGACCCGCAGGCGGTCGAGTAACAACCTACCACTCACGGTGTTGCCGTCCAACAAGGCTTGCAGCCGCGTTTTCACCAATTCGATTTGCAGCATACTCTCCTAGAGAGTAACAAGGGGTAGAAAATTTGAATAACGATACTACAATAGATACATGGAAATCACAAAACAGTATTTAGAAGATAATTATCTATCCGGTAAGAGTATTCCGCAGATTGCCAAAGAGATTGGACAATCCGCCACCAGTCTTTACAAATTGTTGAAAAAATACAACATTGCGGTCAGAGGAAAAAAAGGATTAACCCTAACTGACTACGCCGAAAAACAATTTGGACACTGGAAGGTGTTGAAAAAACATCCCAAAAAACATTCCACTTGGATATGCCAATGTAAATGCGGAATTATTCGCGATGTAAAATCCAGTAACTTTCTGAGTGGTGGCTCTACCCAATGTAACAACTGCGTCAAAAAAGGCTACGGTGGCATAAGTGGCACTTTATGGTGCGAAATCAGAAACTCCGCAATACAAAGAAAGCTGGAGTTATCCATCACCGTCGAATATGTCTGGAATTTGTATTTACAACAGCAAAAAAAATGTGCATTGACAGGTTTGCCAATAGAAATAACCGGGAGGCAAAAAAACCTAAAAATCACGAGGAAAAAAACAACAGCGTCTCTCGATAGGATAGATTCAACAAAAGGCTATATTGAAGGCAATTTGCAGTGGACTTACAAGAAAATAAATATGATGAAACAGGGATATAGCCAATCCGAGTTCATACACCTTTGCAAATTGGTAGCCAGTCATGAAGTATGATATATTGATCGTGGGGGCGGGATTCTTCGGGGCCACTTTCGCCCACCGGGCCATGAAAGAAGGGAAGAAATGTCTAGTCATCGACAAACAACCTCACTTGGCGGGTGCCGCCCACGACAAGACGATGGGCGACACCATCGTGAGCAGTTATGGTGCCCACATATTCCACACGCAGGTGGACGAGATATGGGATTTCGTCAACGAGTTCGGCGAGTGGATTCCCTTCGTCAACAAGCCCAAGGTCGTGAGTGGCGGCAGGATCTTCTCGTTCCCCATCAACCTGATGACCCTGCACCAGGTGTGGGGGGTCACGACGCCCGCAGAGGCCGCAGAGAAATTACGATCCGTCCAGTTGCCGTGCCACGACCCCAAGAATTTCGAGGAGTGGGCCTTGTCTAAAATCGGTCGGGAGTTGTACGAAACTTTCATATACGGGTACACGAAAAAACAGTACCTCAAGGAGCCGAGGGAACTGCCCTCTTCCATAATCAGGCGGCTCCCCATCCGCCTGACTTTCGACGAGAACTATTTCACCGCTAAATTCCAGGCCGTCCCCAAAGAAGGGTACACCGGAATCGTCCAGAATATGCTCGAGGGAATCGACGTGAGGCTGGGCGTCGATTTCTTCGCGATGAGGGACGATTGGAGGTCGATGGCCCACCACCTGGTTTACACCGGGCCTGTAGACAGGTTCTTCGATTTCCAACACGGGAAACTGGATTACAACACGATGCGATTCGAACACCGCACATACTCCGGGGACTTCCAGGGCAACGCGGTGATGAACTACGCCGACGAGAAGGTGCCGCACCTGCGGAGCGTGGAGCATAAACATTTCCAAGACCCGAACCGGCACAAGAAGCACCACGACTTGAATCCCGGCACGTCGCCCACCGTGGTTTCCTACGACATCCCGGTGCCGTACTCGGAACACCCTGAACCGTACTACCCGATACGGGACGACAGGAACGCCGCCATGTACGAAGAATACGCCGCGTTGAAGTCGCGTTTCTCCGACATCACGTTCGGGGGGAGACTCGGCGAGTACCAGTATTTCGACCTGGACCAGACGATTGCGTCGGCCATGAAGAAAGTGGAGAAATTAAAATGAGGAGGGCCAGGACGAGCGACGAGCGGTCCCGGCCCTCCTTTCGATTGGTGGTTGTTCACCTTCGGGGTCGCTTGATCGGTGACTCACGGCGAATCATCCCAATCCCGTATTAGCTGACTGCCCTCCACGGGGTCGGTGATCCGGCATCCATACAGACAGCCCGAACCCTTGCCCCCCGTGGCGAAAACCTAATCGACACGATATCTATTCCGCAGCCCGAATAATTTTCCGAGGACGAAATGTACGACATCAGTTTCATCATGCCCGTTTGCGATCTGACCAAGCACTACTTCATGCGATACATGGCCCTGAAGAAATACTGCTTCGTGAACGTCGGCGAACACAAGCTCCGCATCAAATTACTGGTGGGGCCGAGGGAAGACTTTTACGGGCAGGATATAACCAAAGGCTGGCCCGATTTCATCACCCCGGAGATCGTGGAAACCCCGTATGTGGACGCCGCCCAGAAGATATGCTACTACCACGCGACGATGAGTCCCGAAGAGATCATGTCCGCCCGCTGGCACGCCAAATTCGACGACGATACCGCGAACGACATCTCCCAACTGATGTACTACCTCCAGGAGGAATTCGACTACACCGAGAACAACTATCTGGTCACGGAATTACGAACCGAGCTACACGAAATCGATGTCGGAATTCTCCACGAAATGGGGTACGGGCATTGGGTGCATCGGGAGCGAATCCAGCACGAGTGGGAGGGGTGCATCGTATCCCAAACGGCGATGTTGAAAATCATTCAGAATGAGAAGGCAATCGAATACCTCAAGAGGAGGATGGCGATTCCGGGGGGCTTCGGCGACCAGCCCGTCGGAATCGCCCTGAAATTCTGTAAGATCAACGCCATCTGCCCCGGCTTCCTGTGCGTCTGGTGCTGTCCGGGCAAGTTCTCTTTGTTCGGCGGGCCGTTCTGTCACATCCACTTCTTCCTGGGGCGTGGGGACATGAACATCAAAGGGCAAGAGTTGTACCGGACGCTACTGGAGGGCAGCCAGCCCTCAAAGATGAAGAGTAAAATCGACGATTGCACCTACTCGCTCAACAAGAGAGATTGCTTCGAAGACATGATGTACAAGTTCAGGTCCGACAACCACCTGATACTTGACAACCCGATATACCACGACAACGGTGCCGACAAGGGGATATGGACGATCACCAAAAACAATTCACTAATCTTCGTGAATAACGACACGGCTTCCGTAATCTACGAGTTTTGGCCCACCGACGAATCCAGCGACAGGTTGGAGTGCGATGACATGTGGTTGACGGTGAAACATGAATGATTTACTTATGTTGAGTTTGCCGAACATGAGTACGGATTGGTTTGCTGCCACCTTGACCAAACACAATCCTAACTTGAAATACTTTCGCGAATTCTTCAACCCAATTAACAACCGAAAATACCAGGACACACTAGGGTTGGCGTTCGGATCGGAAATGGTCAGCAATCACAAAAATATTACCTCACCCGAACCGCCTTTGGAAGAAGTGTTCCAGAAAACCTGGATGAAAGAAAAATACAACTTCACTAAAGAAAACTACTTACCATTTCGAGCTAAATTTTTCTCCAACAAATTCCAATGCTTCATTCTGCTGAGGAAAACTGAACTCGTCTTTCCGCCGTCCCGGTTGGAAGTAATCGTATGGTATGATGCCATCTACAACGCCCTGATTTACCACAAAAGACACCTGGAAGACGAGATCATCAGCCTAATCGAATTTGCGGAGAAACGGGCCGACACCACCAACGAAAAAGTAGTCGCCGCCTGTGAAATCTGTTCCCGCAAACTGGCCGGGGATGCCAAGCTACTCGGAATCCCGTCGCTAGATTACGATCACCTAATGTCTGGAACAGATTTAGAAAAGTATGTCGCCAACTTGCCCGGCGTAGTTAATCCGAGAGACTTCGCATCGTCCATCTGCCAGTCCAGGGTGCCGAAAATTAACACGTTCAGCGAAATGAAGGCGTCGGAATTACTCAGAGAACTTAGGAGTCTATGAAAATACATTTTTCTTGGACCATTAGCCCTACGCCGAAAATGGAACTACAATCCAGACTGGCGATTCGGGCGACAAAAAACCTCGGCACCTGCACGATATGGGTCCACGAAAAAGATTACGCCGCCATCAGCCCGCGACTAAAACGGATGGCCGAAATACTGCCTTATCAAGCAATCCCCGGCATGAAATTGCCCTGGTCTAGTACACCCAAATGGGGCATCGAACCTCGAGGAGATGTCGTCGTCGGATTGGATTCTGATGTGATGGTCTGGAGGGAAGACTTAGTTTTAGAAGCCGCCAAACAGTGCCTAGCCGACAACGCCGTTTACGGTACGGTCACATACATAGAAATCCTCCCCGAAAGTGAATGGAGATCATTGTTCGCGGACCTCGGCCTGCCACAAAAATTCCCGTTTGAGTACACGGTATCCAAGCAGCCAGCCCCGTTTCACATAAACAACGGCGTCGTGATGATGCCAACAAAAATACTGCCGGACTTCCGAGCGTCTTTTTATAAGTGGCTGCCGGAAATAAACAGGAGATACCCAGATTTGTACTACATGTGCGAACTGGCTACGACTATAGGCATCATGAAGGCCGAACTCAACATGAAGGCGATGCCCAAAACATTCAACTATGTCGAGGTCCGCATGCCGGGACTGCCCGACCTGAAAAATGTCGCCTTTCTTCACTACAATACGAGCAGAAAAGACCCGCTCAACACAAGCGTGCAGGAACTCCGAGAGCGGTGCCGCCAACTCGAGGAACACACAATGCCGATCACTACTCAGGAAGAAGCTATTCAATCCTTGAAAGAAATCATTGAATTCATGGATCGTGCATCGCAATCGACAGTCGTTGACGAATTTGCCGAACTCCGAAAATTACTCGAAAGCCCGGAATGGCCCGAAGCCGCCCCCGGATTTCTAATTTGCCAGAACACCGAGGAAGACAAGATCAACAGGGCAAAATTCATCATAGACCTCACCGTCGCCGCCGTAGGCGACCTGAAAGGTCGCAAATTCCTAGACTTCGGATGCGGCGAAGGTCATACGACGAGAGTCGCCACGGACCTGGGAGCGGTCGCGACAGGATATGATCTCGAACATGATTGGGAGGCGGTCAAAACCCAAGGGCCATTCGATGCCGTGTTGATTTACGACGTGTTAGACCACTGCCAAGATCCGGTGAAGGCACTTACCCAATTGTCCGAAGTCGTAACCCCAGAAACCAAGATATTTTGTCGATGCCATCCGTGGCCCGGACCTCACGCCGCTCATTGCCATCAGCAGAAAAACAAAGCCTACATCCATCTGGTGTTCACCGAAAAAGAACTTCGACTCCTCGGCATCGAACCGATGTTCGTGCGGAAAGTCAAATTCCCGGTACGGGAAGAATACCAATGGTTCTCGGATGCCAAATTTTCCGTCACGAGCCACAGCGTAGAAAAAACAGTAGTGAGTGATTTCTTCAAAACTAACCCCCTGGTGGTGCGTCGGCTGGCCCTCCCGGAATACGACAATAAAATCCCGGAGTGGCAAATGTCACAAGAATTCAACGACTTCTTAATCCAAAAAATACCATTCGTAAACTAATGATAACTGTACTCCACAACAACAAAACCGGCAACAACGCCGCCGTAGCCCGAATCATATCGGACAGGTTTAAGTGCGTAACCGTCACCGCAGAAGAACGACCAGACCTGACGCCATTCGATACCATTATTGTGGTCCTGTCTAATGTAGGTGATGAGGAGATATCACAACCAATGGAAGACTACCTGTTCAATCTCGCCGCGACGGGAAAAAGATATTTCATCATCGAACTCGGCAACTATTTTGGATTTGAAAACTACGGCGGGTGCAAAAGCGTGGCATTCAAACTGTTAGACAAGCTCAGTTGGATTAAACTCGGTGATATTTCCATCGACTCACTACCGATCCTGGATGTCGCGGCCCTGGGCAGGTGGCTCGACAAGGAGTTCCATGTTATTTCCGACTCTTGAAGTGTTCGTAGACGGCGGCGGGAACAGCCGGGCATGGGTCGAACGATACATGCCGAACCTACCCAAATTCGACAAAATTTACGTTTTTGAGCCAAACCCGAGGTTCCACCCCGACTACGATCAGTCCGGCTTCACCCTCATCAAAAAAGCGATTTGGACCGAGGACTGTCGGAAGCCATTCTACATCAGCAAAGACGAGAGGCAAGTCGCCAGTTCTCTGCTTCGAGAAAAACTTTGTAAAGTCAACTCGGAAATAATTCCGTATTGGCATGACGAGCCGATAGAAGTGGAGTGTGTTGACTTTAGTCGGTGGCTGGAAGAAAACATCCATCCCTGTCACGACCTGACACTTAAATTAGACATCGAAGGGGCCGAATACGATGTGCTATCGCACATGATAGAACGCGGCACGATCAAATACGTCAAGAAGCTGTTTGTCGAGTTCCACCTAGACACCATCCAGGGCAAAAAATCCCATCACGACAAACTCCTCTCGACCCTCGCGGCCTGCGGCGTAGAAATCAATCATTGGGATTGAGCGGCGACCAAATCAACGATCCGACTCAACCCCTCTTCTTCCTCTGCCAAGAAAATCCCCATCGTGTGTCGGCTGTCGTTCGGATCGGAAATATACTGTTTGCCGATAAAATCGTATTGAAACTCGACGACCCCAGGGATGTCTTGGATGGCCCTGATTTTTTCTTCAGTTAAATCAGCAACCTCTTCGGCTCGGTAGTATTTCAGCAACGCCGGGCGTTTCAAAATCACAAAAGACTTGACATCTACTTCACGCCCCATCAGAGATTGGTAAAGGGTATCGTAGACGTGAACGCCAGACACCCAGGGGACTATTTTGTCTGTGATTCCGGCACCGCCGCCACGACCGCCGATCTCTATCAGCCAAAACCCGAATTCATTGATAATGTATTCGCTGTGGGTCAGCCCAAATCGCATCCCCGCCATCTCGACATATCGGTCGTTCGTGGCGACGATCTGCTCCAGCAGGGCCGGATCGATGTTAGAAGGGTAACGGACTCCTGACGTTATGCCAGGCTTGAAATACTCCTCCTTCTTGGAAGTGGCGATTGTACGGTGCTTGTGCCCTGAACAGACGCCCTCTAAAGTCGCCATGTAACCAGGAACGAACTTCTGTACGATAACGCTCCGGGATTTGGAGAACCGAAAGGCACCGGCAAGAGCCTGATGTGAAATATCGGCCACACAATCGAACTTGCTAAATCCCCGGCTCATCGTGGCGTCTACGGGCTTGATGACAACGGGGTAGCCGTACACTTCGGCAAATTTTTTGATGTCATCGATGACACAAACCAGGCGGGTTTCCGGGACAGAAACGCCAATAGACTTGGCAAATGTGTACATCTTGTACTTGTTGGTAAAATTAACGATCACATCGACGGCATTGCCAGGCAGACCCCAGCCCTCGCTAAGAATGGCTACGGTTGTAGTAGAAATATCTGATTGATCGGAAGTGATGAATAACGGCTTCAAAATTTCGACGTGCTTGTTGATTTCTTGGTAGTCGCTCACATCGGCGACGATGTGGTAATCAGCGATGGAGGTCGTGCTGGTGGCTACCGGGTTCGCCACGGCGACAAAATGTCCTTTATCTTTCAAATACTTCACGAACGGCTTTTGCCATGTGCCGCCTGCGATAAAAACAACCTTGCCCATTAAACCTCCAAAAAATCGATGCCATGAAATACGCTCAGTAGCCGCCTGGTGTCTAAATTGTTTCTGGACACATTCAGCTTCTTCAATTTCAGTTCGAAAAAAGAATCGGGCAAATCGGTCAGATCATTCGAGTAGAGGGTGAGAGCCTTTAATCCTACCATTTCGCCGATCCTATCGGGTACACGAGTCAACCTATTCTTCGCCAACTGTAGTCCCTCCAAATTGGTCAGCGAGCAAACGTCGTCAGGCAGAGAAGCGATTTGATTCACCGTCAAGGTCAGCCACCGGAGTTTTGGCAGTGAAGCCAGATCGGGCAGATGCGTCATCCTCGTGACGCCGAACGTAAATACCTCCAGATTCGAGAGGCCGAATACGGCATCGGGAATGCGATCTAACTTGTTTAAATACAAGTTGAGTGACTTAATTCCCACTCCCAATTTAGGGAGTGCCGAAAGATAATTCTTATGCAATTTGAGGGTTTCAAGGGGCAAGTGGTCCAAGTCGGGAACCAAACTAATCTTATTGGCCCCAAGACTAAGATATCGGAGTGACTTCTGTGCCGCAACCCAGGACGGCACCTCTTGCAGATCGTTGCAACTTATATCGACGTATTCGAGGGAGCGAGACGCCATCATCGAGATGCCCCCCACTTTGCACTTTCTCAAATTCAATTTCTTCAAATGTGGCAGCTTGCAGACTTCTGCGGCGATATCATATCGCAGCGGGTGTTTTCTGATCGTGCCGCCGAATACGTCGCATTCTTGGAAGGATATTTCCGTACAACGGTCTTCCTCCATAATGAATCTAAAAAAAGAGACGATGCGGAGTCGATTGATTATCTCGTGATCTGTCACAAAAAAGCCCTCTTCACCTTTAGCTCGTTTCTATAAACGCCTAGCATCTTTTCGACGTATCCCATGAAGTATTCTGGAACTCCTCGGCCCACTTCCACCGGCTTCCTCGCCGTGTCGTACATGGCGAGCAATTCGCCGTGGGGATCGTTGGCCGGGAGCAAACGATCCCGGAGGATAGAAAGGGAAGCCATCGAGCGGTTGTGAACAGACAAACACACATCAATGTGTGTGCCTTTGAGGCTCTGGTTTGCGTGACAATGATCCCGCAATATCAAATCATTCGGTGGGTTGGCGAGAGAATAGTTATTTGTTTCATATGCAAACATCATCTTGTCATGTGCCGTATTTTGAACATATATTCTACCTTCTGTATAGTTAATGAAATTCCAATATGTAGGTTCTGGTCGTTCTTGTAAAATTGGGACCAAATCAGGATGAAACCAATCGTCGTCGTCGGTGGGGACTACAATAGAATCATCCCTGACATATTCGTATTGATTCACTACATGATCGAATCGAACTTCCCGCAAGTTCTCTTGTTGTATTTCGTTGAGTCGGCGACGAAAATTAGCATACCGCATTGTGAATGTTTGATCCCATATCATCGCCACCCGGTCGGCCCGCCAGTGGTCAACCCATAATTCCGAATGCTTATATTCTTCGGCCCACAATTTAGTTCTCCTGATATAGCAAATTACTTTCATTATTTGATTTCCGTATTACTCATGTCGTAATTTCCAGACTTCCAGTTCCTATTATCAGTAAACATTTCGTCCGGGTCTTTATAATTTCTGACATTGAACCCGAGCCTCTGTTTGACTAAATCGGTGGCGTTGTCGAATGTGTTGTCGGCCCACACGTCAATCTGCTGCTTCATAAAGGCGATGGTGACGTTCATCTGAAGGAGTGGTCGGACCCGACCACTCCTATTCTTCCCGGCCCTGTGCCAGAGTGTGCCGTCCATCGCGAAGACGTGTCCTGCCTGTAGTACCATCTTCTTGGCATGATTTTCAAGAAAAATTTGACTAGGCATGTTTTTCAAAAGATGTGTACCCGGTACAACTTCGGTTGGGCCAGACTCTTCGACGAAATCGACAAGCGGCATCAAGATCAAAACGCAGGTGCGGGTGCCTGGGAACCAAGGGGCGTCTCGGTGAAACCGAAGCGGGAGAGAACGGTCGCCGCTACTGCCACCGTTCGTGAGAATGCCGTGGTATCCGTGAATAATGGCCTTATCGTTGAGAACAATGTTAATGAAGCCGTTGAACCACTCGGATTCGATCAACTTCAGGTAGTTGTCATGAAATCTTCCGCAACTACGCAACATTTCAAGTTCGCCGTACTTGTTGAGTTTTCCTTCGCCATGCTTCTGAATGTGTTTCGCCTTCTGTTCTAGCAGGTCGTTGCGAAAAAATTCCACTTGCTCGTCTGTCAGCAATTTGCCGAGGCTGGTGACGCCGTGTATGTCCATCTCTTCTTTGTGTAGGTTCAAATCCATGTTGTCTTATCCTCCAGACTAGGTAAGGAATGGAATGGCTTTTTTGGTGGCAATCCCGGTCGTATCTTGTCCTTCGGCATAAACATCCAAGACTATCAGATTGGCCTCATCGAACAAAGCCTTCATGCCATCGGGCCAAACCCGCCAGCAATCAATAGGGTACGGATGAAAATGAATCGTATTCGGGGTGCAAATGTAAACGAGGCCGTTGTTCTTGCAAATGCGGGCGACCTCTTTGATCCACCGCCAGGGGTGGCGGACATGTTCCGCCACTTGACTGGAGACGACAACGTCGCAACTGTAGCTGGGGATTTGCCAATGGTATTCGCCCGACAACACCACGTCCACACCGGGACCAGGAACTATATCATATCCGACATAATTCCATGCCTCGAATAATGGCTTGAGACTGCCGTTGACGTTGAAACTGCCAATGTCGGCGATACTCAAATCATCGCCTTTGAGATATTTCGAGACGAACTTTTTGGCATCTTCATAAGCCGACGTGTGCATGATACCCCTTGAAAACTTCGAACTGAGATAAATCGGGATAAATCGAATGAATGATGTTAGAGTCTTTGAGGTAAGAAGCCAACATAAGACCCCGTGCCGCCTGCTCAGGTGTCATGTACATATTCCAACCCAACATATAAAAATAATCTTCTGTCAACGGGACTTCACTGCGGCCTTCATACCTCGCCAAACGGAACCACTTATTCGCGGCCTCGTCGTCAGTAAATATCATACCACCTTTACCGATCTTGATCGGCTTGTTGCCGCTAAAAGATATGCACTGAAAAGTGCCTGGCACATACATCCCGCGACACAATTGACATGCGGCGTCGTAAATCGGATACGGTTTAAGCTGATAAGAGCCTTCCCACTCGACATGCTCGAACTTGACCCTTCCGCCAGCATGAATGATGGCGGAAGGGACCGAAACGTAAGTCTTAGACGGAATGGTGACTTCGTTTACTTTGCAGTAGAAACAACAAAGGAAAAGGGCATTAGTACAATTGTCCACCGATATAGCATATTTACTGCCGACGAACTCGGCTAGGGCGATCTCAAAATCTTTCACTACTTGATAAGGGTTCATCACTGCTGCTCTTCGACCAGGTAATATTCCGCATCATGCTCTACGATTTCGATGCCAGCCTGAGCAAACAACCATCGAGAACCATGACTGTAATCATTAGGCCACTTGACACAAAAAACTTTCTTGATGCCCGAGTTGATGATGAGTTTGGTACACTCAAAACAAGGAATGCCACAATATGCGAACATGTAGGCACCGTGCAAGTCGTCGCACGAGTTCACGATGGCGTTCGTCTCGGCGTGGGCACAGTTGTGGGCGATTCCGTCTAAGGTCACGAAATTGTGATGACCTTCCACATCGATGCAAAAAACCTTGGATCGGACGCGAGAAGAATTTTTAGATACAGGCTTCACCTGAATCACTTTGTCCGTCCACGCCCGGCGGGAAGAAAGGTCCAGAGAGGCTGCCGGGATATCACGAAAGTCTGGACTCAACTTGTACCTCATGGACGGGGGGACGAAAGGGGCGATCAGAGAATGCAACCTACGAGTCGCCGCCCTGTTGAAATATATCCTGCTGTTAGCAGACCGCCTCGCAATGATCCCGAATCGCCTCCCGAACCACTCGCATATTTCATCGATTTCGTCCGCGAATTTCATGGCGGCGATATAACTCGCCTGACTCTGCTTCAGGTACGAACCGTCGTCCATGTACCAAAATGCGAGGCCCATCTCGTCGATTCGGTCGAGCCATTCGGTCGATATAGTCTTGCACCCGCCAGGATACGCCATCTCCCGCACCTGTACCAATTGCCGCAAAGAACGAGACGATATCCGCCTCATCTCGTGGTTTTCATAGTGCCTGCCGAAAGGCGTAATCTTGGAACTTTTCGTGTCCTCTGCATGTTTGAAGAAGTCGCCGAGAATGGAAGCCTTGTAGTCGGCATATTCCGCCTGTTTCATTCCATGTGAGACTACGAACCGGGCCGAGCCGGAAGTCAGGGTGATAGTCGCGTCACCCAGCAAAGACCCGTAGATCATTTGTCGGCAGTGCGGCGGGATTTCTGACTCTGCCGTGTATATTTCATCTCCCGGACGGAGAGACCCGACCGGCACCCACCCGTTCGGAGTCAGCATTTGATGATCGACGGTATACTTAGCCCCCAGAAATCCATGCCTTCCCTGCCGACCCGTGGTCGTCACGATGCGACACCAGTCGGCCACAGCCGGAAGTTCGTACCAATTCGTAACTGACGCCGAGACGAATTTGCCGGAATTCATGTCATAGGACAAGACCTGGCCGTCGTACTTCGCCCGGACCAGTTCGCCGATCTTGACCAGAGTGCCGTCGGCCAAATAGATTCTCGATTCATACGTCAGACACGAACACAATTCCAGACGCTTGCCCGACGGTGCCCCGATGATCTTCCGGGGGCACGTCTTGCTACCCGCGTACTTGTCGCACACCCAATCACACATCATCGCGTCGGTCTGCCCGGTGTCGGCTGGCATCTCGGCGGCGTTGACCGCCTTCGCCTTCTCGACGGGGTCCAGTTGCGGCCAGAATATGTTCTGTAGGTATTGTCTGTCGTCGCAGTGCGGCGTGCCCCTGGGCGGGCCGTTGTAGCCCGTGCCCAATATCTTGCCGGAACCGTCCTGATGCACCCTCACCACGACCACGCCGATCTTGCGGCTGTGACAGGGGTTACAATCCTCGCCAACCTGTTTGGCGAGCCTCATATACTTGCCGGTCCATTTATTCTTCATTCATGCACTCTGGATGGTGAGGATGTTGACATGCCCTTCGATGTCTTCGTAGAACTCGATGACACCCCTCCTTTATGGCCGGGATGTCACTCAGGTCGAGTATAACGGGGTCGATATCCTCCAGCCAGTCCAATATCCCTTCGTCGTTGCACAAGTCAACGACGAAGCCCTCGCCCAGCCGCCGGGAAACGAGTCCCTTATACTTCTTCCCAGGCTCCATTTTTATTCCCGATTCCCCAATCGATACTGTGCGAAACCTTGTGGGCGACGGCCCCGGAATTCGTGCCGGGGCCGTCGTGGACTAGAGTCACCACGTCCCAGTCGAACAAGGCGTATATCATCGGGGCGTCCCCCTCGGGCATGTCCTGATCCCAATACTCCTTGGCCGTCGCGTTCTCGTACATGAAGAAGTCCGCAGTAAGGCCGTCCGCCTCCTCGTAAACGGCGTCGGGCCAGTATTGTTCCAGAAGACCCCGTACTATTTCCGCCGAATCTTCGACGCTGAATCGGGACGGGATGACCAGGTCGTAGCCGCCTATTTCCATTTTTCACCTGTCCGGGATAAGGAGATGTGCGAATTTCTCTCGGTTCTGGGCGACGTAGGGGGGCATTTGATCCCACGGCAACAACTTCATCCCGCGACCCGTCTTCGGGTCGTGGAGGTTGTAACAACACTGGAGGTTGTACTCCAGCCCACTCTTGAACGACTCGTGGTTCAACTCCTTGTGGGCGAAAGACTCTATCTTCAGCCTGTACCGTTCCGCCCCACCCATGTTGCAAAAGTGCCACCCGGCGTCCTGGATGTGGATGCCCAGCCAGTGCTTGCGGAAGGATTCGTACTTGTCGGCACTCGCCTTCCACTGGTCGCCCGACATGAGCCTGCCGCCCGTCCACATGCTGTGTTCGTTATTCCAGCAGTTGAGGTATCCCCCGCACGGCCACTGCATCATCATCGCCGGTCCACGGTTGTGCTTGATCCACTCCCTGATCGTCGATTTCTTGGGGATCTCGTCCGTGCAACACCACATGATGGTGTCGTCCGCCCGCAAGTCGGGCAGACCACGGTCTGCCGCGTTGAACTGGAAATACTCCACGGCCCACGAATCCTCCGTGTCGGGGCTGTCCTCGATCACGACGTGCGTTATCCGGTCGTGCCAGCGGGAGAATTGGGCCTTATTCTTCTCGTAAACCAAATCCTTCGGCTTGTTCTGGAACGTCTTGGTGGATTCTACAATAACGAATTTATCGACGAAATCGTCCAACTCGTTGAGTCGTATTTCCAACAATTCCAATTCGTTAAAGAAGTTGAATACGTCAATTATTTGACCCATATGTCTCCAGTTGTTCCTATCCTGATATGGCCGATAGCGTCTCGTCGCTCTCCATCGGGAGCAAGACCTTAGTCTCCGGGACGTACAAGAGGCACACGTCGCCCTTGCTGTCCGGCCTGAGAGACACGATTTTCTTGGCGATCTCCTTGCCGAAGTTCCACGAGAGGATGACCACGGCGAGCGGGCCGTCCTCGTCCGCGAGTGCGGCGGGGGCGACCACGGGGATGTCCATTCCGGGGGTCATGTGCCCGTGCTTGAGTTTGTTGTCGTCCACGATGTAGTCCAACTTCAGTCCGAAGAAGTTGAGCATCGTGTTGCCCTTGGCCGAGGCACCGTAGCCGACCACCTTGCGGGTCTTACGCTGCTCCTCGACCTCCTTCAGGAACGACTCCTTGTTGGCGGCGACTTTCGCACCGAACGTGTCGTAGGTCGCCACGTCGAGCATGCCCTTCCGCCCCTCCTCGGCGATCAGGTCGCCCACGGCGGGGCAATCCCCCCCGTCGGAAGGGCGGATGAAAAAGCGAATGCTACAGCCGTGGATGGGGGTCTGGACGATGTCGAATATCTCGAAACCACGACGCCTGGTGAGTCGGCGGAAGGAGTTGACTAGGAAGTAGGAAAGGTGTTCGTGGTAGATCGTGTCGAACTCGCACTTGGCGATCATGTCCTCGCAGTACGGGAATTCGATGGCGACAAAACCGCCGGGGTTCAACGCCTTCCCGCAAGCCTTCAGGAAGCCGTCCGCGTCATCGACGTGGGCGAAGACGTTCGTGGCGGTGATGATGTCGAAAGTCCCGACGCGATCCGCCACGGTTTCCGACCAGTAATCGACTTCGACGGGGATTCCCTTCTCCCTGGTGTATTCCCGCAAGTTGACAGAAGGATCGACGCCCTGCACGTCGCAATTGAGGCTGCGGAAGCACTCCAGGAGCAGGCCGTCGTTGCAGGCCACGTCCAGAACCCTCGGGGAGAGGGACTTGCTGCGGGCGACGGCGTCCCGTGCCAACTCCTTGCAGTGGAGTCGGAAAGTCAGGGTCGTGCCGCTGACGTAGAGGTAATGCTCAAACATGATCTTGGGGTCGATCACCACGCTCAACTGGCTGTGGAAACACTCCCGGCAGACATCGACCTCCAGCGGGTATCGTTCCAGCGTCTCCCCTTTGTGGTAGGAGTTCGCGAGGGGCTGCTCCCCCAGGTCCAAGTATCGGTGGAGGTTTTCGCCCCCGCAGCAGCGGCAGTCGGACACACGCTTCATGTTCTCACCCCCCGGTTCGACTCGTCGTAGGTTTCCTTCAGGGAGTCCACGATACTCTGGACCGTTTCCCGGAAGGTGAAATCAAACGCCTTCTCGAATTTACTCGTATCGATAGAGAAATTATACGTCGGGGCCGCACCCGTGTTCACGATTTCTACGCCGCCTATGCTGTCCGCCACCGCCCGGCTGATCTGGTCCACGTTCGCGTTAAAGCTGGCGAGGTTGTAGAAGCCGGGTTCGGCGTCCCCCTCGACGAGGAGCGTGACGGCCCGGCATAAATCGGCGATCCCCAGGACGGGCCGGTAAATCTCGGGGTTGAAAATCGTTATCTTGCCCAAAGTCATCGCGGCGTCGTACATTTTGTTAATCATTATGTCCACCCGGAGGTTCGGCGATGCCCCCGCCACCGTCCCCATCCGCAGCCCGTAGAATCTGCCGCCGTTCGTCTGGGCGTACAAGTCGATGACTTTTTTGGTCAAGTCGTAGTAGTTGCTCGGGGTGAATCGGTCCCACGTCTCCGGTGCCGACTGCCCCATCGTGTTCCCGTACACGCTGGAACTGCTGGCGTATATCAACTTGGTATTCATTTTCGCGAGCAGATCGACGAACTTGACGACGTTGTTGTCGAAAGACTCGACCATCTTCCCGTGGCTCATTGGGACGCTCGAATGGCCCGCCAGGAGGACGACGGAGTCGTAACGCCCCCAGAAACCAGCACCCAGGGCGTGGTAATCCACCACGATGTTGCGGGGGTTGACGAAATTGCCGAACCACTCCAGATCGACCGTGTCAACGGAGTGGTTCGGCGAAAGGTGTTCAAAAAGTCGGCTCCCGGTATATCCCGTCCCGCCCACGAGTACAATTTTCATACCGTATTTAGCGGGTCAGGCGTATTTAACCCTCAACTTGTCGTCCAACCCCTTCAGATAATCCCGACCGTACTCCTTGTTCTCCAGGTCGTCGTAGAGATGCTGCGGGATGTTCTGCTCGACCTCCTTGCTCCAACACGCCGCCGCAATGGCAATCGTCGCCACCGTGTCCACGTCCCCCGTGAATGAAACGCTCCTGACCAGGATGTCCGCCAGCGTCTTCTCCTCGTGGATGGCCGTCATCGCCGCGTGGACGCAGTGCCAGCCCAGACTCCGCACCTTCGGGGCACGGAACGGTTCCTTGATCTGCGGGACCGCCAGCGTGTCCGACAACCACTTCATCATATTCTTCTTCGTGCCGACATCGTACCGGAAGTAATGCACCATTAATGCCGCACAATGCGATGTGAACCTCCCGGCGTCGGTGTCGTGGGTGAGACTCGCCTGGAGGTACGCCTTATCCTTCAATTCGGCCAGGTCCGGGATCAGCCCCAACGGCCCGGACCTCATGGCGGCACCCGACTTCTCGCTGTCGGGCCGGATCTTGTGGAGGAATTCGTGACCGTCCTTAACGTCCAGCAAGAATTTGAAAAATCCGCCGTTATACCCCCTCCTCTCGTCACGCTTGAAGCACGCCACGAAACGGTTGGCGAGATTCAACTTGGTCCACTCGTCCCCCTCCACCAACGCCTCGGCTATCGCCAGGGTCATTTGGGTGTCGTCGGTGTAGTGCCCCGTGGGCACCAGCGACAAATTCTTCCGGTGGTTGACGTACTTGAGCGTATTATTCGACTGGACGAATGACACGTCCGCCATCTCGAACCCACTGCCGTAAGCGTCTGCAATTCCGATCTCGACCAGCATGAATACCTGCTTTCTAAAACCCATGAAAATCATGAGTCCGTAAAATCGCCCTCTGCGGTATCTTTTAACCGAAAATCCAAAAAATAATGATGACCAGGATTCCCCACAGGACGATAGTCAGTATGTCGGCATCCTTTTGCTCGTCCGCCTCGCAGACCGGACACCGGGCCTCTTTGTAGTCGGGGTGCGGCTTCTCGCAGCGGTTGATGGTTCCCATTTTCACTCCGTCGGTTCGCGATACGGCAAACCACGCCGCATCGCGTCATGATAGCAGACGGTGCCAGCGATGTCTCGGAAGTCATGCGGTTGACCCTCCACGACGACCCTGTACGCCTCCCGCATCTGGTAGGCGGCGACATCGTAAGGGAGTCGGCCAATCGCCGTCCCCAACCCCGGACACAGCACGGACTCGATGAGTTCGGCCTTGACGGGCGTCTCGCCGCGAATGCTCTCGTGGGCGGCGTGGGCGACCTGACGCTTGTTATAATGCCCGACCAGCCGCAGGACCGCCCGCATCGCCAAGTAAGCGTTGACGCTGCCTGTGATAGTCATCGGGACACGCATCGTCGGGGCAGAAATCAGGTACTTGTACGGTTCGGATTCGATACCTATGGGGACGTAGACCGCCTCGCCGACCGGCAACTCGCCGCCCAAATTGTTTTTCAAGTAATCCTGGAGTGTGTGCATGAGTTGCCACCCGAACCTCTTGCTGTAAGCGAGGTCGATGCCGCCGTTCATGAACCCGAAACTGTTGGCGGGGGAAACAATGGCGTCGGCAGGAACGTCGAATATGTCCCCCAGACCCACTTCGACATCGGTCAACCCCCGGAAATGGGACTTCCAGGCATCCACCATTTCTTGATTACGGTCACGCAAAATCAATTTCATGCTATTGTCCATCCTTTATGATGCTTCCTTTTTCCTCTTGATACCATACCAAGACCAGACCTCGATAGTCCATGATGCTTTGCAAATACGCCCAATTCGATAGTTTGATATTTCACGCCATTTGGTGAAATAAAAGACCAAGATATGTGACTCCTATTTTTTGTTATCTCTCGATAGGACAACTTGTATTGAAAACATTTACAATCGACATGATCCTTGAGCATGTCGATGAAACTTTTATGTGAACAAGCCCGAATCAACACATTTGGATAACACCCTCTCTTTCCTCTGTTGATGTAAGACTTGGCTTCTATGTCCAAATCTATTTTCAACCTTTTGACAAGATACTCTACATCATCAAGGGTGAAGCCGCATGTGGCAATAGAAATAATGCCATGAGGTATAGGGGAGGCGTATCCATTGGTCCCATCGCCGCAAAACCAATGAGCGAGCGTCAAAGGCGTCAACCGAAGATTAGCCGGAACTACTTTTTTCCTTTCTGGATACCATAAAGTTCGCAGGCTGTTGAAATATGCGTGCTTTTTCGATCTGATTTGCCATTGCACATCTCGACCACCGCTATTTTTATGCTCTCCTGTCCTCCCAGCCCACTCGCCTAGTTCTAATGCTAACTTTTCAACATATTCTCTCGCCGACAATTTATGAGCCTCAGAGAACAAGCAATTGCTGCTACTTGTTTTGCAAATAGATCCATCTCCAAGAAGACATCCATTGATTATTTCCATCTGCCTGTTCGTCAGTGGAGGCAAAACCAGTTGCATACTCTGGTTTTTACATTGGTGGGAACAAAACCGACTTTTGTCAGCCCGACTCGGCTTGGCTGCATATGCTTTGCCACAATAAACGCATTTTAATTCAATCGGCATTTTCATCCCTTATTGAAACTACCCGCCGCTGGGACTGCTATGTGTACTGGTCGCAAGTCGATATCTGCTGGTACAAGTGCGACGGGGTGATGTACACCCCGCTCGACAATTGTTGCAACCCGAACGACAATTGCGGCGACGAGGACTAAATGAGTGAGGGCGGCAGGAATCCTGCCGCCCTGAACTTCGGATCACCCCGCGACGGAAGAAGGGTCATCCCGGACCAACTCGTGCGAGCAAGGCTTACCGGCGTCGTACCGGAAATGATAGGCGTCCTCATACGAGTCCCCCACGATAAAATAAGCCCTCTCGACCTTTACCGCACGGAACGCCAGACTACTCAAAAAGTAGTGGGACTGCTCGCACCGCTCCGACACCGCCATCTTGATGGACGACCGGCGGGGTCCGAGCTTCTTGATTACCACTTCCACCATCTGCCTGCCGATCCCCACGCCCTGCCACTCGGGGTGTACGGTCACGTTCACCAGGCCGTAGTGCGACTTGCACACTTCGTAGATGATATAGCCCACGACCTGCTTGTCCACGACAGCCACCAGCCTGCCGCAGGTGGTCGCGTCCCGGCCCAGGCAGTGCTTGAATTCCGCCAGATCCCACGGGTCGGAATAACATCTCTTCTCGATGTCGAGGATATTTTCGAGGTCGGAGTGCAGCATCTTGCGGATCTTGGCTTCCGTATTCGTCTTCATTTCCCCTCCAGGTAATCCGGGCCTATTCATTCTTACCAGATATCCCCTGCCGCTTCCAGACCATTTTCCTCGCCGAACTGCACCATTTTTTTACCATATCCCACTGGTTCGTATAACTGTGGAATATGACCGGCTCGTGGCACCGGGGGATGTCCTCCACCCGCTGTATGTTGTACACGTCCTGGGGCGTGAATTTCATGTAACTGCCACCGCTTTCCGCCAATATCAGGGAGCAGGCGATCTCCTCCCGGAGGCAGCCGTCATAGTAATCCCAGGACCACTCGGCCAGGGGGGTGTCGTGCGTACTCAGGCGGTCGAAGGCTTCCGGCAAGAGCGAAAACATCTTGCGGTGGTATCCGCCCTGGAACAATTGCACCCCCGAATTGTACGGCAAACCCTTGTTCGGCAAGAAATCTAAGTTCCACCCCTTCCCGTAGGCCCAAGAACTCTCCACGGCGGTAAAGTCCGTCCGATACCTGTCGAAGAAAACGCCCACGTCGCCGTTGACGAAAGTATCCACGTCCAGGTACAAGACAGAATCCTCGACGACATCCTTCAAATACCACTTGTTGATGGAGAAGTATTTCGCCTCGGGCCTGTAGGCGGGGCGGTTCAGGATTTCAACGTCGTAAGGTTTCAACGACTCGGCGAGGTCGTGCGAACCGTCGATGTAGATCAACTTGACGGGTATGGTCGCGTTGTGCCCCCTCAGCATCTTGACGCTATTCAGGAACATGCGTCGGTACTTCGCGTCGTCGTTGATGCAGTACACGACGGCCCTGCTGGTGGGCTTGTGGAAGGGGCACCTGCCGGGGGCTATCGCCTCGGGCTTCGGCTCCATAGCACCCGCACAGATGCGGGCCTTCTCCTTGTAGAAGGTCGTGCTGTCCTTCGTGTGCTTCATGTCGGAGGTCAGGGCTTGCTTGCCGCCCTTGCCGAATTTCTTCTCGTTGAACTGAATCCAGTATTCGAACACCCGGTTGGCCTCGGGCGTGTCGCGGTTAATCATCTCGCTGGCGACTTCCCACTTCTCGGCGAAGCCCTCACGCCTCGTGGGGATCAATTGTGCCAGCGGGGGCCAGCCGTCCTTCCTGAACTCCACCCACTCGTTCGGCCTGGTGAAGACGATGTTCGTCCAGATGTCCTGCTGCATCCAATCGGTTTCCAGGATGCCCTCCATCACATAGCAGGATCGCGGGGGGAAGTTGACGGGACTGCGGACGTGCAAGGCCCAGCCCGGCGGCGTCTCGAAAATGTTGCCGGTCCACATCTGGATCACGCCGTCCTCGACCATCCCCCAGGTGAACTTGCTGCGACCGCCCTCCATGCACCACTTGTCGGGATTCACGTCGTCGGCGGGTAGGATCAGGGACCGCAGCAGGTGGTAGTCCGAGTCGTCGTACTGCTGGTGAAAGCGAACGTCGAACTCCTTGTTGCCCTTCCAACAAATATCGATGTCTATCGGCGGGAACAACCAGTACCCGCTCCGGTTGGCGTAGGTGTACGGCCCGCAAAATTGCAAGCCGCCTGGGTGGGCGAGTCCGTTGAGGCTGCGTTCGGCTTGCAGCACGTTCCCGGCGGATGGGTGACATTTCCAGACTTTCAGGTTGAACGGTTCAGTAGCCATATTGCCCCGGATCGTCGATTGACCGATACCTCCTCGCCGACCACTTGGCCGTACCATCGTACTCCTCTATCGACATGCGTGTCGATCCCGGCGTGGACTGATCGGGCCTGCTGTGTATCAGGAAACACCTGTTCCGCCTGGCTCTGCCCGTAATTCGTTATTTTCGTCGGGTCGATCATCGGTCGTCAATGCTCCGGTACTTCCCCTTGTGCGGGGGCGATTGCCAGTCAGTCAGGAACCTTCTCGGGTCCACGTCTTCGATCTCTTCTATGCCGATCAGATGAATCAACCCCTGATGAATCCACTCCTCGTAGCCGTGGTCCCATCGCCCCTCAACGACGAACGTGTCGCCGGGCTTGACCATCCTGTAGCCCGAGGAGCCTACGGGTAATTGCAGGTACAAGTCCGTCGTCTGCCTCGACTGGAATCTGTACCTTTTCTCTTCTTTCATAATCGATCAATCTTATAATATAAAAGATGCGTATCCAGACGCTAGAATATCTGGATCATGACGCTTCCCATTCGTCGTCGATGGACCTGTATCGCCCCGCCTTCATCTTCTCGTCGAGGATTTCTTGCATATCCGCCGCCGCCTTGTCTTCCCAGGGGATCGTCAGCGTGCCGTAGAACTTGGACCCCTCGTTCAATAATTTCTGGCCGTAGCGGGTCAGGAGTCCCTTGCGGGGCGTGAACGTGTCCGGGTCGATGGCGACGGGCTTGTCGATGACCTCGATCTCCTCGCCCCGGAGCAGTACATCGACGTATTCCTGATGGTTCTTCATGCTTCACCTTTTTCTTCACTCATTCTTCACCTTAACGACGATATTGCCACGGTATTTCCGCTTCGCACAACTTGATCGTCATACCATTGTAAGAAACCCTCGCCCCGCTCTTCGTCCTCAAGGCGATTTCTATTTGGCCGGGTGGTCGCTTTACTTTTTTCCGCAAGTCCTCGGATATGTCGAACATGAAATTCGCGGTCTTATTCCCGTAGAACGCCGCCCACCCCGCCGAATGCTCCTTGCCGTCTACGATCATGACGACCTGAAAATTCTCCTTCTTGGGTGTCGAAACCCCATGGAGAATCAGTCTGACCGCCCGGCTCGACATCGCGTGGTCCTGGGCCTTCGCCCAATCCGTCATCGGCCTGTAGCGGTAGACGGGTGCCGGGGCACAATAAACGGTAGTAGCCAAAAAAACCAAAACAATAATTGACCTCATCCTGCCTCCCAAGGGTCGTCGATGCTCCGATACCTCTTCCTGCGTTTCCGACACAATTGCTCAAACTCTCGGGCCACGTCGGGCGAACACGGCTCCATCACGGCGAACCCGTCGAGAAGCGAGAAATATAGCGTCTGAACACGCATCACTTGAAGAAATCCTCTACCGTGCAAGTCGCGTCGTCTTCCGCCACGGGGGTCACTACCTCGGCAGTCTTATACACGTCGCGGTGCAGCTTGTCCAACTCCTTCCGCAAGGTGTGTCCGCGATTCTGGGCGTTGGCGTGGTTCTTGTCCCAGGCACCCAAATGGGCCTTGATAAGGCCGACGATCTCCTTCTGAGCCGCCGCGTCCTTGCGGGACTGGTTGACCACGGGGTCGGCGAGTGCGAACTGCTTGGCCCTATTCTCCGTCCAGTCCATCCCCTTGGCTTCGAGGTACTTTTTGGCGTATGCGGACTCGTAGGCTATTTCGGCGTCCTTCGCCTCGTTGTTGGCGAATTCTAACTGCTTCCCGAAGTAGTCGATCCATCCGTACTCGCGGTCCATGTAGTCGCTAAGGGTAATTTCGTTGAACTTCATATTGTCGGGGTCAAGGTGAACGTCCTTGCCCCTCACCCTGACGGTGACTTTCTCGACGGGTGCCTCGATCATTATTCCCCCCTCAATTCGGCTTCGCCCGGCTCGATGGCCTCGTTGGGCTTGAACTTCTTACGCTTGTTGTTGCTGCCCATGCTCACCTTGTCGATCTGGACCTCGCCCGCCTTCTTCTCCTGGACCATGTTCATCGCCTCCGCGTACTTGGGCGTGCTGATCTCGAATATGTCCAGGGTGCCCAATTTATAATCGAAGCCCATGCGGAACGCCTTGCGGGATTGCCCGTTCCGCTGCTTGATGATGAACCCGCGTCCGACCTCGGCGTCCTTCTCGAGAGTCTGCTGGTTGATACTCCAGAAGGCGTCCAGCGGCTTGAACTGGTCGAACGCCACTCCGATGTTGCTCTCGTCTATGTACTGATTGATCTCCAATTTCGCGGCGGATGCGTTCGGCTGCACGGCGGTCATCGTCCCGTGCTTCTCCTCGATCCCGAAGGCCCGCAGGTCGCGTAACACGCGGTATGCCGACTCGTACTTCTTGATGGTCGGGTCGTCCGCCATCTCGCCGACGTAGTCGATGATGATGAGGTTCGGCTTCCAGCCCCGCAGCATCAGTTGGTTGTGGTAAGCCCTGATGCTGTTCACCGTCATCGTGCCGCCAGGGAATTGCGTGATTCTCAGGAGGTTGGGATCGGCCTTGTCCTTCTTGAACTCCTCCAGCGTGTTCTTGATCTCTACCTCGAAGCTCAGGAGGTTGTTCACGTCCAACTTCTGGAACTGGCTGGTGAACCGCTGGGCGATGCCCAACTCGTCCATCTCCATCGTTATGTACAATACCTTGTGCCCCAGCAGCACGTTCGCCACCGCCGCCTTGACCATCGCCAAACTGTTGTGCATGACTGTGAAATCCCCAGCCAAGAACAGATGATTGCCGTCAACCTCGAACCCGTAGAACTCGTCCATCTCTCCCGTGTCGATTACATCGATCCCGGTCAACAAGACATTTTTCACCTGTTTTCGTGGATTGGCATTCTTCCTTGCGATACGCACCGGGATCACCGAGCAATCGCCAGAAATCGTAACCCGATAGTATGTGCCCACGGCACCCGTCTGACATCCCTTCCGGCATGCCTTCTTGTAAGCCGCCAATCCCAGACTGCGGGCCAAGTAGCAAATGTCGTCAGCCAGACACTCACGCTTCTGCGTGATCGAAAACCCGCCCTTTGACGACACCAACTCGCCATCAGTGTCCAACAGCCCGGCGAGAACTTGGAGTCGAACCTCACGGGAATTTGCTTTGTATTCATACGGCACATGTTTGTTTTTAATCAGGCCATAAAACCGCAAATCATTAGTCAGCGTGTTGAAGCTCATGCCCCTACCGGGCGACTTCAATCTATTTTCTACAGAATGCACGAAGTAGTCGATAGGCTTAGACCCAATACGGACCTCCAGACCCCTAGATTTCGCCTCATCGTATACCGCCTTCACCACTTCCGCATCTGTATTAGTGAAACCGGAACACTGTTTATGCCCATCACCCAACCAGACGCCGAGAATGTACGGGTCGATCTTGACCTCTCGGAGAGGAAACTCGACGCCGACCCGCCATCCTTTCATTTTGGTCTTGAAATGCTCGCTTTGCTTCAGCCAATCTTCGACACTGATGTTGAAAATATTTGTACCAGGCATTCGGGACGGGTGGTCGCAAAATGGCAACCTGGCGTTTGGATACCTCTCCTGTAGCCGTCCTGAGCCGAGTTTGTATTTAAATGAAACCCGATGCGAATTCTTCAGGCTCAGGATGTGCTTTGAATTAACGAAATATGACTCGCCCTTGACGGGACGTATTTCGTACTTGCGGTCCCGAAGTGTATGAGTCGCCAATACCCTGCGTGGCATGGAATCGTCACCCATTACGAGATCGCCGACCACCACGTCTTGGATGTACTTGATCGTACCGTCATACATCAGTATCTTTGTAAACTTAGTATGCGTTTTTCCGACGCCGGGCAAGGCGATCCAGGCGACGATCTGGCCGGGGAAGAAGCCGCCGCCGGTCAGGGAGTTGTCGATAGTCTCAAAGGCACTCGTGAATCGGTCCTTGCCCTCGAAGACCTCACGCATGCGGCGGAACATCTCCTCGATGTTCATGAAGTATTCGAGTCCCGGCTCGAAATTCCGGTCCACGACCATCGCCCCACGCATCTGGTCGTACACGAAACTCCACGTCTTGTCGTCCTCCGGTGCCTCGTTCATCTTCTCCACGCACTTGTGGAAGGCCACTTTCACGGCCTGCACCTTGGCGAAATAAGTGATCTTATCGAGTAGGTACTCGCGGGTGTCCATTCCGGGGACGTAGAAGGTGTACAGCGACTCCAACTGCCCGACGTAGTGGATCTGAATGCTCTTGTCGCGGTCCTGGAGTTTGTCCGTCAACTCCTGCCGCATGACCCAGAGTTCGGGGACGCCCTTCTCCTTCGTGAAGTAGGAAAAAAGTATCTCGCATATCAGGACGTGGGCCTCGTTCGAGAAGTATTGAGGCTTCACCTTGTCCTGGCTCTGCACCAGCATGAACCTGTCGGTGAGCAATATGCCCAGCAACTTGCTCTGGAACGTGTCGTCCCAGGAGAATTTGGTGCCGCCCACCGCCGGGTCCGAGAACCCGTCGATCCTGGCCTGCTCTTCCGGCGTCGGCTCTCTCATAAATTCATTCGCCCCCGGCGTCGTTCATGCGTTCCAGCTTGGCGATGCCCGCCTTCACCAGTTCGTTCGAATTAACAGGGTGCAATTGGCCCCAAGCCGCCGACACGGCACAAAACTCGTCCCCACGCCTCATCAGGCTGGAGACGAGGACTCGGTTGCCGTGACTATCTTCCGTGTAAATCTTGTATATCATATTTGATTCCCGAGGTAAATTACCGAAAACCGGGGCCGACAACGATGATACCTTCTCTTCCAATATGGGCGTCGAGGTCGATCTACGGAAATTCCCCGCCCAAAACTCCTCTTCGTAATACTTCCCGTCGTAGTAGACGTTGAGCGTGATGGACTCCCGGCTCGCGTCGATGAAAATAACACGATGCAACGTGTTGGGGTGGACGTGTTCGTAGGTTTGCGTGAACCCCCGGCACACCAACGGGTATGGATTCCTGACGACCCACTCGTTCACTCGTATTTTCATGTTTGATTCCCGAACGGTTTTCCTAGGGGCAATATTACCTCGACATCGTGGGCGTCGGTAGAGGAGTTTCGGTCGTTGATCGCCCAGCCTGTAACCCCCAGGTGCATGAGCGGGACTGATATACGCAGGTTGGGCATCAGGCGGTCATCCGCCCAGGCGTCCTTGAAACTCATCCACTCCACCGCCTCCGTCTCCCCCTCGCGTGGGCTGAGGGATCGGCTGTCGTAGTGGTCCACGTCGATGCGGACGCAGTATATGTAACTGCGGCTCGATATGATGTGGCCGCACAACACCACGGGCTGATTCTGGAGCGGGACCAGCCCCGCCTCCTCCTTCAACTCCCGGACGGCGGCGTCGAAGGGGTCTTCCCCCTCCTCGATCTTACCGCCCACCAGGTTGAGCCTGCCCGCCTGCCACGCCGGGCGGTCCTTGTGTACTACCAGTACGTCATCGTAAGCCCCGTCCACGTCGATGCGACGGGCGTGGACGACGACGTACTCCTTCAGCCCCAGCTTGTTGGGGAACATGCGGAGGTCTTCGTTCACACGGTGTCCTTCATCTGCTTGTACCCGCCCGCCGCCCACGTCAGGCCGATATCCCCTGGGCGACTGCCGCCCCGATACTTCATGTGTTTCGCCATCAAACCTCCCAATAATTCGTCACGGCTTGAAAATCCAGGCGAGGCCCGATATCCCGTGTCTGGTGTTATTCAATTCCTCATGGGTGGGAATATATTTCTGGAAGTTGACCGAAAGTCCGTGACCGTAGTGCATGAGAAAATCGTCCAAACATATTTTGATGTGCCGGGAATGCCAGTCATCGAACACGTCATGAATGACCATCGACCCATTCATTGTAAGCAGCGACCAGCAATTCAGCATGTCCGCATACGGGTGTGGATAAAAATGATTGCCGTCGATGAAGGCGACGGCGACTTTCCCCTTCATGAATTCAATGCCGGGTCCACAAACATGAGACTCTTTGCGGATCACCGTGATGATGTCTTTCCACGGAGACGTGTTGCCCAAAAAAATTTGATAGGTGGCCTCGTCGGAATTATCCGTGGACCCGTCCCAGGGGTCGATACAGACCACCTTCTTGCCGCACCGGGAGGCGGCTTCCGCCATGACCTTCGTGGTATTCCCCCGGTAGCAGCCGATCTCGATGACGTACTCGCCGGGGCACCCGGCGATCAAATCGGCTATCACCCGTTGCTCGGCGGGCCAGGCCGAAAACATCATATTTTCCATTTCCGCTCCAATAAAGATATACGGTGGTGCTTCACTCCCACCGTATATTCTAAAACGACCGCGTTAATTTGTCGATATCAGATCGACCCCAGGTGACAGATTGGCGACAACACTTTTGCACATGGCGACAAAATAATCATGAGAAAAAACATTTTTCATGAGATTGACATGCTTGTGGACGAACTGAATATTGTCAATAGAATACCCATTGTCGCTATCTATCCTATCCAACGAAGCAGTGCATTTCCTCCCATTGTTATTCATGTGAATGCCTAAACCAGTGTATGCACACCTACCCCGCTGCTCTGCGAATAGTCTAACAAGATCGTCGGCTTTGATGTCCAAGATCAATCCCCTTTTTGAAGCAGATTTATTCAACCTATCCCAAAAAAGATCAGGCACCTGGCTGTCCCATTCTCTAACTAGAAAATCGGCATCAGTAGAATAAATAGTTACGGAAAAACAACGCCCACGATCATCTTTCAATTTTCTGTTCTTACATTTGTAGCAACAAGTCGATATGCCCCTGATTAGGTTGTTGCTGTTCACCACATCAGTCCAGCCGCATGCACACCGAACTTGCCATCTACTTTTAGCTTTATTGATATCGTTAAACCCAACAACCGTCCATTGCCCATATTTTCCCCCAATAGGTGCGACGAGTTTTCTGCATTCTTTGCAATGAGAAGGATGTTGTGAACGTAATCTGGCTCCAGTAACCACTGAATCGGTCCCGCAATCACATCTGCAATTATAAGACAATTGCCTACCGATTACCCCGATGCAACTGAGAACTTCATAGCATCCGAATCTGCTGCCAATGGGAATGTTGATTCGACAACACCGCTTGCATTTAGTCGTCCTCCCTCTTTTCAATTCATACGACAAAACATTTTTAACCGTGCCGCAATCACAACGACACTTTTGCCTGCCTGGATCGTCGGACTTGCCGATAACGATCCAGGCACCGAATCGAATTTCTTTATCCATATCTCAATATAGTATATCTATCAGAATATTTCATCTAAATAGACCCAAGATAGTCGAACTCCGACAACGAAACCTGGCCCGAGCGTATCGCCTTCTCCCTGGTGATACGCTTGCCCATGCTCTTCATGCCGTTCCAGACGATGGACTTGCAGTAGGTCGCGAAGTGGGAATCCAGCGTGAGCGGGTCTTCCACGCTCGGCCTGAGTTGCTTCGGGACGATCCGGCGGACGATCCTGTTGAGGATCTGCTCCTGGAACGGCCCGAACTTCTGCCGGTTGGCCCCGTGGCGGGTCCGGTTTTCCCACAATAGGGCCAGTTCCTTCAGGATGCACAACAGGAAATTGTTGTTCTGTCGTGGCGGGCGGATCATCATGCGATTAGACGCTTGTGTGGCAAGGTGTCGCATATGACTGTCCGGCTTGGATGCCTTGATGATTTCCTTCAAGAACTCGATGGCTTCAGGGAAGCCGGTATGTTCGATAGAGGAAACCAGGCACTTCTCGATGTAGCATTGTCGCTTGTAGTACGAACCCGCACGCATGAGTGCCATCACGAGTTCCTGGTAGATGTCTTCTGGGTCGTCGGTGTAGTTGTTCCTGGAGTTTTTTCTTTTGAGTTCGTGGGCGGCGTGCCAAAGAAGTTTTGAGTATTTTACTTCTAATTGCTTGAATTCGATATCACTTATTTGAAATTTAAGACATATTTCTCTCATTCGATCTCCTTGTTGTATTTCAATCCTGCCGCGTCTGGCATAATTCAACACGATGCGTCCGAATCGCCAGTGGCTTCAGACCGTCCAGATTACGCCCCGCCTGGCAAGCCACTTTGAGCCGAAGGCCGGGGGAGATGAGACTATCGCCGGTCAGTGCCGCGTGGCCCTTCTGAAAAACCTCTTTCCAGTTGGACTTGTTGGCGAACACGCAGTAGCCGTCGTGGGTGTTGTACGCGATGTCGGTGACGCCCTTGAGTGCTTCGTGTAGCCTGACCAGCTTCTCTAAACAAATTGTCGAACCGGGTGCTTGGATGGAAAAATTGCGTGCGAGGTATTCTTCGCCGGGCGGGAAGAACCTCCTCTTGCCGAAAATGTCCTTCGCGGAACCGCTCTCCCTGGCCTGCTGTTGATATGATTCGACCCATCTGAGGGCGACGGGGAACAGGCCGTGGATGCGACCGACGATCTGCTCGGCGGTCGGCAAGGCCACCCCCAGGCTCGTCGCCAGGCGGGATGCCCCTGCACCATATATAACCGGCAGGAACATTTTTTTCGCTTTTTTCCTGGAGTCGGGATCGCCCGCGATCCCCGTCACCGCCTCGTAGATGGCCGAATAAGGATCTTCCCCCGCCAGCAACTCCCCCAACTTCTCGTCACCCGACAAGTGTTGCAGCACGGAGACTTCGTAGTTCCTGAAGTCGAAACAAACGAACAACTCCTCCAGCGACCGGGGCTTCAGCCGCTTCTTCGCTGCCGCGTCCAGATTGTGAGGCAGGAAAGAATGCCGGAACGCACCCTCGCACCGCATGCGACCGTTCTCCTGCCCTGCTACCTCGTAATTGGCGTGGACCTTCTTCACCGCCTCAAAATCCAACAGGCCCGCCGTCTCCATCGCCGGGACCACCACCCCCACGAGCGGCAGGAGGATCTTCTGGTAGACGGGCTGGATGTCCTTCCACACGCCCGTCTGGACCAGCGTCTTCACCCGGTTCAGGGCACCGGCCAGTGTCTCGGGCGACTTCGCCTTTAGCCCCGCATACGCCTCCAAGACCTTCAAGTCGATGAGCGTGGCCTCCAGGCCGAACGCCCTGCCCGTCGCCGCCTTCAGGTAGCTCGCCAGGTTCTTCCAATCCCAGACGATCACCTTCATACCCTTCAGTGCCACGCCCAGGATGCCGAAGAGCATGAACACGTTCTGGGGCGTGATAGCCACCGTCACCACGTTGCCGCCCATGCCCATCAGGGTCAGTTCGGGCCTGGCGTCCGGGTCCGTGAAGTCGAATACCTCCGGTGCCCCACGCAGGTACACGTTAGGACCGGCCTGTATCGCTTCCGACAATACCAGGGAGAGATTTTCTAGCATACGCCATGTCTTACGCCGGGGGACGGGGTGTGTGAGGGTTTCAGATATTCTAGCGTCTGAACACGCTTCATGTGAAGGAATGATACCCCGGAAGTGTGTCGGCAGCAAGTGGAGAAATAGGCGTAATGCTACATGCCAAAGTAATGTACATGACGAGTTAGCAAATAAAGGAGGCTGCTGATAGTTTCAAGAAAAAACATAGAGTATGTAACCCTATGTTATTCTTGGACTTATCTCAAATGCCTCTGACTTTATCTGGTTTGGACAACCAGTGCATCAAAATTAGACGAGTCTTAAAAACCCGAAGTTCGTATCCACGACCAGAGATACGATTGCTTGAATGACTTCGGGGAGAACTTACTCGTTTACTTGTCTTTTCTCGGGCCTCGTGGTCCCATGGCGGCTAAAGTATGGCCTAAATACCGTAACAGATGCCTCTGTACGGGTTCTTACCGCTCAGACAAGTTCTTGGTTGTACGCTCTCACCCCTTCGGGGGATGCAGCCATATAGGGTGGAGCATAGAGGATAAGTCCTCACAAGTGTTTTGTAGTTTGCATAGTGCTGGTCAGAACTCGTACTATACCAGAGTTCATCGGGGCGGTCAAGAGAATATCCGAGAAAACATCAGACGATTTTCGTGGCGTGGCTCAAGTACAAGTCGTCGGTGCCCCAGGCGATGATGCCGTAGTGGTCGTAGATGTTGCCGAAACCGTCATCGTCGTGCCAGCGGAGGTCGAATTCTTTGTAGGTCAACTCGCCCCTGATCCCGAAGAGGATCGGGTCTTCGAAATAAATGTGGCCGTCGTCATACCCCACCGCGACGACGTAGTGGCCGTTGTCATTCTCCCGGTAGGTCTTGGGATCGCCGTATGCCTGGATCAACACGATCACCGGCCTCGAAGGGGTGCGATCAAGGGCCGTCTTGATGTCGATGATGGTCATCCGCTGGCGGGCTTCGACTTTCAAGCCCTCGTTCTGGGCGAATTTAATCATCTCCTGCGGCAGAGTCCCGAAGTCGGGGTCCGTGTGGAGATTTTTCATGTAGTCGTATTCGGAATCGGGTCCGACGCCCCAATAGGCACAGACCGCGTGCAGGGCGGCTGCACCGCACGAGAAATTGGTGTTCTGGCGAACGTCCGGGATGAAAGCCTTGATGCTCCCGCCGGGAATCCTCCTGAGTCGTTTTTGCATAGACCTCCTTGTCTATGCGTATATATTCTCGTTCGCGGCGATTAAATCGAGTGCCTTATAATAAGGCATGGCGAAAAAGAAAAAGAAAGCCGTCAAGCGAGCCTACATCCCCTTCGCCCGGAGGTTGCGAGAACTAGGATACAAATCGTATAGGGAGTATCTGGCTTCCGACCACTGGATATCAGTGAAAAAAAGATACAGGGCTAGTAAACGCCCCCAGGAGTGTGTATCCTGTAGTGATATTCTGTATCAACTCCACCACACGACCTACGAGCGTCTGGGGAGGGAGTGGCTGAAAGACCTGATCCCCCTTTGTGATGGGTGCCACGGCAAATTTCACCGATATTTGAAACGACACAAGAGCCTGAAACTCGGCGACACAGACATAATCCTGGAGGCGATCAGAAAAAAATGAGCAGGCGTATGACATTCCAGGCTACCGAGAAGGATTTGGAATCTATTTCCGAATTCTCCAAGCAAGTCCACGAGAAGAGAAAAAAAAGGGATGTTTCTCGTGGAGATGTCGGCTCACACCGCCTGACCAGGGAGTCCGTGGGAAAACTCGGCGAGGCGGCAGCGGCCTATTGGTACGGCGGTACGGTGGACTACGACTTGTACGCCGACGGCAAGTTCCAACACAGCCCCGACCTGCCAGATGCCATGAACGGATCGGCCACGGTTAAAACTTGTTCGAAACAAGAATGCGACGAACGCGGTGCCTCCTGGCTCGTGGATAAAAGTGATCCGATTAAAAGATGTCCGCTCCAAATAGTTTTGAGGCGTATTATATTGGTCATCGCCGATCCCCTTGCCGGCACCGCCGAGGTATTGGGTCACGTCTACCCTCTCGACCTGATAGGGAAATTCGTGTCCGCCCGCTCGGAGATAGTGGGGCGTTACAAGGAGGCATTCTTGCTGAAGGATATTCGCGGGCACGGAATGATCTACCGGCCCAAGCATTTTCCTTCCACCGTGCAGACGAGTTCCGTTTGATGGGCCAGAAGCCAGAGAACCATGACATGCGACTGGAAGCCATCATGAAATTGGATTTGACTCATAGTGAGTTTTTATCTGCCATAGAGGTTATTTATAAGGCTTCCTGTCATGAATGAACCGAATGAATATGATGCACTATTCGAATACGACATCACCTGCCCTGCCGAGATCAGGGCTTATAAATTGACATTACTCTGGGTCAAGTTGAGCAGAGATTTTTTCCCCGACTACAAGCACGCGAAGATGCGGACGGCGGGCGATCCACGGAAGTCACTGATATTCAAATACTGCTATGCTCTTCAAAGGAAGTCCCAGGGCATACTCGAAGAGTCCGACTACCCGCTCTACGTCCGTGCCCAACTGGAAATACTGAAACACATCACCAAGGGCAACCAGCACGCGAGGATCGAACCCTCCTGCCTGACCGGGGACAAGGCGTGGGTCCGCTGGAAGCTCTGGAAGAGGAAATACGATGAAAGAAGCCAGGTCATCGAAGATAAACTTCCAATTCCAGCCCCTCAACGTAAGATGGCGGACGCCCTCGACCGCACTAAGGACTTTCTTGTTCAATCCTTCGGGGGTGATGTTCGTCTTGAAAAGCTCCGGGAAGCCGTCCAGAACAAAAACCTCCACCGATGGGTGAAGCTCGGCAAGGTCAGCCCGTACTACCTGGTCCTATCCGACCTCGTAGCCCAAGCCACGACCGACGTGGACGGACTCGCCAGCATGGACCTGGATGTATTCCGGCAAGTCATTACCCCGGAAATCAGGGTGTATTTCCGGGAATTGTTCAGGGAGAGCGAATGAAAAGACACATGAATAAAAAAGTCGCGTCTGTATTCTCAAACATCGGTGTGGGCGAAGCGTATTTATCCGAATCCGGTTACAATGTCGTCGCGGCTTGCGAGTTGGACCCACTCCGATGCAAAGTGTACGAATACATATACCCGAAAACTAAAATGATAGTGGGTGACATAACCAACAAAACCGTATATTCTCAATTCGTGGAAGCGGCGTCCGGGGTACGACTCCTCATCGCAACTCCACCCTGTCAGGGATTCAGCACTTTGAATCCGCCGCGACCCGATAAGAAGGATGAAAAAAAGAAGAAGATCGATCCGAGAAACAATCTGATATTCACGACTTTTGAGTTGATAAACGATATCAAGCCGGATTACGCCTTGATCGAGAATGTCCCGCAGATGTTGAAGGCATTTGCCGATAAAAACATCGAAAAAGCGATAGAAAACGAATTGCCGGAATACGAATTCAGATGTGGCGTTCAAGATGCCACCAACTTCGACACCCCACAACGGCGAAAACGACTGATAATACTTTTTTCCAAAAAAAGTATCCGAAAGCCTTGGGAATTTCCAGTTATATGTGATAAACTATCATCCATGACGCTTAGAGAAGCTATTGGGGATCTTCCGGTCCTGGAGAGTGATGATAGATCGAAGCATCATCCCTGGCATTTCGCCCAGCGGCATTCTCAGCGTCACATAGATTGGATGAGGCATACGCCGACCGGAAAGTCGGCGTATGCCAACGAGAATTCCAACGAGTATTATCCTTCCGTGACAAGCGAGAATGGGACGAAAAGGAAGATAACAGGTTTCGCCAACACCTATAAGCGGATGGAGTGGGACATCCCGGCCCCCACACTAATCCAAGGTGCCCACATGATAAGTTCCAGCAACACTGTGCATCCGGGGCACGAGATCGAGGGGACTGGCCTTTACGATAACGCACGAACTCTTTCTGTTTACGAGGCCATGATTATCATGGGCCTGCCTACTGATGTCAAAAAGTGGAGATTCCCGAATCCGAAACATAAATCGGACAAGAAACTTGAATCGAATTCGCCGGAAGAAATTACGCTGACTTACAAGAATGCGATGAATTTTTTGGGAGAGGGGCTATGCCCCAAGATGCTCAAATCGCTGGTGTCTAATATTTCCGACTGAAGTATTTCCGATAGGAGTAGAATACCGTGCAATACGCTTACGAAGAGAGTAGGAAATCATCGGTGTCGGCTTTCTTGAAAGCCGACAAGTCTGGCAAGGCCGACGAATTGATGGAAATCTACAAGACCGCAGGCATGAATGGTATGACCGACGACGAGGTCGAAACTCGAGGCTGGCATCCCAACTCTATTCACCCTTCCCGCAGCCAGTTGGTGAAGAGCGGTTTGGTCGTGGCGGTGACAGATGCCGACGGCAGGACGATGACCAGGCCGACGAAGAAAGATAACCCAGCCGTCGTCTACGGGTTGGCGGAATTATTCCCCAACTCGCCCAAGGGCAAGCAATACTACAAGAAACTCATCGATAATATCGATTACGATAGCCCACGCTGGAAAGAACTCAGGAGGCAGAAAGAGCGGGCGACTGATTCCACGGACGAGATCACCGGCATCAAACTAGATGAATTCCACCTTCACCACCTTCACTACAACAGCATCGGTGAAGAGTCTGTCACCGATGTCATGGTACTCGGTGTGAGGACTCATGATATCGTGGAACATATCTACAAGCAGAGGGGCGGGAGTTTGGAAGATCGACTCAGGAAAATGTGCATCGATGTGAGGGCCGACGAGCGTAAAAAAATCTTCCTCGAAACTCAGAGAAAAGCCCATATTTCGCAGTTGACGGTCATGGGGGATGATAGTATCATTCTGTTCAATGACCACGATCACTCGGAGGAGAATGCGATGACTCAGACCTTCCAGGACATCGTCGCCACAAAGCTGGCTGACAAGGACGACAAGCCCTTCCTCTTCAGTTTTTCTGAAGAGGACATGGAGTGGGGTCTTTCGACCTCTCCTAACAATCGAAAAATCTCCAGGTCGGATTGCAACAGCTACAGCCTCGATATGATTAACGGCAAGTGGACCGAGAACGACAGTTCGCTCTTGTACGACCAGTTGGGACGCAAGCGGAACGGGCACCATCGGGCACATGCCCTCATTGATGCCTCTAAGAGTCTGCCCGGACTCAGGATTCCTATGTGGGTGAGGATCGGAGTCTCCGAGGACATGATCCCTAACATTGACCGTGGTAGAAAACGAAGTCTGTCGGATCAATCTTCTTGGCATGCGGGCCTCACAGGTATGACTCCGCATCGGCAGGGGATTCTCAAGTCTGCCGTCCTGATGGGCTACACCGTGTCCCAGCCTTCCACATCTGTCAATTGGTGGGCCGTTCCGTACAAGATATATCTGCCCGCCTTGCAATGGGTGGACACCATCTTCCCCAAGAAGATTCAGCGGATTACCACCGCTGGAGTTCTCGCAGTGTTCGCGAGAGCCTATTTCACGGCGGACAAGGTGAAATTGTCTGCCCTGGCCTACTACCTGAGCAACACTGCGTGCTGGCCGGAAAACTACCCCGACAATCCAGAAAACAAGACCGCCGCCGTCCTCTACAGCTATCTTCTCAAGTCGGGTCAAAAAGTTGCCATCGGGGGGAAACCCCGCCAGACGGTGTACCGGGTCGTCGAAGGTATGATTCAAGAATTCCTTGAAGGTCGCGTGCGAAAAAATATACTCATCGCCACGGAGGAAGTTTTCGCCACAGACTTCCAGATCGATTCCTGACAGGCTACAATATGTGTTCAGACAACTAAATATCTGAATAGATGGATAATCAATGAAATTCGAGAGCATCAAGCGGGCCTGGGACGGTGCCGTCAGCGGGCAGGTGGACGTGACGCTGACCATCGACAAGGCCGAGGCCCGGCAATTGAAGGATGCCCTGGCCCTGGTACGCAAGTACGACCAGGCCGCGTTCAAGGCGATGGAGTCGGAGTTCAAGCAGGAGCCGGAAACTTCCGACTGGTGCATGGTGTCCTACTGCATCAAAAACGATAAAGTCATCGTGTCCGTCAAGGACGGGATGGCGGGCTAGGCACCCCAGGGCGGGCAGTAGTGGTCTTTGAGGGCGATCACGGCGTCTTTAAGCCCGTCGAGGGGCACTTCGCCCTTGTCGAAGTTGCCCCCGAAAATGCAGTAGCAGGAGATCCGCACCACATCTTCGTGCGGGTGGAGTTCGAGCATCCCGCCCGACAAGTTCACGCGGACCACCCTCACCGATGGCAAATCGGTGGCCTCGCCGCCCAGGGCGTTGGTGATGGACTTCGCACTGAACCAGGCGTCGTCGATGGTGTGGACGCGGTAGTCGGGCTTTTCGAGTCCCGAAAGGGCGTCCAGGATCTTGTTGTACCACCCCCGCCAGAACGGGGAGGACATTTGTTGTTTTATGTCATCGGCTAGGGCGAATATTTCCTGGATCTGGGATTTCTCCAGCGAGCGGGTCGTGAGCAGGTGTTTCATGCGATTCTCCTTGAATAAACTGAGCGAGTCTACCAAGGATTGTCTGGGGCGTCAACGCCTGCGTCGGCTCATGCGGGACGCTTCTTGGACATCCTGCCACTGGTACTGGTCCATCTCCTTGACCGTGCAGATGATGTCCGTATCGACCGGGGGCGGCTTGCCGCCGGGCGACCCAGGCATGTGGTCCACGATCATCTCGCCCTCGACCATGAGTTGCGACAGTCCGGTGGGCAGGATGCGTTGGGAGTAGACGATCTTGTCGCCGGGCACCCGGCCACGGAACAGGTACGGGGTGCCGCTGCCGCTGCCCAGGGCCGCGTCCATCGTCTTGGGGTCCATGGAGTCTTCCGTCCACTGCGACATGATTCCACGGTTCGGGTAGTAGACCTCCACGCCTTCGTGGGCGGCTTTATCGACGCGGATGTCTTCGCCCTTGGTGGTCTTGAGGATCATGCCGTCGGGGATGTCGATTTTCCTGCGGGCCATGATGCCGCCGGGGTAGGCACCCTTGAGTCGCTTGACGTAATTCTGGTATTGTTCCGGCATTTCCTGCTGCAACTTGTGGAACCCGGTCTTGGCGATTTGCCAGTTGTCGGCACTGATGGGCAGGGAGGCGTAGCGGCTGGACAGGAATCGGAAGATTCCTACCATCTTGTTGATGAATTCCAGGTCGTTCGGGTCGCTGGTCAACTCCTCCTGGTCGCCCTGGACGTGGACCTTGAATCCGAATTGTTTCAATATCATCGTTATCTTCGGGAATGCACTGGCTATGCCCTTCTTGCGGACGCCCGCGTGGTAGTAGTAGGGCGGGACGGCGAAGGCGGCGAGTTTCCTCCCGTCTTCTAGGAAGCCCAGGTAGACGATGAAGGTCTGAAAATCTGGGAACTCGAACAGGATGGCCTCGGCGTCTTTGAACTGGTTGGCGATCTTGCCGAAGTAGAATTTGTAGTTGGTGGCGAGGTTCTTGAGCATTTTTTCCGGGAAGAATCCCGCACCCGCGTCCGCCCCCGTCGCCTTGTCTATGGCGACGAGTTGCGGGTTCTTCGTTATGTCGCGGATGAGCGTGGTGTTCTTCAACGCATGCTCGTTGTCGATTGCGTCACTGATCGTCTTCCCCAATTGGATGAGTTCGGGGCCGCTGATGGCCTCGTTCAGCGACAGGTCTTCCGCCATCCTCAAGTAATCGCCGAATCTCATCGTCTCTCTCCCACCGGATTGGTATAATTCATTTGATGCGTATTCGGAAGCTATAATATCCGAATCCTAACCTACTGAGAGAACATCAGTAGGTTAGGAAAAGCCTGGTTATACACTCCATGACCTCGTGAACGTCCTGGCTGGGGGCGAACCACTCGTCCCACTCCGACGGTTGTGGACGCCACGAATGCTGGCTCGCTGCGGAATCGATGTTGTAGCCCCAGCAGCGGACCAGCCCTTTTTTCCGATCCCAGAATATGTCGATGTCGAATTGTTCCGACCTGCCGCCGCTACGCATGCGGGATTGCCCGTGGCCCCGGTACTCGAAGTAGACCTTGTAGTAGTCTTCGTTGATCTTCTTCATTCCCGCCGGGAACATGCAGTACGACGGGTACTCCAGCCGCACGCCGTCCACCAACTTGTCCACCATCCGCTCGAACTCCGGGAAAGCCTTTTTCGGGCTGTCGATCAGTTCCATGCACAACTTGCTCAGGTGTTCGTGGATCTCATGGGCGATGGGAGTCTCCTTCCCCATGAGCTTGTTCTCGTTGGTGAACGGGAAGACGTACTTGCATATCCAGGTCGTCTCGCCCTGCAAGTCCTTGATCTTCCGGCGGACGAAGGCTTTGCTGGAGCCGATTGGGCTGAATTCCACTTTCATGGCCCCGACCTCGTGGCCCCACTCGACGATGTCGGCCCTCTGGCGGGGTTCGTAGATGCCCAGCGGACCCAGGTGGGTCAACTCGTCGATGATTTCTTCGGTCTTCATCGGGTTGAACGGCTTGTCGCCGTCTACCTCCTGGGTGCCGCCCTGGGGTCCGAGTACGGACTTCTTCTCGAAGCCGTAATCGGCCCACTCCACATACTCGCCGAATTTAAGGGATCTCGCCATGCCGTATATAGGATAAACTTTTACAAATAGTCTACATAGAAGGGCATGGGGGTGCTAATATGCGGAAGGCGAATTTCAAGGACTGGCTGGCTACCGAAGAGAGTGATGCGTATTCCCACTGGAAGAATATCATAATCGGTTATTTGAACCTCGACCCGACTAACGGCTTGTCCCAGACCCTAGACACGATGAACAAGTCGAATCTGAAGAGTAAATTGCAGGGTTTGGCCGAATTCGGCAAGTTGCCTCCTAGCGACCAGCAGCGGGTCTTCGGCGTGATCGACGGACCCCAGAGCGGCACGGTGGACGATTTGGTGCGTATAATATCAAGTGGAAACAGACATATGAGAATAAAAAATGCTTGAACACCGAGAGTATCTTGAAAAAAAGATTTGGAAAAAAATCCAACAAAAAAATGGTGATGAGTGCTGGGAATGGCAGGGAGGAAAAACATCGTCTGGCTACGGATATGTTCGAGTATACGAACCAGGAAATAGCAAACAAGGCAAGAAAAGTTTCACGGCTAGCAGAGTAGTTTGGTCTTTGGAAAACAATCAGGAGATACCTGCGGGCATGTATGTGTGTCATAAATGCGACAATCCAGCTTGTTGTCGCCCGGATCATTTATTTCTTGGCACACCCAGAGATAATGCACAAGATTGTTTGAAAAAAGGAAGAATGAAGAATTGTTTTATAAGAGAAACAAATACCACTAGAAAAATCGCTGCCGCAGGTGGAGTAAACAGTCGGACTTCTCTGAAAAAACGGTTTATGGAAAAAGTGACAAATACACCTTGCGGCTGTTGTGAATGGATGGGAAAAGCAACTAAAGATGGCTACGGGGCGGTGTCGATTATAGAGGGCGGAAAAAGAAAGGTAATTGTCGCTCACCGTGTTTCGTGGAAGATGTTTTATGGACCCATTCCAGATGGAATGATGGTTTGCCACAAATGCGATAATCGCAAATGTGTTCGACCTGGGCATTTGTTTCTGGGTACAGCAAAAGATAATGCAAGAGATTGTGTATTCAAAAAAAGAAATACTTCTCAACAATATCCCGAACGAGTTGTCCGTGGCTCTCGACATGGCAACGCAGTTCTGACAGAAGAAACAGCTTCTTGTATAATCAAAGAGTACATGCAAGGCGACATTACACAACATCATCTGGCATCTAAATACAAATTATCTCAATCAGCAATATCACTAATTATCAGCGGTGAACTACCGCTACCCTAAAAGGTAGCGGCTTCTCGCTTCATCCTTGTCGCTCCTTTAGTTCCGAAGAACTAAAGTGACGTGGTTTTAC
>JAYVUD010000058.1:0-8172 GCA_043788335.1 Chloracidobacterium sp. | reverse complement strand
CGGTCATCACGCCCTGGGCGAGAGTGAACCAGACCCTACTGGTGAGCGTCGCCGACGTGCCGATGGCTTGTTTGCCGGCCGTCGCCCAA
Organism: Chloracidobacterium sp.; assembly: GCA_043788335.1. Taxonomy (GTDB): domain Bacteria; phylum Acidobacteriota; class Blastocatellia; order Pyrinomonadales; family Pyrinomonadaceae; genus OLB17. Next base: position 8,083 of record JAYVUD010000058.1, on the reverse strand, counting down.
TAAGCGTCCTTGCCGGGTGCTCCCGGCGCTGGATTTTGCGCTCCGATCGAAAGCGAAATTAAAAGTAACCACAGATGAACACAGATGAACACGGATAGGAATTTGGAGGGGCGGTTAATGGGAAAAGCGGCTGATCTGTTTATCAATTTCATAAATATTACTCGTGACCACCGGATTGTTATCAGTGTTTATCAGTGTCCATCTGTGGTTTCAACCCTACTTTTTCACGAACTTGCCGCCTTTCCAAATCAGGTCGTAGAGCTTTTTGCCCTTTTCGGTGACCTTGTGGTCGGAGCCGCGTTCGACGACCTTGTTGACATAGACCTCAACGGTGGTGCCGACATGCGGAAGATCGTACCAGTTCCGATTGCTGAAACCGGGCACGTCGGCCGACGCGTTTCGCCAACGGCCGCTGACGTACTCAATAAAATGAAACTCGTTCATCATCTCGCCGCGGGTGGTGACACCGACGAGATATTTACCGTTGGGCCGCTTGAAGATGGCCATTTCAATGCAAAACTGGGCTCCGTCGCAGCCGCCCTTGAAATAGCCGTTCGGAATATCCTCGACCTCGGTAAAGTCCTTGAGATACTTTGCCTTTGCCTTTTTGCAGCCAATGTCGTCGCCGCGATCACAGCTCTCGAGAGTGAAATATTTTTCCGTCAGCAGCATAAAGAAATCGCGGACAGTTTTCGGTTGTTTCGTCTGGGCAGACGCACCGGCTGTGAAAACCAGAGTTAAGATCGCCAGGAATACTAATTTGTGTTTCATTGTGATGAACCGCTCCATTTTCGAAATAGTGTATAGCGAATAGTCCGTGACTAATACTCGTTTTAGATCATGTCGTGCGTCCATATGTTTCGGTCCATATCCTTAATTTAGCCGTGACATCATCGCTGATCGCGTTCTTGTCCATTCGCCACGTCCAATTGCCGGAGTCGGTTGCCGGCAGGTTCATACGGCCTTCGGTGCCGAGGCCGAGAAGGTCGGGCATCGGGGCGATCGCGGTGTTGGCGACCGACGCCCAGACCGCACGGACAAAATCCCAGTGGATCTCGCCGCCGTCGGAGGCGAGGTACTTTAGACAATATTCGTGCTCGCGTGTGATCTCGCTCGCGTCGCGGGTCGAACCGGCACCGGCCTGCGAGAGGAACCAACCGACGGTCGTGTCGTTGTCGTGCGTACCGGTATAGGCTACGCAATTGCGGATGTAGTTGTGCGGCAGGTCGTGATTTTGGGCGTCGCCACCGAACGCGAACTGCAAAATACGCATCCCCGGATAGCCAAAGCCGTCCCGCAGTTCCTCGACATCCGGCGTGATGACGCCGAGGTCCTCGGCGATGATCGGCAGGTCGCCGAGTGCCGCTCGTAACGCCAGAAACAGCTCTTTGCCGGGTACGTCGACCCAGCGGCCGTTCTCAGCGGTCTTGTCCGTGCCGGGCACTTCCCACGAAGCGGCAAATCCGCGAAAATGATCGATCCGAACGATGTCGACCGTCTGCAATGTAGCAAAAACGCGGGCGATCCACCAGCTGTAGCCCTCGCGGCCCATCGCGTCCCAATCGTAGATCGGGTTGCCCCACAGTTGTCCGGTTGCCGAAAAATAATCGGGCGGCACGCCGGCGACGACGCGGGCCGAGCCATCCGGGTTGAGCTTGAATTTTGATTGATTGCACCAGACGTCCGCCGAATCGAGGGCGACGAAAATCGGGATGTCGCCGATGATCTTGATGCGGTGAGCACTGGCATACTCCTTGAGGGACAGCCATTGGCGAAAGAACAGGAACTGGTAGAATTTTTCGGCCTGAATTTTTTCGAAAAGCTCTTCGCCGATCGCGGCTATCGCGTCCGGGTCGCGCAATTTAAGCTCGGCCGGCCACTCGTACCACGGCCGCTGATCCTGCGATGTTTTGACCGAACGGTAGAGGGCGTAATCGTCAAGCCAAAACTCGTTTTCCTGACAAAATCGCTCAAATCTACCACGGAGATCGACGCTGGCAACGCGGTGAAATCCCTCGTACGCCATCGGCAGCAATTGGTTTTTCCAATTTACGACAGCTCCGAAATCGACCGTGTGTTCGGTAAATACCGGGTGGTCGGCAAGGTCTTCGGCGGTGATCAACCCGTCATCTATCAGTTTTTCGGGCGAGATCAGGAGCGGATTGCCGGCAAACGCGGAAAAGCACTGATACGGCGAATCGCCGTACCCAGTCGGCCCGAGCGGCAGGATCTGCCAGTATCGCTGGCCGGCAGCGACGAGAAAATCGACGAACTTAAAGGCTTCGGAACCGAGGTCACCGATGCCGTAATCGCCGGGCAGCGAGGTCGGATGCAGCAAAACGCCGGATGCACGAGAAAAGTTATTAGACATAGAAATTCAGTTCAAGATCGGATTTAGCGGCCCGTCAGAGCGTTCGCCGGGCGACGCCGGTCGCAGCCAGGCATCGAGGTCCGCAAGCTGATTCTCATTCCGAGGCTCGGCTATCCCGGCTCCATCCGCAATGTATATGATTGTCATCACCTCGCGGTTTTTTGTTTCCGAGCGATTGCCCCCGGCCGAGTGGATCGTCCAACCGAGATGGAATGTCGCATCGCCGGCGTTCATCCGGTCGGCCAGTGCGATCGGGAAACCGTGTTCCGCAATATATTTTTCATACGCCGCCTCGCTCTCGTCCGAGATCTCGATGCTCCCGATGGCCCCATTTTTATGCGAGCCGGACGCGAATGTCAGCACCCCCATCTCGACGTCGATATCGACGAGCGGCATCCACATCGTGATCGTCCGGTCGGTATCGAGCGGCCAGTAATATTGGTCCTGATGCCACGGCGTGTAACCTCCTAGCGGTTCCTTGAACAACGCCTGGTCGTGGTAAAGCCGAACCTTTTCCACGCCAAGCAGATCGGCCGCGATCTGTGCGAATCTCTTTTCAAAAACGAACCGCTTGACCTCGTCGTCGTGCCGCCAGAGGTTCATTACCTGCAGGAACGCCTTGCCGTATGTGTCGCGATCGTCGAGGGAACGCGTCTCGGTCGAGTATTTCGCCGCTGCCGCGCTGATCGCGGGTTGGAAGCGCGCTATCTCGCCGGGTGTTGCGACCGACCGGACGAGAATGTTTCCGTCCCGCGCGAAGGCGTCGCGTAATGATACGCTGATCCGATAGTCTGACGATTTTTCCACTTCCGTATTCGACATACCGTAGCAGGCTTATTTTCCGTTCCGATCGATAAGTTTTCAAATTCGCCCGCCGTCACCGACATTGACTCGAGCGTGAATTCGACCTTGCTGCAGCACCGGGGAGTGACATAAAACGATCGGTGTCGTGATCGTTGGTCATCACGGCCGTTCGGTTAGTGTCAGGATAGAGACCGTCGCATTTTTGAGAACATCGCGTAACGCACTGGCCGGCTTTTTCCCGGTAAATACCTCGAACGACGTTCGCCAAAGCTTGAAATCCAAAAAGCACGTCGAAACAAAAAAACTTTGGTTTTGATTTCTGCGACCCGATCAGTCGCGTGGGCTGAAATAGTTGCTCCGAGCCGATCCGAATCACTTAACTTCTACTTCGGATTCGATTTGTCATTCTGCGTCACGAGTATCCGCTGGTCGATCTTATCCACGGCAAAAGTTTCCGTCTCGCCGTTTGCCCAGACGACCTCGAGTTTGTCGACCTTGACGGCGTCGCCCAGGCCAACGTGAATAACCTGTTCGCTCTGCGACGCATAACTGCCGCCGCTCGTGAGATCGAATCGCTGGCGGAGTTTCCCGGTCGTAATGAATACATGAGAACCGACGGCGTCTTTCGGCGTTTTCTTGTCGAGGCTGCCGACCAGTTTGATGGATAGCCAATGAGCTTTTGATTCGCTGACATTTTTGAGTATGGACGGGGCCGAGTCCATATTGCCGGTGATCACGTCGACTTTGCCGTCGCCGTCGAGATCGGCCAGGACCAACCCGCGAGCACACTGTGACGATGCAAGTCCGCTGTTCGGGGCGGCCGGCACTCGATCAAACCTTATCTGTCCGTTTGGCCGCGGTTTGCCGTTTTTGAAGAGCAAAAGCTGCTGGGCAAAGCTCGTTCCCCATTGAAAATCATCAACTATCGGATAAACGTGCCCGTTGGCGACGATCAGGTCTTTCCAGCCGTCGTTATCGAAATCGATGAACTCAGTGCCCCAGCCGAGGAAAGGGATGGTCGTTTCACCGAGACCGGCTTGGAACGAAACGTCCGTAAAATTGGCATCGCCGTCATTTCGGTAGAGGACATTGGAATCATCTGAAAAATTGGTGATGTGAAAATCTACCCGTCCATCGTTGTCATAGTCGCCGACCGCGAGCCCCATACCGGCCTGTTCGCGTCCATTTTCATTGAAGGCGATGCCGGACGGGTAACCCGATTCTTCGAACGTGCCGTTGCCCTTATTTATGTAGAGTTGCTTCGGGGTTGAATCGTTGACAACCAGCAGATCGAGATTATTGTCGTCGTTTACATCGACGAAAACGGATGAGAATCCGTAATGTTTACCCTCGTCCGAAACACCGACCTTGTCGCCGACCTCTTCGAACGTGCCGTCCGCCTTTTGGTGAAAGAGCGAATCCTTGGCACCCTTCATGCCGCGGGGGCCGCACATTACGGGCTGGCCGCGAAACTGGCAGAAGTTGCGCCCGATCGTGTTGCCCTTACCGACGTCGAGCGGGCTCTGAGGTAGATTTTTCAGGTCAAATTCCAAGTAGGCGGGAACGAATAGGTCGAGCCGTCCGTCTTTGTCATAGTCGCCGAACGTGGCTCCGGTGTGCCAACCTTTGATATCGAGACGGACTTTTGCCGCGACGTCGGTAAAAGTACCGTTTCCGTTATTGTGATAGAGGCGGGATGTGCCAAAATTACTGACAAACATATCCGGAAACCCGTCGTTGTCATAGTCACCGACCGCGACGCCCATACCCCACCGTTCGTTCGCGACACCCGCTTTTTCGGTCACATCCTCAAATTTCCAGTTTCCGAGATTATGAAACAGAGCAGATCGAGGAGGTTTTTCTTTGCCTAATTCCGCGGCGATCGTCGAACCGTTAAGAAAAAAGATGTCCGGCTTACCATCGTTGTCGTAGTCGATAATGGCGATCGTACAGGCGGTCGTTTCGAGAATGTACTCTTTCGCCTTACCGCCCGAGACACATTTAACTCCGCTGATACCGGTCAGGGCGGTCACGTCTTCGAAGATCTTAGGGGCCGCCGGATCTGTAATTCCGGTCGTACGTTTTGATGTATATATCTTTTGCTCGCCGGTCGAAACGCCGCCCATCTGTTCACCCTGGGCAATAACGGCCATCCGGAACACGATCATCAAGAGGGCTAAGATGAAAATTCTGATACTCATTGTAATTCGAGATCTAAACTGGTCATTTGTCGGATAGCCGGAACATGGCCGTATAGTCCGTCTTTTGCTTGTTGACGTCAAAGATCGTCAGGTCGTGGGTATGAAACGGCAGGCTCTCGATGCCGATATTCCAGTTTTTTTGCAGGAAATTACTCGCTAATGACGTCACGCCCGGATCGTCCTTGAGGTCGCGAAAGATCACGGCTTCCTTTTTAGCCTCGTCACGCATCCCGAGCTTTTGATATATAACGATCAAATTGTAATGCGAAGATAGATCCTCGGGGTCGATCTCGAGTATCTTTTCGTAAAAGCCCTTGGCGACCTGGAGTTGAGCCGTACGCTCTTTGGGCGGCAGGCTGTCGCTCTTGATCTTGGCCAGTTCGCCGAGCTGCTGCAGCGTGACACGGTCACGCGGGAACGCATCGAGCACCTTCTTAAAATCCTCTTCGGCTTTGGTCAGCCGTGAGCGGACGCGGTTTATGCGTCCTCGCTGGAAGATCGCCCGGCTGTTACCGGCGTCGATCTCGAGGGCCTTATTAACTAGTTTTTCGGCCTCCTGCCAACCGCCCATTTCCATCAATGCCAACGACTTGTTAGTGATCGCAAATGCCTTATAGTCTTTGACGTCCGCTTTGATGACTTCGTCAAAGGCGTCGGATGCCTGCGGAAACTGACGCTGATCGAGCAGAGCGATGCCGTAATTATTCCAACGGCGCCAATCCGGCATTGCCTTGGGGTCGATCTCTTGGGGCTCATTTTTCGACCCGACCACAACGACACGTTCCGACGTCGCCATCGTCACGATCGGCAGATCGACCGACTTCTTTAGGGCGTAATCGCTGAAAACCCTGGTAAAACGCCGATACTGAAGTTTCGCAGTCAGTTTGATCCGGCCGCCGACGCTGCTCGGGATCGCGAATCTGTATCTTGCAAGATCCGATCGGCCCGACTGGATAGCGAGATTTTGCGCGACGACCCGTGTTTTCCAGATCTCGTGCAGGTCGTTGAACGATCCGTCCGCCTTAACCAGGTAGGTCTTATAGCAATGGGCCTTGTCATCAACCTCGCCGTCTTTATTTATAAAGCCCGACTTGAACAGGGCCTTTCCGGACGCATCCGTCACGGTAAATTCGACGTATGCCTCGTAAAAATCCCGCAGTTCCGGCGGAAACGAGTGCCCTATATTCTTATTCGTAACGACAACGTCCGCAGTGATAATGTCGGTCTCATTGACCAGGAATCCCTCGCGATTGACCGGGGCGAAGAGTTCCTCTTTCTTAGCTCCGGCTTTTTGGCGATGCAGAGCGAAAATATCCACGCCGAGTTTGTCGTCTTTGAGATTCTTTTCGACCTCCTCAAGCTGTTCTTTGTAGCCATAGAAACTAGGGATCGCGGTATTTGCCGCCGCCCAGCGGTGCGAGGCGATCGTGCCCTTGGTCTTGGCGGAGGCGTCAAAGTATTTGGCGGGCTCCTGCTTCATATGGCAGGTATTGCAGGTTTCCTTATTACGCACGTAAAAAGGATGCGGCGACTCTTTAGAAAAGGACGACATTTGCAGCTCATCGGCGACCGCAAATGCACGAATAAATTTGTAATCGTTGAGTTCGTGGGGAACCTGTGACTTATGGCAGGCGCCGCAAAACTCAGGCTTTTTAATGATATCTTTGCCCATCGCCCGTCTATGATCGGGGACGTTATCGAGTATCTGCTGATCGGTCACGTTCGACGTTTTGGTTCCGTCCGGTGTTTCGAGTAACGCCGGTTCGCCCATAACGTAACCGCCGACGCCGCGGCCGTTTACCGACTCGATCGAGTGGCAGACGATACAGGACACGCCGTCCTCGTCAAAGGGGCGTTTCTTAAACTGCGGCTTGTCGGTCAATGCTCCGGAAAACAGAGCGATCGGATTATGACAGGATTCGCAATGTCGGGTAAATGCGATGCCCTTTTCCTTGGTCAGGTCTTTGACGTTCTTTTGGTAAAAGGGTTCACGGAACGCGTTTGCGTGGGCCGACTGCCGCCACTGCGGATGGGCGTCGGTGTGACACGCTCCGCAGCGTGACGCAGCGGTAAATTTCTCCGGGGCCATGAACTTACCGTCAAAAGTACTCGCGTTGGACGGTCCGAACGGTTTGTCCTGCCCAAACCGATAGTCGTAGGTTTCGGCGATCCACTTCTGATAGTCCTCAGCCGACGTTCCTTCGCCCAAAACAAAGCCCGGCTTGAATGCAAGTACGCTAAGACAAGCAAAAGCCGCAACAATAAACACCTTTAGAAACCGTGTCTTCATACCAGATATTCGTTAGTCAAAACCGAGGAGGGGAACCGCTAGATAATATCATACTCGCAGGCGCGCTTGACAGCTAAAACGGCCACACGTGATGTTGTCGACAGCCACAATAATAACTATGTAGCCGACGCAAATTTCTCGGCCAGGACGAGGCTGACCGAACCAAGTATCGTGGGCGAGTCTCCCAGTGTCGAGGGGATGATACGCGGACCGGCGAGTCCGTTGCGGATACTTCGCCGGCCATAGCCCTTAAGTTCATCTTTGATCAGGTCCCACGCACGGACGATGCTGCCGCTGATGACTATCGCCTGCGGGCTGAGTCCTACGACCAGGTTAGATATGCCAATGCCAAGATAAGTCGCAGTTTCCTTAAGGACTGCCACGGCTTGGTTCTCACCGTTTTGGGCGAGCCCGATC
>JAYVUD010000057.1:0-4351 GCA_043788335.1 Chloracidobacterium sp. | reverse complement strand
TCCATTCTCGCTGACGCCCAGGCCGGAAAGGGCACCCTGGGCAAGTTCGTTACGGACGAGACTCTGTATAATAATCTAAATCAGACGGCGTCGACGATCAACCAGTTTTCCAGCGAGGGCACAAAGCTGCTCTACGATTTTCGCCAAAACCCCAAGAAATTTCTGCGTATAAAGGTCGCATTGTTCTAATACCGGGAAACCCAAGTCAATCCGATCAGCTTATTTTTAGTTGACATATGCGCCCTCGACGTATATTCTCTGTATATTCGGGGTACTTATGCATCGGAATAGCGAAATACGTGCATAAGATAAATGATTTATGCAGAAAATGGCCAGACAGGACGCGATCTTGGAGATCATCGAGTTTGATAAGATCGCCCGACAAGACCAGATCGTGTCGTCCCTAAGGGCCCGCGGTTTTGACGTCACACAGGCGAGCGTCTCGCGCGATCTGGTCGAACTGGGCATAGTTAAGGTCAATGGACATTATGCCTCGCCGAGGAACGCTCACCTGTCCGGTTACGGTACCGTTAACCTGGCGGTCGCCGGCGACAATCTGATCGTGGCCCGCTGCGAGTCGGGTTTGGCGTCGGCGATCGCCGTAAAGATTGACACATCCGGGATCGCCGAAGTCATCGGAACGATCGCCGGCGATGACACGATAATGATCGCAGTCGAAAACTCCGCATTACAACGTCTGGCAATTAAAAAGCTTCACAGCGTCCTTTCAGGCCATAGTTTTGCAGCCAAGCCATAATGAACCAGATAATTGTAGACAAGGTCGGGTCCGCAGCGTCGCGTGTTGAGATCCCGAGAACAGTCTCCGTACTGGACGGCGAAATGAGCACCCGTAGCGGCGATGTTATTGTTGTCCGGGCTCTCGGCGAATCGGCGACATACGGCAATCTTGAGCTCTGCAATGGCCGCCTCGCCAGAATAACCACCGGCGACATTCTCGTAGGCGTTCTCGGAAGCCGCCGAGCCCTGAAGGGCTTTGTCGGCGACGTACCCGCAACCGTTGCGCCCGGAGACAAACTGCATCTGCTCAATATGGGCGGCGTGATCGGGGTCTGCAGCGGCCACCACTCTTCCCTTTCGGATGCGATCGCGGTCGAGGTGCTCGGCCTTGCTACCCTCGAAAACGATACGGTTGCGAATATCGGCGACAACGCACTCAAACCGGCCGATAACCTGAATGTTGGTGCCCCGATCATCGTGATCGCCGGAGCGTGTATGAACTCCGGCAAGACCGTGGCGGCGACGGAGATCATCAAGCAGGCGAGCCACAACGGTCTGCGTGTTGCCGGAGCCAAGATCTCGGGCGTTGCCGCGCTTCGCGACACCCTTAATATGGAAGATCACGGAGCGTTTGAAACCGCGAGCTTCATCGATTGCGGGCTGCCGTCGACCGCAAATTTTGGCGATCTGGCACCGGTCGCCAAGGCGATAATCAATCACCTCAATACACTCGGGCCCGACGTTATCGTAGTCGAACTCGGAGACGGCATAATCGGCGGGTACTCCGTCGAGACCGTCCTAAACGACCGGGAATTCAGAGATGCCGTCACACATTCGTATTTTGTGCCTCGGACTATGTCGGCGTTGTCGGCGGAGTGACCGTGTTAAAGGGCTACAACATCGCGATCGACGTCGTTGCGGGTTCCGTTACCGACTCGCAAATGGGCGAGGACTATATCCAAAACAATTTCAAACTCGCTGCCGGAAATGCGAGGCGGAACGGCAAACGACTTTTTGATCTGGTCTATTCACCGGTTTTGACCGGCGTTTCGAAGTAATGGAAATGCTCACTAAACCTGAAACCATTCGCGTTGGCATTTTCGGCGGCTCCGGCTACGGCGGCAGCGAATTGCTGCGTATCCTACTGTTCCATCCAAATGCCGAGATCGTATTTGCCACGGCCAATGAGCACGCCGGCAAACTAGTCAGCGATGTTCATCGAAACTTGTTTGGTCTGACTGAACTTCGATTTGAACCCGCCAGCGACGATATTTCCGGGATGCCGGAGATAGATCTGGCTTTCTTCGCTCTTCCGCACGGCCAGGCATTGTCATTGGTGTCACAACTGAACCCGAAAACCAAGGTTGTTGACCTTTCGGGTGATTTTCGGATCGGCGACCCAGACGTATTTCGACAATACTACAAGCTCGAACATTCGGCGATCGAACTGCAATCCCGTTTTGTCTATGGCCTTACCGAATCGAACCGCGAAGCCATCGCCGCCGCACAATACGTCGCAAATCCCGGTTGTTTTGCCACGGCGACGGCACTCGCATTGACGCCGTTGGTCACGAACAGGCTACTGAACGGGAAAGTGATCGTCGACGCCAAAACGGGTTCGTCGGGGTCGGGAGCCAAGGCTGCGACCAACACGCATCACCCGCAGCGGATGAATTCGTTTTACGCTTATAAGCCGTTCGAACATCAGCACGTCCCCGAAATTATCCAACATCTCAACGCCATTGGTAATTTCGAGAACGAGCTGGTATTCATGACCCACAGCTTGCCGCTTTCGCGTGGAATATTTGCTTCGTGCTACGCCGAAACTGCCGACGTCCATGGCGTCGGCGCGATCGAAGCGATTTTCAAAGAGCACTACCGGGAGTCCTTTTTCGTCAGAATGGTCAGCGGTTCGCCGGACGTTAACTGGGTAAAAAATACGAATTTCTGCGACATTGCTGTTCATACAAACGGCAAACAACTTGTTGTCTTCGCGGCGATCGATAACCTTGTCAAAGGTGCGGCCGGGCAGGCCGTCCAGAATATGAATCTAATGTTCGGTCTCGATGAAAAGACGGGCTTGATGTTCACAGGCAGCAATCCATGATCAAATATGAACTTTAGTGAGATCGAAAAATTAGAAGATACATATCAGGTCGCAACCTACAAGAAAATGGGTATCGCCGTCGAACGCGGATCCGGATCCGTGGTCTGGACCAGCGACGGTGTTGAATATCTGGATCTTTATGGCGGCCATGCTGTTTGTGCTACAGGGCATTCGCACCCGGCGGTCGTCAAAGCGATCAGCGAGCAGGCCGGCAAGCTCCTGTTTTATTCAAATCTCGTATACTCGGAGGCTCGTGCCGTGGCTGCCGCGAAGTTGGTTTCCGTCGCTCCGGCAAGCCTGACGAAAGCATTCTTCTGTAATTCCGGAACCGAAGCTAACGAGAACGCAATGCGTATGGCCCGGATGGCGACCGGCCGCGAAAAGATCGTAACCTTTACGGGCGGATTTCATGGGCGGACCGCGGATTCGATCTCGGCAACGTTTCTCGGTAAATATCGCGAGATCGGTAGACCTAACGTTCCGGGCCACGTGTCCGCCGAATTTGGCGATATCGCCTCGATCGAAGCCGTTGCCGATGCCGACACCGCCGCGATAATGCTCGAACCGATCCAATCGATGGCCGGCGTCCGCGAGGCTGATCCGGCGTATTTCGCAGCGTTGCGGCGGATATGCGATGACCACGGCATAATGCTCATATTCGACGAGGTCCAGACCGGGATCGGCCGCACCGGAAACTGGTTCTTTGCCGGCAGCCAACTTGCCGATCGAGTAGTTCCCGACATCGTAACGCTTGCCAAATCGCTCGGCAGCGGCGTGCCGGTCGGTGCGTGTCTGGTCAATGACGCTGTTTCCGAAAACATTAAGCTCAACGACCTCGGCACGACATTTGGCGGCGGTATGCTCGCGATGGCCGCTGTTTCGGCCACGCTCGACGCGATCGAATCTGACGGAATGATCGAAAACGTCCGAAAGATCGAGGCACATCTGCGGGATTCGCTTTCCGGCGTATCCAATGTCGTTGCGATCCACGGCAAAGGGTGCCTGCTCGGTATCGAATTTGCCGAACCTTGTTCAACCATTCACGCCAAACTGCTTGGACACAATATCATAACCGGTACGTCTAGCGATCCCAGGATTCTTCGCCTATTGCCGCCGTTGTGCGTGACGACCGATGAAATAGATCAACTTGTTGAGGTACTATTAAATTGAATAATTATCTAATCACAACCGATTTTTCGCGTGAACATCTCGAAGGTCTGGTCGCCGACGCGATGAGGTTTAAGAGCGGCGAAAACATCGCTAAACCGCTGGCCGGAAAGTCCATCGCTCTCGTTTTTTTCAATCCGAGCCTTCGCACCCGTGCTTCGATGCAGGTCGGGATCTACGAACTCGGCGGCAACCCGGTCATTATTGAACCCGGCGGTACGTCGTGGACGCTCGAGCACCGCGACGGTGTCGTGATGGACGGAAATAAGACCGAACATCTCAAAGAGTTCGTCAGCGTGCTCGAACGATACGTTTCGGCGATCGGCGTGCGAACATTCG
>JAYVUD010000056.1:0-3067 GCA_043788335.1 Chloracidobacterium sp. | reverse complement strand
AGGTCCGACGGATATTCGATCGAAAAGCCGAATCTGCTGTTTTGATATGTCGAGAAACCCGTTTGGCCGAGGCCCACAATGGCGAAAGTCAGGACGATGATCGCTGTAATGAATAGATTTTTCATGATCTGATACTCCGTTAAAATAATCCAAACCAGCCGTTAATATTCATTATTTCACCAAATCCAAATGATGCAAGATTGGCGAGGACTATCGCGATCATACAGCGGATCCAGTCGACGCGGCCGAGGTCCTCGCGGCGGCGAAACGCGAGCCAAAACAGTGCACATTCCGCCACGGGAGCAAACGTCTCAGCGACCGCGAGGTAGAGCGTACGGGATTGGTCGAAAAAGATCGCCGGTAGTACGAGTATGACGACCGGATACGTGCAGGCGGTGAGCCAGGCCCCGCAGAGAAGCTTGTGCTTGAGGCTCACCTTCGACGACAGTCCGACCACCAGCACCGGCGTCTCAACCGCGATCGTAAAAAGATAACCGATAGGCAAAAACAGCCACAGATCGCGGAGCGGAAGACTCTGCGTTACCGGTTCAATGACAAGGTCGAGAAACATATGATATTTTGCCCACGAAATGCACGAAAAACACTAAAACAAAGAAAATTGCTCGGAACTCAAGTATCGAGCAGAACGAATAACTCCTGACGCCTTTTCATCTTCCCTTTCGTCCTTTTCGTGAATTTCGTGGGCCAATCCCCGTTAAAGCATCTTGATCAGAAACGGAAATTCGGCCACCACGTGGGCGATGGCAAAGGCGAAATAGACATCGCGCGTCGTCCCATAGTCGACCGAAAACCCGATCCAATACGCGACCACCAGCCCGAGGCTGACCAGCAAAGCTGTGACGACGAGCGTCGGATAGCCTCCCTCTTTTGCAAAGAGCGGGATCTCGGTCAATTTCCACGGTATCGCCCGCCGATCGACGAGCGGTATCAGCAGGATCCAGACCGTGTAGTGTATCGATTCGAGAAATACGTGGGTCGCGACCAGAAAATGGCTCGAAACCCCGGGCAGTATCTCGCTGCCGGCGTGCTGCGTTATTCGCCAGAAAAGTGCAGTTTCCTCGGACAGATTCGGCCGGGACGAGAGCATAAACCACAGCGTCAGAACAAAGATCGGTATCGACGCGAGGGCGTAGTGATATGCACGCAGCCATTCGGGCTTGGTCCGCCGTATCTGGCGTTCGAGAAACCACATCGCAATGAACGGGTGAATATAGACGAGCGAGAGGCTCCAATATTGCGGCACCATCCACGCGAGAGCGGCGAGCAGAAACGCCACCGGAAACGCCCACGCCCAATCGCTCCGCGGCCGTTGCTTGCCGCGTAGATAGACGAGCACCGCGAGCCACAGGACAAGTGCCGAATTCCACGCCGCGGTCAACACGCCCGAGGTTGCATAGCTCCACAGCCAGTTTCCGCTTGCCGCATAGAGCATCAAATACGCCGCTGCCAGAGCCAAAACGCCGCCGATGCCGACGGTGTAATAGAGTCGCGACCGTCCCCACCTCAGCGGCATTCGGGCGGCAAAGTAGCGAAACTCCATAAAATTATGGACCGCCGCAAACAGAAATATCGTCGCGATCGACATCTGCAGCGGAAACGACCCGATGACAAATGCCGCAACCGCACACGAGACAACAAACGCCGCCAAAAATAGGTGCGCGTTCGTCAGTTCAAATCGGTTTACACGAATTTCCTGCATGCCGAAGCGGGTAAAACGGAAAGTAGAAAAGTGAAAAAGGGGAAAAGCGGGGAATGACAAAGCCGAGCGCACCTCGGAACTTCTTAACTTTTTCACTCTTTCACATTTTCCCTTTTCCCCTTTTCCCCTTTTTCACTCTACTCTTCCCCGCTCGGCTTTTTGTCCGTTTGCGGGTCGGGGACGATGAGTTCGACGTTGTTGGTGTCATCTTTTGTTTCGAGTTTGATCTTGCCCGACCCATATTTATAGGTATGGATGGCAGACGAGAACATCTTGCCGGTGATCGAGCGAGCCTCGGGCGGCGGACCCGCGTTTGCGTATACAAACGTCGCTGCCGACGCTATCGCGGCGGTAACGGCCAGGACCACTAGACTCTTACCTGTTTTCGTTGCCGCCTTGCCCGAGCGGACAAACCATACGCCGCCGAAAACGAGTGCGAGGCTCAGGAACATCCCGCTGACGATCGTCTGCATACGCGAGATCGAACCGGGCGTCGTAGCCGATGCGGTTGGGCCTGTTTCGTCATCGAGTTGCTCGAGTTGAGCGCGGAGTTCCTTGATCTGCGATTTGGGAATGATCAGCTTTGCCTCGGTCGCGTTGCGGTCGAGACGGATCGACATAGTCGTATTTATCCCCGGTTTGGGTTTCGGCGTTCGGTTGGGCGTCTGGTCGGGCCGTGCAATATCCGCCAGCGCGGCCGTCGAGATCATCAGGACCAGGGCCGTCAGGCCAAAAATTCGTTTCATCGTGTATTCTCCTTATTTGATTGCAAAATTTTTGTGAATTATAACAGCAATCCGATGAATCAGAGCCCGAAATGGATGCATTTCTTGCTTGACGGCATCGATTTCAACTATATTTCGCCTCGATCTGCATAAAGCTCTGACATCGGACGGGTTTTGCGTTACAATTTTGGGCAAAGAGAAATTATATGCGAGCACAACTAAAGCGATTTATCGAAGCGATGGATGAAAATTCGATCGCGATCATCCCCGCCTCACACGAACAGACGCGAAGCTACGACACCGAGTTTAAGTTTCACCAGGACCCTGATTTCTGGTATCTAACCGGATTTCCCGAGCCGGACGCGATCGCCGTGATCGACCCTTCGGCCAAAAAGCCCTTTACTCTCTACGTGCGTCCGCGTGACCCGCTGATGGAGACTTGGTACGGACGCCGTCAGGGCGTCGAGGGTGCGGTGAAAAATTTTGGCGCGGACAAGGCGTTTCCGATTGAGAAAATTGCCGGCGATCTTGCCAAACTGCTCGACGGCCACGACAAACTCTATTACCGTTTCTCGGTCGACGCGGGCCTCGACTCACAGATCCTCGGCTATCTGGCCAATCA
>JAYVUD010000055.1:0-15227 GCA_043788335.1 Chloracidobacterium sp. | reverse complement strand
TCTTTACGACTGAACCCACCAATCGGTTCAAGTCGGCCGTCAACGACCGCGGCGAGGATGTCTCGGACATTGTCGCCGATCTGGACGAGAGATATCTCGACGGATTTAAGCGCGGACCTTTCCAGGGCGTCGCCGAGGACCATTTCGTCGAGCTCGAACTCCCGGATGTCGCGCCGGCGGACAAAAAGCTTTGGCTTGTCGCCGACGGCTGGGTTCATCCGACCGACGCTTCGATAAACGTCGAACTTGGACAAAGCTCGCGTCCAAAGCCGAAAAGCCTCAGTCTGGAAGTTGCCGGACCTGACGGTTCCTGGAAGACCATCAAAAAAGATCTCGGTTTCCCGGCCGGCAAAATGAAGACCGTGTTGATCGACCTCCCCCCCCATTCCCGCCAATTTCGCCTAAGAACGAATATGGAGATCTTTTGGGACAAACTGGCGTGGGCGGCCGATATCGATGAACCGCTGACACAGCAAACTAGGCTGCAGCTCCTGTCCGCGGAGGTTCGTCGACGAGGATTTTCGGTCATTGAGAAACGTGATGATTCATCGCCCGAGGTGCCCGACTACACACGCGTCCTGACGACGACCCAGCGGTGGCGCGATCTTGAGGGCTACTACACCCGCTACGGCGACGTGACCGAACTACTTACCGCCGTCGACGACCGATATATCATCACAGGTGCAGGCGACGAGATCGTACTGAAGTTTCCTGGCCTGCCGAAACCGGCCGACGGATGGACTCGTGACTTTGTCATGATCGGGAACGGCTGGATCAAGGACGGCGATCTGAATACCGTCTTTTCCAAGACCGTGCTGCCGCTGCCGACCCACGCGACGAACGACTATACGCGTGCCCCGACGCGGCTCGAAGATGACCCGGTTTACAAACAGCACGCGTCCGACTGGTTAGATTTTCATACGCGATACGTCGCTCCAGATCAATTTAGAAACGCCGTTAGGGGACGATGAAACATTTACCAAAGACAATATTGGTCATTTTCTTCCTCGCCCTGCTGGCGACGCCGTTGATCATGCGGCGATATTACGGAACCGGGCCGCAGACAACGGAGCAACCGAAAACGGACACGGCAGCAGCGTTAAACCGCTACGGGTTCTATTTCACCGAAGTCGCCGCCGTTTCGGGCGTCAATTTCAAACACACCGCACCCGTACTCGACCCAAAACTCGAAAACATTATGCCGATCATCGCTTCGATGGGAGCGAGCGTGTCGGTCGTCGATTTTGACCGAGACGGCTGGAACGACCTCTATCTGACAAATAGCGGTGAGGGCACCAAAAACGCACTTTACAGAAACGATCACGACGGCACATTCACCGATGTCGCCGCTCAAATGGGCGTCGCCGACGTTAGTTCTCGCGAGACCGGCGTCTCGATGGGAGCGGTCTGGGGCGACTATGACAATGACGGATTTGACGATCTTTTCCTCTACAAATGGGGCAAGCCTGAGCTATTCCATAACGACGCCGGCCGCGGGTTTACACGCGTGACGGACACGGCGGGACTTCCGGGCTGGGTCAACGCCAACACCGCCGTTTGGTTCGACTACGACCGGGACGGCCGCCTCGACTTGTTTCTCGGCGGTTATTTTCGCGAAGACCTGAACCTTTGGAAACTCGACAATACGCTCATAATGCCCGAAAGTTTTGAGTACGCAAAGAACGGCGGGAGAAAGTACCTGTTTAATAATCTCGGCGACGGCAAATTCGAGGAGGTCAGCCGCGCGATGGGCATCGACTCTAATCGTTGGGCGCTCGCCGCGACGGCCGCCGATCTTCGCGGTACAGGATATCCGGATCTGTTCGTCGCCAATGATTACGGCGTCTCAGAGCTTTACTTGAACGAGGGGGGCAAGCGGTTTGTCGAATCCGGCGAGCGTGCCGGCGTCGGCTTTGCCCCCAAAAGCGGGATGAGTGCGGCTCTCGGTGATATCCTCAACCAGGGCAAATTCAGCATTTACGTCTCGAATATTTCGGAAGAGGGCACACTCCTCCAAGGCAACAACCTTTGGGTGCAAAACCCGAATTCGGCGGATCTGAAATTTGAAAATCAAGCCGGTAATTTCGGCGTCGAACTCGGAGGCTGGAGCTGGGGCTCGCAGTTTGGCGACCTCAATAACGACGGCGATCTGGATCTTTTCCTGACGAACGGGTTTATCTCGGGCGATAAAAGCACAAACTATTGGTATGACTATTCAAAGATCACCCCCGGAAATAATTCGATCATCGCGGACGCGAAGAATTGGGCACCGATCGCCGGCCGTAGCCTTTCCGGATATCAAACGAAAAAGGTATGGGTCAACGACGGGGCCGGACGCTTTAACGACGTCGCTCAGATCGTCGGCGTTCGCGAGACGTTCGACGGACGGGCCGTCGCAATGGCCGATCTGTGGAATCGCGGTGTGCTGGATGTTATCGTCGCTAACCAAAACGGCCCGGTTCTGATCTACAAGAATGCCGTCGATCCGGCAAACAGATGGATCGACCTCGACCTCGAGGGCACGACCGGCAACCGCGACGCTATCGGTGCTCAGGTTCGTGTCTTTTGGAACGGCGTCGAGCAGGTCCAGCAGGTAACCGGCGGTACCGGTTTCTCGTCGCAAAACCAGCATCGCCTGCATTTCGGCCTCGGGAAAACAGGCCTGGTAGAGAAGCTTGAAATTCGCTGGCCTTCGGGTAAAATACAGATTATCGAAAATCCCGAGTTGAACAGAGTCCTCGCGGTCAAGGAATCGTGACATGAGCGCCAATAACCTCGACATCATTGCGCCGACCATCGCCAAAAAGGCTCCGGCAGAAGGACTGTGGGGAATCGACGTGCGGTTTATCCCGCCGATCTTGATCACGTTGATACTGCTCGTCGGACAGGTTTCGTTTGGGATCCTCGAGAGCTATCCGCAGACGCTGCTCGCGATCGCGGTTTCGATCGCCCTCGAGGTCGCGTTGGGCAAGATCTTCACGGGCAAGATCCCCCATCTCGCCAGCGCGTACATCACGGGAATCAGCGTCGGCATTCTGATCCGCTCGCCATTTTTTTGGCCGTTCGCGATCTGTGCCGCCATTTCGATGACGTCCAAATACGTCCTCCGTGTCCGCGGTCGCCACATTTGGAATCCGTCAAATTTCGGTGTCAGCACGATGCTGTTTCTAGCCCCATTTGCGGTCGCGAGCCTAAGCGTCCAGTGGGGCAATAATCTGTGGGCGATGGCCGTCATCTGGACTCTCGGATCGGTCATTATTTATCGGCTCGGGCGTTTTCATATCACGCTCACCTACGTCGTGAGCTTTCTCGTGTTTGGCTTGATCCGGAGTTCCATTACCCAGCACGGGTTCCTCGCTGAGATTTCGCCGATAACCGGCCCGATGTATCAGCTTTTCATTTTCTTTATGATAACCGACCCGCGAACGACCGTAAGGTCTTCGTGGAGAGCCCAATGTGCCGTGGCGTTTTTTGTAGCCGCGGCTGAGGCCGTGCTCCGGCTACTGGAGATCGTGCACGCGCCCTATTACGCGCTGTTTCTCGTTGGGCCAATCGCGAATTTGATCGATATTTACGGGCTCTCATGGCCGACTCCGTCCCGGCCGGACAAATCGAGGCTCGATGTGAACATCGTCGAATGAAATATTTTGCAAGTTCGTATCATTTCGCGTTGCATCTGTGCAACGATATGCTACAATGAAGTTCTATTCGATTAAATCAAAAAAAGGAGCAAGAATTATGAGTTCAAGTACAGCAACGATCTCTGGCCGTCTCGGAGCGGCATTTTTAGGTGAATTGGATAACGAGGCAAAGGTGACCCGCGAGGTCCTCGCCCGTGTCCCGGCCGACAAATACGACTGGAAACCGCACGAAAAATCGATGACGATGGGCCGTCTCGCCGTTCATTGTGCCGAGATGTTCGGTTGGACCAAGGAGACGCTTAAGCAGGACGAATTGGATTTCGCAAAGATGGAAAACAAGCCGTTCGAGCCAAAATCGTCAGACGAACTGCTGGCATATTTCGACGATCTCATCGCAAAAGCCAAGGTTATCTTGAGCGAAACGTCCGACGAAACGTTTATGACCGACTGGACGATGCGTAACGGCGATCAGGTCTATATGACAATGCCAAAGGTCGCCGTGATGCGTTCGTTCGTCATGAACCACATCATCCACCACCGCGGCCAACTTTCGGTCTACCTTCGCCTAAATGACATCCCGGTGCCGTCGATCTACGGCCCGTCCGCCGACGAAGGCCAGATGTAGAGACATGTTCGTAGCCCGCATGTAAGTATGGGCTCGTGCGATCTTAAAGAATGGCGAGTCAATCAAAGGCTCGCCTTTTTTGCTTTCATTGAAATCAATGCGAAAATAGTGTTTTGCATCGAGACAATGGAAACGTCTGACTTAATCGAAAAACTATTTACGGGCGACCCTCGTTCTGTCGCTCGGGCGATCACCAAGGTCGAGGGCGGAAGCAGTGACGCGGCCGAGTTGATGAGATCTGTCTTTCCGCATACAGGCATGGCGATGGTCATCGGCATTACCGGTTCGCCGGGTGCCGGAAAATCCTCGCTTGTCGACAAACTCGCTCTCCACTACAAAAACGCCGGCGAAAAGATCGGCATTATTTGCATCGACCCGTCGAGCCCGTTTTCGGGCGGTGCGATCCTTGGCGACCGCATACGGATGGCGACGCTCGGGATGGAAAAAGGTGTCTTTATCCGCTCGATGGCGACCCGCGGCAATCTCGGCGGGCTATCGCGGACAACGGTGGATGCGGTGGCTATTATGGACGCTGCGGGTTTCGACAAAGTGATCGTCGAGACAGTTGGCGTTGGGCAGGACGAAGTCGAAATTGTAAAAACAGCGGATGTCTCTGTCGTGGTTCTCGTGCCTGGAATGGGGGACGACATTCAGGCTATTAAGGCCGGTATCATGGAGATCGGCGACGTTTTTGTCATCAACAAAGCCGACCGCGACGGTGTTCTCCGAACCCAAAAAGAACTCGACGCCCTGCTCTCGCTCGCACACCGGCCGGACATGTGGAACCCGCCGATCGTCCAGACCGTAGCGACCGAAAGCAAAGGCATCGAAGACCTGGCCGCGGCGATCGCGTCGTATTACACATTCCAGGCCACCAGCGAGGGCAGCAAGGTCCGCCGGCAGGCTGTGGCGAAATGGCGGCTATTAGAACTATTGCAAGAAAGATTGTTGTCCGATCTAATGAACCGAAACGGAACAAGCGATAAGCTCGACAAACTTGCCCTCGAGATCGCCGAGAAGAAAAATGATCCCTATTCGGCGGTTGAAGATATAATAAATGGTTGAGGAATCTTACAAATGACAAATTACCGATTTTCAGTTGTTGTCGAAAAAGATGATGACGGTTACGTCGCAACTTGCAACGAACTTCAAGGTTGTTACACCCAAGGCGACACCTACGAAGAAGTCATCGACAATATTAAGGATGTCATAGCGTTGCATGTCGAAGACCGCGTCGAATCCGGCGACGAAATACCGCAGCCGCACAACGTTAGTCTTACAATGATGGAACTTGCAGTATGAGCGACAAATGGCCTCGGGTTACTGCGTCACAAATCATCAAGGTCCTCGAGCGGTCTGACTTTTACTTAACACGTCAGTCGGGCAGCCATATGATTTTTAGGAATTCAGAAGGCCGCCGAGCGACAGTTCCTTTTCACGCCAAAAAAATACTCCATCCCAAGATCCTGAAAAATATTATGAAAGAGGCCGATCTAAGTATAGACGAGCTTTTAGAAGTGTTATGAAGATTAACCATTTAGGCATCGCAACCAAAGGCATCGACGAGTCTCTCAAGTTTTGGGGCGACGCTCTCGGTTTGGAGAATGTTCACACCGAGATCGTCGAGGATCAGAAGGTGCGCGTTGCAATGCTCCCGATCGGTGAAAGCCGGATCGAACTGCTCGAACCGACGAGCGACGATTCGCCGATATCAAAATTTCTCGATAAGCGCGGCGGCGGTATCCATCACATTGCGGTCGAGGTCGACGACATCGAGGCGACGCTGGCAAAGCTCAGATCGCAGGGGATGAAACTCATTGATGAGACGCCGCGGATCGGTGCCGAGGGCTGTCTCGTGGCATTTGTTCATCCGGCGGCATCGGGTGGCGTGCTGCTCGAGCTAGTCCAGACGGCTTGACGGACGATAATGATTAGTTGATTCGCAAATCGTTTGATATCATAATCGTTTGGCATTTATTAGATTTTTTGTAAGTGAGGACTGTGGGAATTGAGTAATTTAACTAAAGGTCTGGTTCTGGTCGTTGTCATTTTGGCGATAGGCCTCGGCCTCGTTGTTTGGAAGAAAAAGGTCGGCGGCAACTCCGGCGAATCGTTCAATTCGATGAGCCGCGAAGAGGTCGAAATGCTGCTCGCCGATGTGGCGAAAAGCAATCCGATGGTCCTCAAAAAGTTCTCCGATGATCCGGAGATGAAGAAGCAGCAGCTTGATAACCTCAAGGAACTGCTTGCGTTCGCCAGCCAGGCCCAATCCAGCGGCCTCGCAAAAGACGGAACGAACAAACAGGAACTCGAGAATATCAAGGCTGAGATCACGGCCGTCAATTACGATCGCGATCAAAACAAGGACAAAGGCCCGATGCCGCCCTTCGGTTTCATTACCGAGGACATGGTCAATGCGTATTGGGGCCAGGATGGCCAACCGCAAGCAGGCCCGGGTGCGTTTGCTTCATTTATGGAAAAGATCGGTCTCGGAACTCCGTCGGACACACGTACGCACGAGGTCGAATTCCAGAATTTCCTCGACGCCAAGATCACGCTACTCAAATCCGGCAATCCCGAAATGAAAGACCGCGAGATCTCGGACGAAGAGAAAAAGCAGGCGCGAGACATCTTTGCGAAGATTCGAATCTATTACAACGAATACAGATCCAAACTGGCGGCCGGCCAGATATCTAAGGAACTTGCCGACCGCGTCGCACTGCAATCTAAATTGCAGCAGGCCCAGTTTCTCGCCCGCATATACTCTGAGTCCATCGCCGACAAAATGAAGGTGACTGATGAGGACATCGATAAATATATTGCGGCTCATCCGGAACTCAGCCCCGCCGAGAAGAAAAACAAGGCGACCGAGATCCTGAACCGTGCAAAGGCCGGCGAGGATTTTGCGGCACTTGCAAACGAATTCTCGACCGACCCGGGCAACAAAGATCCGCGGACCGGCGAAATGCAAGGCGGTATTTACAAAGACGTCACCAAAGGCAAGATGATGCCGGCGTTTGAGGCTGCTGCACTTGCCTTGCAGGAAGGCCAGGTCGCTCCCGATCTCGTCGAGACCGACTACGGTTTCCACATCATCAAGCTCGAACGCAAACTTGGGCCAAGTGCAAGTAAAGACCCAAAGAGTACCACCGCACCTGGAGCCGCTCCGACCGGCGACACGTACGATGTTCGCCACATCCTGATCTCGACCGGATTTAAGGACGCTGACAAACCCGGACAGCCGCCGGCTCGTGAAATGCCGCTCAAGGATTACGTCAAAACCAAACTCGAAACTGAGAAGGAAAAGGCGATGCTTGACGTCATCGTTGCTAAAAACAACGTTTCGGTCCCGTCTGATTTTACCGTACCCGAAGTTTCCGAGGAGCAAATGCAGCAAATGAAGCAGAAACAGATGCAGCAAATGCAGCAAATGCAACCGCCTCCGGGAGCAGGTGATATGGATGATGCCGGCGGTCCGCCAAAACCCGGCACTGCCCCGAAGAAACCGGCAGCAAAACCGGCGCCTAAAGCAAAGTAAATGGAGTTTGGCGATTACCGCATCGAGATCATTCCCGATGCAGAATTCAGATTAGACGGAGGGGCGATGTTCGGAGTCGTCCCTCGCGTCGTTTGGGAACGCGTCTGCCCGCCGGATGATCTCAATCGGATACGGATGTCGATGAATTGCCTGTTCATCGAAACTCCATCCCAACGAATCTTGATCGAGACCGGGATCGGCGAAAAATGGTCCGACCGCGAGACCGCAATGTACGGCATTCGTCGGGAGCGGCCACTCGCTGCTTCGCTACGAGATGTAACCGGGTACGGCCCGGACGATATCACTATCATCATCAACACCCATCTCCACTTCGACCATGCCGGCGGAAACACCATCTTGTCAGAAACGCCTGCGATATCGGGTGGCTTACCTGAGAGGGTGGCCAAGCCCCAGTTCCCGAACGCCCGCTATCTGGTCTCAAAAAGCGAATTTGACCACGCGCAGTCTCCTCACGAACGCGACCGTGCCAGCTATTTGCCGGACAACTGGGTACCGATGCAGAAAACCGGCCAGCTAGAGTTGATGCCGGACATCTACGAACCAGTCGACGGCCTGCGGATCGAGCAGGTTCGCGGCCATTCGGAAACGATGCAGACCGTTCGCCTCGACCGCGGCGGGTTGACACTCTATGGCTTTGCGGACCTAATACCGATGCGGCACCATCTGCCTTTAGCGTGGATCGCCGGATTCGATCTTTATCCCGTTGAGACGCTCGAATTCAAAAGGAGCACTCTGCCCCACGCGATCGAGGAGAGATGGATGTGCCTCTTTTACCACGACCCCGAGGTGAGCCTCGCCTATGTCGAAAAAAATGGTGACAAGGTTAGAGCAATTGGTTTATGATATCGAAAACGGTTTTCGACTCCCTGTGTTCTGTAATTTGCGCTCAGCAGACTTAGGTTTCCGATAATTTCGGCAAAAATCGAGGAGAGATATCAATGAAGATCAATACCGCAGGCTCTGCACACGTTGGCCCCGCACGGAATGGTGATGCCCAGTGGCTCGCTTATACGGCAGCTTTGGCACGGCAGCAAGCGATGCTGGAGAGGGCTATCCGGACCATTCGCAGCAATATCAGAGGATCACGTACCTGTAACACGGCGTTTCAGGCACTTCCGAACGGCCGGACCTTCGATGCGGTATTTGACGACGATAATATTTGGATCAGCTACTGCCCGAGCAACTCCACCTACGGATTCACCGATCAGGTCGGCGGCAACGAGATCACGATCGGCGAACTCGCGTTTCGCTGGGGATACTGGACCGTCATCGGCACACTCGTTCACGAGATGGCTCACACAAACGGAGCGGACGCAACGACCCACGCTGCCGAGGGCACTCTGACGAGCTGCGGCCTGGCAAAGGTCCACGACCCAACGATCGTCGGTTCCCGCGACACGGCACCGGTATACATCGCGTAGATCGCCTCGATTTTGACCATGTACTAGAAAATAGCAGACAGTGGTAATCACTTTTCGCTATTTGTCGATTAGGACAAAACTAGCTTGGACGGTTTTCAATGAAATCGGTAATCCGTTATTCTCATATTTTGTGTTTTTGATATCAAGTTTTGCGGGTTACTGAGAAATGGAAAAAGTAAACATTGGAATAATTGGCGGCAGCGGTTTGTACCAGATGCCGGAACTGGAAAATGTGCGAGAAGTGCCGGTGGAGACGCCGTTCGGCAAACCGTCGGATGCTTTTATCGTCGGTGAATTGGACGGCGTGACGGTGGCGTTTTTGCCTCGGCACGGCCGTGGGCACAAGTTGACCCCGAGCGAACTGCCCTACCGGGCGAACATCTACGCGATGAAGATGCTCGGCGCCGAGTACATCCTGTCGGTGTCGGCTGTCGGTTCGCTTCAGGAACAATATGCACCAACGGATTTTCTGATCCCGGACCAGTTCTTTGACCGCACTTACGCCCGTACCGCTGAGTCGACATTTTTCGGCAACGGTATCGTGGGGCACGTCACATTCGCACACCCGGTCTGCAACGAACTCGGCGACATTCTTGAAGCTTCATGCAAAGAGGTCGGCGTCACGACGCACCGCGGCGGCACGTACATTTGTATGGAAGGCCCGGCATTTTCGACAAAGGCCGAGTCAAACGTCTATCGTCAATGGGGCATGGATGTCATCGGTATGACCAATCTGCAGGAAGCGAAACTCGCCCGCGAAGCCGAGATCGCCTACGCGACTGTCGCTCTTGTCACCGACTACGACTGCTGGTACGACGGCCACGACGACGTCACGGTCGATATGGTGATCGAATATCTCAATAAGAATGTACGAAACGCCCAGTTGGTTCTGAAGAGTGCCGTGAAGCGCGTAGCAGCCAAAGTAACGCCTAATCAGTTTATCGGAGCTACCAAAAACGCGATCTTCACTGCACCCGACCACTGGCCGGCGGAGACCGCGAAAAATCTCGACGCAATAATAGGAAAATACGCCGCTAAGTAAGGTTTTGAGTTCCAACTTCAGTTGGCTTTCGCATATCAATATGCCAACTAAAGTTGGAACTCAAAACAACTACGGGTAAACCTTCTCCGGTTAACGTACATCTGTATCTGGTTATGAAACAAAAGTTATTTGTACTTCTATTTGCGTTGGCCACATTTGGTTTTTTGGGAAATGCAGTAAACGCTCAACGTAACGTCACGCCGGCCATCGATCGCGACCCGCTTATGGAGGCGGACGCCAAACACAATCTCGACGTTGCGTGGCAGGCTTTCGGCCCTGGAAAGCAGGCGTACAAGCAGGTTTTACTCCGATTCGAAGAGACATTTTCGGCATATCCGGACTTCTCTAAGATCGACGAATTTCTATACCTCGCCGGCATGAGCAGCTATTACCTGTCCGACAACAAAGGTAAACAAAAGGTTGACCTCAAATCTCTCAAGGAAAAGAAAAAGTTCACCCCGGAAAAGCTTAGGGAGGACGCCTCTGTTTACCTCGGCATGCTCGTCGAAAAGTATCCGCAAAGTAAATACAGGGACGATGCCGACTCCACTCTTAAGCTGCTCAAAGCCGGAAAATAGGCCGCAATCAGACTACTGTCTGTTCACGAGTACCGATTAAGACGGTCGCGTTAGTGTAAAAGCTCCGCTTCGCTGGAAACGGTGTCTCGCGTGTTACATACGGCGGTCTCAATAGCCACGATGGCCAGACGAGGCGACGCGTTCACTGACGACGAAGCAAATGCCGTTGACAATATCGTCGGCTATTTCGATCGTCATGATCGTGATGCACAAATTCTCTCGTTAAAAATCACCGTCGCACTTTCGATCAAGATCACACAGGATCTGGCCTAGATCAATAGCGAAGCCTAACCAACCGATCCAAACGGAAACGGGTTTTGCGATTTCGGGACCGCCGACGATCGTACTAGCCGCCATGGAAAGTACACAACTAGTCCGTACGGATCTGCCGGCACCGTCATCATTCGTGTAGATTGCAACAAAGCTCTCGACGCGCTGTGCCGCAATCGGAAATCAAGCCTTTCAAAATCGCAAAAAAACACCGCGCGGTGTAAGATAAAGGTTTTCATATTTTGATAAATCGGAGAGTTAATTTAAGTATGTCCCTTACAGTGGTTGGTTCGATTGCATTTGACGGCCTCGAGACGCCATTTGGCCAGCGAGATAAGATACTCGGCGGTGCCGCAACCCATTTCGGGCTGTCGGCGAGTTTTTTTACTAAAGTAAATGCGGTCGGCGTCGTCGGCGGAGACTTCGGCGATGATGAATGGGCCGTTTTTAAGCGGCACTCGATCAATACCGACGATGTGCAGGTAGTTGCGGACGGCAAGACCTTCTTTTGGAAGGGTCGTTACGACTACGATATGAACACGGCACACACGCTCGACACGCAACTCAATGTTTTTGAGACGTTTCAGCCGAGTCTGTCCGAAAATTCGCAGAGGGCCAAGTTTCTCTTCCTCGCCAACATCTTGCCCATGCTCCAAAAACAGGTCCGCGAACAAATGCCGGACGCGAAATTTGTTGCTATGGACACGATGAATTTTTGGATCACGTCGATGAAAGACGCACTGATCGAGACCATCAAGGTCGTCGATTGCATCATCATCAACGATGCCGAGGCTCGGCAGCTCACGGACGAGGCGAGCATTCACGCGGCGGCGCGAAAGATCATGGAGATCGGGCCGAAAGCCGTCGTCATCAAACGCGGTGAATATGGGGCGACGCTCTTTACGAAGGACGGATATTTCGTCGTGCCGGCTTATCCGCTCGAGAGCGTCTACGATCCGACGGGTGCGGGTGACACTTTTGCGGGCGGATTTATGGGCTATCTCGCCTCGCACAGCGAGATCACCGATGATATCCTCAGGCGGGCGATGATCTATGGGTCGGTGATGGCGTCGTTCAACGTCGAAAAGTTTGGCACCGAACGCGTCGATGCTCTCGATTATCCTGAGATCAACGAACGCTTTAAGGCGTTTAAGACGATGACGCATTTTGACGATATTCCATTCGAACGTGCAACAACAGCAAGCTAATGCCACGGCTTCGCGAGTCGTGGTGACAGAAAAAGCAGACAATCCGCTCGCCCGGTTTGAGCGCCGGTCGACGAGCTACGCCCTGGTGGCGGCCGGGACGGTTGCGTTTGCATGCCTGGCGATCGGTGCCGTAATGTCGGTTCGCTCCGAGGCATGGCCGGCGGCGGGGCTGTTTTTGGCGGCGATGTTCTTTTTGATCGTTTTCGTATTTTTGAACGCCGGCAGCAACCGCCGTCTCATCGCGACCAGCGACCGGCGTCTCGTCAAATGGGATGCCGCTTTGCCCGAACTCCAACGGCAGAACGTCAATCTCGAGGTCAAGGAACTCGCCCGCCTGCTCGGTGTCGAAAACGGCCGGTCCGGCGATCTCTTGTCGGCATATATCGTCGCCGAGGATCTCGCCCTGCGGCAGATCCAGCAAGAGGAAAAACTGCCGCTATTGCGTCACGTACAGCTTGGCACGACGCCGTTTGACGCTATAATGATCGAGCAGGATATGATCACCTGCATCGAAGTTTCGTTTCTGGTCGTCCCCGATGTACGGCAGGACAAGATCGAATCGATGCTTAAAAAGGTCACGCAGGCTAAGAAGAATCTCGCTGAAATGAAACTTCGGCTTCGTGTAAAATTAATGCTCGTGCTCGTCACCCAGTTGACGCTCGACGAGGAAGACACGTTACGCGGTATGCTCATAACGCGGCGATTCAGCGACACGCCGGTCGACATCGACATCCGCCTGCTCGATTTCGAATCGCTGCAAAAGATATACGTCACGGACTAGGGAAAAGGGGAAAGGTGAAAAGGGGGAAAAGTGAAAATGTGAAAATGTGAAAAAGTAAAGAGGTGGCTCGATCGCCACAAATGTGGTCATAAAACCTACATCTACGGAGTTTCGCTGGACCCAGACTCCTCCCCTTTTTTACTTTTACCCTTTTACCCTTTTTCACTTTTACCCTTTATCACTTTTTCACTTTTTCACTTAAATCGATTATGAATATGTTAGAGAACAAGATCGGAATGATCCTCGGTGTTGCGAACAAGCGTTCGATCGCGTGGGCGTGTGCCCAGGCGTGTGCCGGACAGGGGGCAAAACTCGCGTTTTCATATCAGGGCGAGCGGTTGCGGGAAAATGTCGAAGATCTGGCGGCCGAGATCCCCGATTCGTTGGTCGTACCGTGCGATGTGAGCGACCAGGCGTCGGTGGACGAGGCATTTGCTCTCGTCGGTAAAAAGTTCGGACGGCTCGATTTTATCGTCCATTCGATCGCATTTGCACCTAAAGAGGCTCTCGAGGGCGAGTACGTCGACACCACCCGCGAAGCGTTTCGCACCGCTCTCGAGATCAGTGCGTTCTCGCTGTCGCAGGTCGCTCAGGCGGCCCTGCCGCTGATGTCCGACGGCGGCAGCATCGTCACTATGACGTATTACGGTGCCGAAAAGGTCGTGTCAAATTACAACGTCATGGGCGTCGCCAAGGCTGCTCTCGAATCGTCCGCCCGCTATCTCGCCGCCGATCTCGGCAAGCACAACATTCGCGTCAACGCGATCAGTGCCGGCCCGCTCAACACGCTGTCGGCACGCGGCGTCAAGAATATGAACACGCTCTTCGGCCACGTCGGCGAAAAATCGCCGCTCAAACGCAACGTCACCGTGACCGAGGTCGGCAACACCGCATTATTCCTCGTCAGCGACCTCTCGTCGGGCATCACCGGCGAGACGATCTACGTCGACTGCGGATTCAACATTATGGGAATCTAGAGAATGCGAAATGCCGACTGAGGAGTGCGGAATTAAACCGAGACCTTTAACTCCGCGCTCTGCGTTCCGAACTCCGCGCTTAAAACAATGTCAGAACCTAAAAACAACAAACCAAAACTGCCGCCGGTCAAGAAAAAGCTGGACGTACCTAAGACCGTTGCCGATCTAAAGAAACTCGAGGAGAAACCGGGCTACTGGCACCTGACCGACGACGAAGTCCTGCTGCGGTCGCCGGAGCCTGAGGACGAATACAAAACGTCGGATTCGTGGCGGGTTTTCCGCATTTTGGGCGAATTCGTCAATGGTTTTGACCATCTGGCGACGATCACGCGGGGCGTATCGATCTTCGGGTCGGCCCGCACGCACCCCGACGAACCGATGTACGCGGCGGCGAGCGAGGTCGGTCTGCTGCTCGGGGCGGCCGGATTTGAGATCATCACCGGCGGCGGCCCGGGCATCATGGAGGCCGCCAATCGCGGTGCCCACGAGGCGGGTGCCGTCTCGGTCGGGTGTAATATCGAACTGCCGTTCGAGCAGATCCCGAACCCGTATTTGACCAAGTCGCTCTCGTTCAAATACTTTATGGTTCGCAAGACGATGTTCATCAAATACAGCAATGCCTACGTCATTTTCCCGGGCGGTTTCGGCACGATGGACGAGCTTTTCGAGGCTCTGACGCTGATCCAGACGCGTAAGATACGTAATTTTCCGGTCGTTCTGTTCGGCTCGCAATACTGGCGCGGATTGCTCCAATGGCTGACGACGACGATGCTCAACGAAAAGATGATCAACCCCGAAGACCTCGGCCTGATCCACCTGACCGACTCGCCCAAGGACGCCGTCGATTTTATCATCAAAACCTGCTACGCAGGCATAGATAATCCGAAAACATAAGAGAAACTGAAGGCAAGCCGGGGCGATCCATTAGGCGATCTCCACCTCGAGAGCGGTTACACCATCATCGTATGGTGTTTCGGTTTTCAGCGTTTTAGCGTACCCTCGATCCGTAACCATCCTAGTGCATCCGTCGACGAAGCCCGGATGACCGACGAGTGTCATCTCAATTGGGACAGGACCAATGTTTTACAGGCTTGTCCCACGTTGTCCCACGGCTGTCCCACGAGT
>JAYVUD010000054.1:0-2060 GCA_043788335.1 Chloracidobacterium sp. | reverse complement strand
CCCAGCCGCCGGTCGAGCCCGGATGCTCCGTCCTTGAACGTCTTGTTCTACCGACTCCATCCGTCCAATTCTCGCTCATAACCTCGTCATTCGAATCCGCTCCGTTGTCATTCGTGTCAATGATCGTCGTAAACACCTTGGATTGGACGCCGTTATCGAAATATTGGTAACGTGTATATGCTCCGCTGTTAACGATGGTCTCTTTCAAAATCCGCCCTTGGGTGTCATATTCCCTTGTCGTCTCCTTGCCGGCGGTTGTCGAATTGAGGTTCGGCGATTTTGCCCAGACGTTTGCTCCGATGTCGAACCGGTATCTGACCTGTGAATAATTTCCGGCCGGGTCGTAGAGCCTTGTCGGATAGGCGTAGGTGTTTCGGGGCGTTGTGGTGTCGTTGAATACATCCGCGTAGTCGACCGCTACTTTTCGTTCAAGCGGATCGATCTTCGCGACCGGCGAACCGGCGATATCATAGCGGATCTTTGATGATACTGCCGAGGTTGCTCCGGTCACGTCGTATCGGCTGACGGTGGTCAGATTGCCGCGTCCCGTGACGAAGCTCGACGAATAATTCGTGTTGTCGTGCCGTATAACGGAGGTGATGTTTTGATTCGATTCGAATGAGAAATTCTCCTCGTCGTAGCCGTAGGTTCTCTTGGATACATATTCCAGGCTGTTGGTAATATCATTGTGGCCCCACGCTTCGGTCATCGACGGCAGGCCAATTATCCGTCTGCTAATGTAAGTGCTCGACAGATTATAGGTCGTCACCGATTTCTTCATCGGAACGGTGCTCGAACCGTTGAACACCTGCACGGTTTCCGGCAGTCCAAAGGGGAATGAGCCGTCTTCGGCCTGGAGGTAATCGATCGTCGTCCGCTTAGTGTTCGTGCCGTCGCCGACCTTTGATTCCGTGACGCGCGGGTTATTGACATAGCCGAGGCTGGTGTTGTCCTGTGTATAAGTGGTTGTCGTCCAGCGTTTCTGGTCGGTGCCGCTACAGCCCGATGAAACACAATCCTCGGTAGCAAGCATAAACCCCTCTTGCCACCCGGACGTACCGTAATATGAATGCGAAATATGGCCGTTCGGGTCGCCAGTTACGCCGGTGCTGATCATTTTTGCTGCAGTGGTCGAGCCGTCGGGCAACGCCAGAGTGCCGGTTGTCGAATCGAGGATCTTTGCCTCAACCTCTGTTCCGCCGTTGAAATTCTCGGCGTATGACTTTGTACTTGTGAATCTGGGGCAATCGGTCTGCGTACCCGAAACCGAATCGAGATTTGTGCGGACGTGACTGAGCTTATGTTCATCAGCGGCGTAGTTTTCGATCTTTTGGATCTGAAGGTAGCCGTTGTAGTTGAATTTCGTGTAGCTCCCGTCGGCGTACTTTATCTTGTCGATCACATAGACGGACGTATCATTCGGCGGGCCGATGACGGTCAGGGACGTGTCGAAGTTGGTCGCGACGGTTTTGGTCGTGTAGGCGAATGTTGCCCATGTGTGGGTGACGTTTGAGCCGGAGCCGTTCGTGTCCTTCCACGTTTGTGTGATCGATGTCGGGAGCGTGCCGCTGTAGGTGACCGTCACGACGCGGCCGAGCGTGTCGGTAACAGTCGAGAGCAGAGCGTCGGAATTGTAAGCGATCGTTATGTAGTTACCGTTGCGATCCTGTATTTTAGTACATTTGTAAGCGAACTGTTTCCATTCGTAGGTCGACTGCGTGCCGTCGGTGGTGGTCACTTTGATAATAACGTTTTCGACTTCGTTGGGGCTCGACGCACCGCTGATAGCAAGCTGCGTGTAGCTCGAATCGGCGGTCTCATACGTACTGGTTACGGCTGTCTGACGAAACTCGACCCGCCCGCCCATCGGCGTCACCATCATATAGGCAAAGTTGCCCGTATCGGCGTTGACATAGGCCGGTTCGATCTCAGCGAAGCCAAAATGGAAGCCGGACGTTGGATTGCTGTAATCAGGGTCGTAGATGACGGCGTTGTTTGTCGTGTCCTTGATCCAGACGAGCGAATTGTAACCGATGCCAAAACCGGCGTTTAATCCCGCA
>JAYVUD010000053.1:0-20205 GCA_043788335.1 Chloracidobacterium sp. | reverse complement strand
GAACGCAAGCAGTTCGACGCCAATGATCTGGACTGGTTCTATTATCTTGCGATCGGACTACAGGCGAGCATTATCGGCTATTTGGTGTCGAGCTTTTTTGCGGCCGTAGCGTACAATTGGTTCATCTACTATCTGATCGCGTACGCAGTCGCGTTCAGAAGAATTTACAGCCTCGAACGGGGCAGCGAGGACGATATCGAGGTACGGCCGCTTTGGGAATGGCGGACGGCTGAAGCAAAATGACGCAGATTGCCGCCCAGATGGTTTTTGGAATAAGTATATGCATGTTGGCATATATTTACTTCGGCTATCCGTTACTCGTTTATCTCGTAAGTATTTTTTTTCCGCGCCGCGTCAACTGTTCCTCGATCGAACCCTCTGTAACGGTCCTGATCACCGCCTATAACGAAGAATCGGATATCCGGGAAAAACTCGAGAACACGCTCGCGATCGCATATCCTGCGGAAAAACTCGAGATCCTGGTTGCGTCCGACGGTTCAACTGATCGAACAGACGATATCGTACGCGAATATGCCTCACGCGGTGTCAGGCTCTATCGCCAGGAGGGCCGTGTCGGCAAGACCGAGACGCAGAATAACGCGGTCATCGCCGCGACGGGCGAGATCATACTTTTTTCCGACGCCACAACCAAATACGACGCCGATGTGCTCCGCAAACTGCTGCCTGCATTTGCCGACGAAACCGTCGGCTGTGTAGCAGGACGCCTGATCTACGTTGACGATGCGGACAGCTCAGTCGGTGCCGGAGCAAAGAGCTATTGGAATTACGAGACCTTTCTCAAGACGGCCGAGAGCACAGCATGTTCGCTGATCGGCGCCTCGGGCTGCATGTACGCCGTGCGCCGGGCGGCGTACGAGGCGATGTACCCCGAAGCCTGTTCCGATTTCCTGATCTGCACGCTCTTGTATCGCAAAGGGCTACGAAGCGTATTTGAATCGTCGGCGGTTTGCTTCGAACGAACCAATCGGCGAACCAGCGACGAGTTGAATATGCGCGTTCGCGTCATATCGCAGACATTCAACGATCTTTGGCGAAACCGCGATATGCTCAATCCGTTCAAGAGCGGCTTTTACGCTGTGGAGCTTTTCTCGCATAAACTCCTGCGTTACGCCGTGCCGCTGATCCTGACGACATTGTTTGTGGCGAGCGGACTGCTTGCGTTCTTTTCGACGATCGATCTGATCGCGGTCGTACTGCAGATCATTTTCTATATAATGGCGATCACCGGATGGCTGCTCGAGCGGACCGGCAGGCGACTGCCGCTGCTGACGATACCACAGTATTTCGTACTTGCAAACGTGGCATCGATTCTCGGCTTTTATCGTTTCTTACGCGGTGACCGGTATGCCGCCTGGGACCCGATCCGGGACGCTTAATGAGATAAATGCGAATCCCGAAAGACAGTGTGTCGGAGATCTCGGCCTCGTATGGCCGCAACGTGTTTTCGTGGGCACCGAAGGCGACCGTGGTTATTCCCTGCCACAATGCTGCCGGAGTTATCGTCGAAACGATCGAGTCGGCACTCGCTCAAAAGTTCAAGGATCGCGAGATCATCGTCGTCAACGACGGATCGCCGGACACACAGGATCTTGAGAATATCATCAATCTCTACCTGCCCGAGATCGTTTACGTTAAACAGCCTCATCTCGGCCGCGGGGCCGCACGAAATACCGCGATCCGGCACGCCCGTGGCGAGATAATCGCGTTTCTCGATGCCGGCGACGTCTGGACGCCGGACTTTCTGGCGTCGCAGATCGCTTTTCTCGGCCGCGGCTACGACCTGGCCTATTGCGACGCGAACCGTTTCGGCAGCGGGTCCGCACGCCGCACGACATTTATGGAGATATCTCCCTCGGACGGTGAAGCGACCGCCTCGGCGCTGCTCGAACGGCGGTGCACGGTCCTGACGTCCGGCACCGTCGCGACAAAGGCCGCACTAATGCACGCCGGCCTCTTCGAAAATGAGCGGGTTCCGGACGTGGAATTTCATCTCTGGCTGCGGATGGCAAAGTCCGGGTCAAAGATCGGCTATCAACGCAAGCAGCTTCTAAAATATCGCGATGACGCACCGTATCGCTCAGGCCAAACCGTCCAACGCACGCAGGACGAGATAAGCGTACTGAATCGAATCCGCGGGACGATCGAACTCGACGCTGCGCAAACAAATTTTCTCAAAAATCGCATTGCGGGGCTAGAATTTGAGCTGTCGCTGGATCGGGGCCGTGAGTTTCTGCTGAAGGAGGACTTTGCCGCGGCTTATCAGGCTTTCGCGGACGCCAACCGCCAACGCCGTTCGACCAAGCTAACCGCCATTACCTGGCTAGCCCGCATCGCTCCTCAGCGTTTGCTCAAACACTACAAAAACCGGCCGCAAAATCAGAAGCGCCTTCTTTAGCCGCTGCTGTCTCGAATGCCAAGTGGTCCGGGGACCGCTGGACGACAACGTAATCAATCGACAGCAAGCCGAGATTGGTTGGACGCTCGCAATGATGCCTGGCGGTTCTGATTTTCAGGGTTGTTTGTTAAAATGTTAGTTTCCCGGTATCTGGGCGGCGTATGCCACTTTTTTAATGAGCATAATTCTCTGTGAGATCAAACCTGACGGCACCGAGTCGCCTGAGCAGTCCTTTGACAAGGCTCTCCTGCGTATCGGGCGGGATGCAAACGAGTGCGACATCGCTCTCGCGAGTGCTCTCTATCCGATGGTCTCGCGAAAACACGCGGAGTTGAGAATGGATGACGGCAAATGGTACGTCGTCGATCTCAACTCAAGCTACGGAACGTTTATCGACGGACGCCGCGTAGTCGGAACCGAACGGATCTGGGCCGGGCAAGTAATACAGTTTGGCAAGGACGGGCCACGCTATAAGGTGGTCTGGTTCGAGCAGTTTACGGATTCGGTTGCTCCGAGTTCCGACCCGCACGCGGTCATCCCGACTCCGCCGCCGCCGGTTGCGCCGGTCCAGTCCGCTTCGCCGCCTGTCCAGGCCGCTCCGCAGATCGTGCAGCCCGTAGCCGCAACGCCCCCGCCGAAACCGACGGGCTCTGACACTAAGCTCGTTTTCGTCGAGGAACCCGGACGCTCGCCGTATGTGCTGACGATGCAGGGCATCAGTTTCGGGCGTGACCCGGCGTGCGACATCGCGTTCGACCGCAAAGCGATAATGGTGTCACGCAAGCACGCAACGCTTCGTTTTGAGAACGGCCAGTTTGTCGTCGAAGACAACGGTAGCTTTAACGGCACATACGTCAACGACCAGCGTATCGCGTCGCCGACGCCGCTTTATCATCAGGACATGCTGCGGTTCGGGATCGGCGGCCCCGTGCTCGAATTTGTCTCGCCGACTCGCATCGCTCCGGAAAGTGCCGGGTTTGCGGGCCAACGGTCGATCGCGGTCTCAAACATCGCTCCGGTGTTTGAAGCGGCTGACCCGGTCACGTCGAAGACGATGGTCTTCAAAATGGACCAGTCGCCTTCGAGTGCGGCCGCCAAGGGCGACGGTGCCCAACCGCAATTGCTGATGTCGCTGACATTCGGCGATAAGAAAGAGCTCACCATCGGCCGGGATAACAAGAACGACATCACGCTCGACGGACTGCAGATCTCGACCAAGCACGCCCGCCTGCTGAGCACGAACAGCGGCGTTTACATCGACGATCTTGGTTCGACCAACGGCGTCTATGTCAACGGCGTCCGTGTTTCGCGGCAGGCCATTTCACCTAACGACAAGGTGCAGATCGGGCTTTTCGAATTGCGTGTGGACGCGGCCGGCAACATCGGCGTGTTCGATACGCGTTCCAAAACACGAGTCGATGCCGTCAATCTCGTCCGTGACGTTAAGATCCGGGGCGGCAAACTGCGTTTGCTCGACGGCGTGTCGCTGTCGATCCAGCCGAACGAATTTATCGGCATTCTGGGGCCGTCCGGAGCCGGAAAATCGACGCTGATGGAGGCGATGAACGGTATGCGGCCCGCGACCTCGGGCAACGTGCTGGTCAATAATCTCGACCTGTACCGGCATCTCGATTCGCTCAAACAGGCGATCGGGTACGTGCCGCAGGACGACATCATTCACCGCGAACTGACGGTTTACCGCACGCTCTATTATGTTGCAAAACTGCGGCTTTCGCGTGATGTGTCTAAGGCCGAGATCAACCAGACGATCAACGAGGTGCTCGACGTCACGGGCCTCGCCGACCGCCGCGACGTCCCGGTCAGCCAACTCTCGGGCGGGCAGCGAAAACGCGTTTCGATCGCCGTCGAACTGATCACCAAACCCTCGATCATCTTTCTCGACGAACCGACCTCGGGCCTCGACCCCGGAACCGAAGAGCGGATAATGAAGCTTTTCCGGCAGATCGCCGAATCGGGCCGCACGGTCATCCTGACGACCCACGCGATGGAAAACGTGTCGCTCTTCGACAAGATCATCGTCCTGATGCGCGGCAAGCTCGTGTTTTACGGCAAGCCGCAGGACGCACTGACGCATCTCGGTGCATGCAGCTACAAGGAGCTTTTTGACAAGCTTGAGGCTCCGGTTGAGGCGGCGGTCCGCAAGGACGGCGAAAGTGTGCGACGGCAGGTACAGGACGCGACGGCCGAGGACTGGAAACAAAAATTCACCCAAACGCCGCAATACCGTCAAAACGTCTTCGAACCGCTCAAGGAACTGGGTTCCCTGCCCGCGAGCGGCGTCAAGAAACAACGGCGGCTCGGCCTGATCGGATCGATCAGCCAGTGGGCGACGCTCTCGCGGCGGTATTTCGAGGTTTTGGTCACGGATAAGCTCAACCTGTTTATACTCTTTGCTCAGGCACCGATTATCGCACTTTTGACGTTATTCGTAATGGGCAGCGAAAAGCCGCGCGATTTTGCGTACTTCGTGCTGGCACTGGTCTCGATCTGGTTCGGGACAAGCGTCGCAGCCCGTGAGTTTATCCGCGAACGGCCCGTTTACCGCCGCGAGCGAATGGTCAATCTCGGGATACTTCCCTATTTAGGCTCGAAACTGTTTATCCTCGGCCTGATCGTCGGAGCGCAGTGCGTGTTGCTGTTTGTCCCGCTCAAGCTTTTCGATCTGACCGGCCTGATGAAGATGCCCGGCCAGATGCTCGGGATCCCGCAGTTTTGGGCGATGCTCATCACGGCGGCGGTCGGCATCGCGATCGGCCTCTTTATTTCCGCACTGGTCAAATCGTCGGAGATGGCGACGAGCCTGGTACCGCTCATTTTAATTCCGCAGATGCTCTTTGCAGGCATCGTCGGCGTTCCGACCGGAATATCCAAACCCGTCAGTATGCTCGTGCCGGCCGCCTGGTCGTTCGACACGATGAAGCGTTACTCGACGCTCGACACGCTCGAACAGGAAGGTGCCGATCCGCGCGGCAGATCCGGCGGACTCGGACTCTATAAGCAGGTCGAGACCGACAACGACAAACTGATTACTGATACGCGTAAGGAACTCGACGATTACAAGACGACCATCGAGAAAAAGATGCGCGATTATACCGACGCCAAAAACGTTGGGCTCAATCCGACCATGCCGAAAGCCGACGATATGCCGTCGGTCGGCGAGGCTCATAAGCTGCCCAAGGATCTGAGCGGATACGTCACATTTTTGCATCCGTGGATGAACGAAATTTTAAATCAGATCGTATTGATGTTAATGTTTGGAATACTTGTTATCGGCACCCTGATCGTCCTGCGGCTGCAGGATGTACGCTGACGTTTAGTTTTTATGAAGTTTCTTTTATTAAATTTAGCCCTTCTGGTCGTGTTTTCGATCGTCTTCTCGTCCTTTTCCGCGTGCGGCGGAGCGGGAGCAAACCAGGTCACGGTGACCAACACCGCCGTTCCGGGCTTGAGCCCGTCCGCGCCGACCGTCGATCCGTCGACCTACCCGCCGCTGTTGTCGGGGATCGCGAGCGGTGAGATGGAATTTGTCGACGGTGCCAAATCGAAACTCGCCGACCGCAAAGGCAAGGTCGTACTGGTCAATCTGTGGGGCATCTGGTGCGGGCCGTGCCGAGCGGAAATGCCGCATCTCGTTGAACTGCAGGAAAAATACAAGGATCAGGGCTTTCAGGTGATCGGCCTCAATGTCGGCGACGAAGACGGTCAGCCGGAACCGCTCGAGAATATCAAGGCTTTTGGCGAGAAGACGAAACTCAACTACGAACTCGCGAGGGCGCCGCGAGAGATGACCAACCAGATATACCAGTACTCGAAATTCGAGGCGGTTCCGCAGAGCCTGCTTATCGACCGCGAAGGCCGCGTTCGCGCCACGTTACGCGGCGGTGGGTCGCAGGCGATCGAGCAGATCAAGGATATGGTCGCCCGAACGATGAACAGTTCGCCTGCGAAATAACGGTCACCGGACATCCAGATCCCTAGGTATCGTTGTTTCAACAAACAGAGTCCTAAAGCTAGAAAGGCTGACCAATCCCGGGGCAGCCTTTTTTGGTTTGTTGACAAATTTTTTCTGAGTATAGTTGACCGCTGCCTTGTCGAGTTTTCGGGCGTCACTGTAAAAGGCCGCAAGGCGTGCCGCCTCGTGCATCGTCGTTTCCGGTATCTCCTTACGGTTTGGGTTGCGGATAATGACGTGCGAACCGGGAAAATCGGCGGCGTGCAGCCACGTATCGAGCGAGCGGGCGACGCGAAACGTCAGAAAATCATTATCCACCGCCTTTTTGCCCACCAATATCTCAAATCCGTCGGTCGACACAAATTTGCGGGCTCCGTTAAACTCGACATCGGTCTTTTTCTTGCGTTTGACCTCGGTCGGCTTTCGCTTGGGCTCGGTCACCGTGGCGAGAATGTCGGCGTCCGAGGCCGCGATCGCGGCGTCGACCCGCTCGAGTAGATCGGTATCGGCGATGATCGCCGCCTCGGCCGCCGCTATTCGTTCGGCGATCACGACTTTGCCGTTGCGTGCCTTGGTGTACCTGCGAAAGTAGCTTTCGGCGATCTCGCTGAGCGGACGGTTGGCATCGCCGATGATCTCGATCACCGGTGTATTTTCATCAAAATAATCCTCGACATAGACGACGTCGCCATCCCGGATCGCGTTTTGCAAGTTTGCGAGCAGCAGGTCACCAAATCGTTTCCAAATGTCGGGATCGCCGTGGCGTTCGAGATCACTGAGCAGATTTTTGATCAATTTGCGATGCTTGGCGATAGAACCGGCCACTTTTCGCCGGGCCGCCAGCGCTAGCCGATCAAACCGCTCTTTGCGTTCGAGTTCGTGTCTTTCGGCAGCGGTAAGTTCGGTTTTCATCAGTTCCAAGTGTAGTGTATGCGCTCAAAAGCCCAAAAACGCATCAATGACGCATCTTTGGGCTTTTGATCAGTCTATCGCCGGATCAAAAATCCCGGACGATGATCGTACCGGAAAGTAGATCGTGGACGGCACGCTTTTCTTCGTTAAAGAAGATAGAAACAAACCCAATGCCGCCGAGCCCGAGCGACAGAATATAGAGCGACGAACTGACGGCAGCCTGATGGATCGTCGGATACTCGTTCTCCTCAGCGTCGACAAGCTCGAGCCCAAACAACCACATCCCGAGCGTCCTGCCAAAGAAGCCGAGGCTCACTGTTAAATAAATGAACAGGATGATCGCACAAGCTCCGGCAAATGTGAACGCACCTGCTCTCGTCATCCAGTTTCCGCCCGACAGCACCAATGGCGAAAGAGCCAACATACTGGCGAATACGCCGATGATCAGGTCGAATAGGCCGGCATTGAACCGGACCAAAAACGGTGCCAGATCTTCGATCTCGTCAACCTGGTCGTAAAGTTCGTCGACCTCGTCTTCGTGATGCTCGGCCGTGATGTGGATGCGGTTGATCTCGGAAAACTCGGCCGAGTGCGGTTCGGGAACCGTGCTCCGCGTGTCGGCAAGTTCGAATTTCGGTTCTGCGACCGGCGTTGGAACAACCCGCGAGATCAGCGGCAGTTTATTGGTGTCGAGCCGTTTTTCCATCCGCAACGGCATCACAGCTTCCGGTTTCGGCCGCTCACTTACGGCCGGGGCCGGGGCGGCAGGGCGTGCATAAGAGTTGGGCGTCTGAGCAACTACATTGAACGGAAAGCTCTTAGGCGCAGCCGGTTTGGCCGGAGCCGGAGCCTTTGGTTCGCCCGCGAGAAACGCCTGTCGGGATTTGGAAATTCGGTCCAGAGCAGCGGACAGCCGCGGATCTGCATTGGCTATCTCCGGAACCGGTGCCCGCACGGCCGCAGGCTCCGGACGATGGGGCAGTGCGGTGCGCGGAGCGATCGGGGCACGAACGGCCGCGACATCAGCGGTCGTCGAACCGTCGTCGGCAACATTGCCGAGACGCTGGCGAACGGCGTTCTGAATCTGCAGACGCCAGTCCGGCAGCGTTTGATTTTTGTTTTGAAAATCGACAAGTGTCGGACTGGTCTTGGGTGTCGCCAATGCGGCCGTCTCGACACGCCGGGCGGTCGCAACCGCCGCGATCGGACGATCGCTCGCGTACAACGGTTTGGGCGGCGGCACAATCTCAGGCGGTCGCACCTGCACACGTTCAGCCCGTAGTTGACCGGAGACCGGTGCAAGGCTGGTCTGGAGTTCTTCGCGCACGGAGTCGTTCATCATCGCTCCGCAAGTCAGGCAGATCGATAATGTCGGCGCCAGATTCCGATTACAAACCGGGCATTTCATAAGGCAAAGGAGGTAGTCTAGTCGACTCTTAAGTTTTGTGAGACACGGGAAATCTTCCTGACTGTATCAGGAAACACTTTAAGTAGTCAATAGTAAAGCGCACAAAAAGCTGAACTTGTCAGATATTTTTAATAATGTTGCGCGCTTGT
This sequence comes from Chloracidobacterium sp., assembly GCA_043788335.1. Taxonomy (GTDB): domain Bacteria; phylum Acidobacteriota; class Blastocatellia; order Pyrinomonadales; family Pyrinomonadaceae; genus OLB17. Next base: position 11,347 of record JAYVUD010000053.1, on the reverse strand, counting down.
GGAAAAATAATGGCCCTGTGGATAACCTCAGAGTCTTTGGCGGCCGGCAAATCCGGCGTCGGTCTCGTGCCACCATTCGATCTCGTTTCCATCGCCGATCTGCCAGCACAGATAGATGATCCGGTCATTTCGCATACATGGAAAGTCGATCAAGCCGCGTTCGTAATCTTTCAATTCAATGCCGGTCTGGTGTAATTCGGTGGTGAACTTTCCGACGTTGTAGAGCGTGTTTACATAGTCGGTGCCGCCCGCCATGCCGCCGCCAAATTGCGACGCCGCGGCTGCCTCGCGTGCCGAATCTCGCATCACGGCGATCCTGGCATAGAGCTCGCGGATCCGGTGGAGCTTGGGTATTATTTCGGGCAATATCGCATTTGCCTCGTCTACGGTAAAAAGTTTCATCTATCGTCCGAGATCCTAACCATGTCGGGGTCCTTGTCACGTTCATCATCAGCGAAATCACGTGCCGGTGCGGCGGGACGCGAATGCCGCTGAAATCCCTCATGACGGCCATGTTCGCCGGGGATCGCCTCGCCGGGCGGAACAAATGACGGCACATCGTACTCGCCGGACTGGGCGCTGTCCTTTCGGATCAGATCGGCGATGTCACCGAGATCAATGAAAAAATCGCCGACGTCGATCAGACGCGGTGCAGTGTTCGACCGAAATCCGGCAACCTCGACGCGGCACCCTTTGTACGCGACCGCATTGACCGCATAGACAAAATCCTCATCGCCCGAGACGAGCACCGCGGTATCGTATCGACCGGCGAGGCTGAGCATATCGACGGCGATCTCGACGTCGAGATTTGCCTTTCGCGTACCATCGTAAAAGGTCTTGAGTTCTTTCTGGATCACGCGAAAACCGTTTCGCCGCATCCACAGCAGGAATCCCTGCTGACGCTCGGCACCGACGTCGACCCCCGTATAGAAAAATGCACGGAGCAGTCGCCCATCGCCGAGCAGCACGCGCAAAAGCTTATTGTAATCGATATCTATGTTATGAAAACGGGCCGCGTGAAACAGATTGTTGCCGTCGATAAATACGGCTACGCGGCCACGATGTCCGAACTGCCAAGACGAACTCGTAGTCGTATCGAACTGCATTGCAATGTACCTCTAACCGCGAGAATAACCTACATTCCCAAAGCAGACGACATATTGAAGAAAGGTGGCCGAGACCGGCTGCAAGCTCAAATAGCTGTCAAATAAACGGATCAAATCGTCTCTAAAAGATAAAACTCTGCTTAACCAATACAATATTTAAAAAACTAACCCCAACTTCAAAATATCTACTGCTGTCAAAAATGAACCAGTTCTTAGTTTGCCCCCGACGCCGACAATGGTCAAGCAATTTCGCGTGGTTGATGCTAAAATTCGAAAGACGTAGGTGGAATAAAGATGGCCGATGCAGATTCAGATCCAATAACATCAGCGGGCGAAATGCGGATCCAATCGGAGAACATTGCGTTCGGGCAGAGCGAGATGGTCGCCTGCGGTAAATGCAGCCGTCTAAATCCGCCAATCCGGGCGCTGTGCATGTATTGCTCGACGGAGCTCGCCGTCGATCTGGGCCGGGCCGATCTGGTCGCTCCCAAGCTAAGGAAACTCGAGGCCTGGGAGCCTGCATTCAATGTGATCATACGACCGGCCGCCGTTGCGACAGGCGCTGACCTGACGGCAATCGCCGGCATCGTCGGGTTGGAGCCGGAAAAGTTGGCCGAGATCGCCGCGACGGGCTATCCCCTTCCGATCGCACGGGCCGGATCGCAACCCGAAGCCGACATCATTATCGAGGCGCTCAAACCGCTGGGGATCGATGCTTTTGCAGTGAGCGATGAAAAATTGATGCCCGATCGTTCGCCGGTACGTTTACGCGGGATCAGATTTGGCGACAGCTCGCTCAACCTGATCGATTTTGGCAGCGGCGGCGTGACCGGCCTTGCACTTGACGATATCGCCGTTATCGTGGCGGGCACTATCTCAGAAAGCCGGATCGACCAGACCGAGAAACTGCGGCGAGGCAAAGAGGTCAAGGTGCTCGACCAGGTCGAAACGGGGAAAGCTGAGGCGGTTTTGGACATTTACGACCGCGGAAACCCGAGCGGTTTCAGGGTAATGTTGGCGGGATTCGATTTTTCGTGCCTCGGCATTGAAAAGACGTTCTTGGCGGTCGAAAACATGAAACGGCTCACCCAAATGCTCATCGCACTTGCCCCGAATGCCCGATTTATCGACAATTACCGCGACGTGCGAAAGCCACTCAGCTCTGTTTGGGAGATCGATGAACGCAAAGATCCAAAAGGTATGCAGCGTGCGGGTTTTGCGAAATTTGAATTTGGCAAAACTTTTTCAAGGAGCAATCTTCGGCAGATGAACAAATATTCACGCCTGCAGTGGCATCTTTTATGAAGAGCAGAAACACAAAGACCGGCGCTCGGCGCGATTTTCGTCGTCCGGAAGCGGCTGACACCAGACGTCCGGCACCGTCAAAACGACCCGACGAGCCTCCGTCAAACAGATCTGTGATATTCGGCGTCCTGCCGGTGCTCGAGGCTCTGCGGGCCGAGAGCAGACGCGTCGACAAGGTGCTGATCGCGGACGGAGCACAGGAACGGAGACTCTCGGAGATCATTGACCTGTGCCGGACGCGTTCGATAGCGTGGAGCCGGATACCGAGGGATAATTTCGCCAAACATATCGAATCGGGCGTCAACCATCAGGGCGTGATGGCATTTACCGCCGCCGCCGACTATGTCGATGTGGACGCGATCCTGGACGCCGCGGCAGATCCGCTGATCGTGGTGCTCGACGGCGTCGAAGACCCGCGCAATCTCGGTGCGATCCTGCGGGCGGCCGAATGTGCCGGTGCTGACGGCGTAATTTTACCCGAGCGGCGTGCCGTTGGGCTCACCGATACCGTCGCCAAATCGTCCGCCGGTGCGGTCGAGTACGTCCGTGTTGCCAAGACGGGCAATCTCAACCGCCTGATCGAAGAGCTCAAGTCACGCAATATCTGGGTCGTCGGCACCAGCGTCGACAGCGAGATGAGCTACACGGACTGGGACTGGACGCGTCCCTCGGCTCTCGTGCTGGGCGGCGAAGGTTCCGGTCTGCATCGATTGGTCGCGGAGAACTGCGACGTTTTGGTAAAAATACCGATGTATGGAAAAATAGATTCGCTGAACGTATCGGTCGCCGCCGGCGTAGTACTATTTGAAGCCAGACGTCAGAGATCAAAGGAAGACTAGAACCTATGTTTTGCCCAAAATGCGGTCAACAAAACCCCGAAACCGGTAAATTCTGCCGGACGTGCGGGACCGATCTCGGAAACGTTTCAAATGCTCTTTCCGGCGTGATACCACGTGCCCAGGCCCTGGTCGACCGCAAGGGTAAACCGATAAGCTTTGAAGGTGCGATAACGAAATTCTTTACAGGCCTCGCGTTTTTGATAGTAGCTTTTATTTTGTTCTTTACCGGAGCGGCAAGGGGGCAGGCGTGGTGGTACTGGCTGCTTATCCCGGCTTTTGGATCGATCGGTTCGGGGATCGCACAGTATATTCAGATCCGCCGGATGGATGAGCGTGCTGCCGCGATCGCTCCGGTCAACTCGCAGCCTGCTTTTCAGCCGGTTTCTAGCCAGACGCTGCCGCCCGCGCAAACCCAGTTCGTCTCGCCCGAGTCACGCTACAAAACCGGTGACCTCGTTCCGCCGAGCGTGACTGACAACACGACCAGGCATCTGGAAATGGAAAGCGAGAGCAAGACCATGGCGTTGCCTAAGAAATAGACGGCGAACGTCGGGGCGTGAGGATTTTCTTGGCATAAGTACGTTTTCAATAGTATTATCGAGCTAGTATGAATGTCGCCGAAACGATTAATCAAAAGGTGATCCACTTGCCGCCCGGTGCTCAGGAAGAGGTGCTGGAACTAGTCGAGAAGATAGAGGTTCGCTATTCGAATGGAAATACCGCGGCGTCCGGCAACGGGGGACGCCGTCACCTTTTTGAGTCGCTTTCCGAAATACAAATCAACGGTCCGGTCGACCTATCCGCACGGCACGATTTCTATGCACACGGAAAGATAGAGGATTAGAAAGTGATCCCGGGCCGTTCCATTTTTGTCGACACTTCGTTTGTTTACGCGATCATTAACCCGCGCGATCAATGGCATGGCTCGGCGGTAAAATGGCGAGATCGCCTGATCGGTTCACGGCGATCGTATGTGACTACTGAGTTCGTTCTGACCGAGATAGCCGACGGCCTCTCGTCGTTGGAATTTCGGAATGCCGCCAAATTGGCGATCGACGTTCTCGTTTCGGACCCGGATACCGAGATCGTTGCGTTATCGTCCGATTTGTTTAAGCGTGCGTTTTTTCTGTACGAATCGCGGCCTGACAAGACGTGGGGACTGACCGATTGTTCGTCGTTTGTCGTTATGAGGGAACTCGGAATCACGGACGCGTTGACGACCGACGATCATTTCAGGCAGGCGGGATTTCGGGTCTTGATGCACGAATGATCTTGCTTAAAGAGTCCGCTTTCGGCGTCTACCTCTTCCGGAGACTCATCTTGTGCCCGCTGATCCATTCGATTATTCCTAGATATCGTCGCGGGAACAGCCGCGAAATTATGCTGATGGCGTAGGCGTCCTGACCGATGAGGATGCGCGGATTTTTGTCCTTTATCCCTTTCAGGATGACGTCGGCGGCGGTTTCGGGCGTGGTCCGGGCGGCTTTATCAAAAAATTTCGCCCCCTGCTCTTTCCACTCTTCGGGCGTGCCCTCGCCGAGGCGTGCGTTGCGGGCGATCTCGGTTTTGATGCCTCCGGGATGAACTGCGGAGACGGTGACGTTTGAACCCGCGAGTTCGTGCCGCAGGCTCTCGGTAAATCCGCGGACGGCAAATTTTGCCGCGCAGTACGCCGACTGCTCCTCGGGTGCGATAAAGCCGAAAACGCTGGAAACATTGACGATATGGGCCGATTCCTGTAGCTGCAGTATCGGCAGAAACACCTTGCACCCGTAGACGACGCCCCAAAAATTGATGCTCATCAGCCACTCAAAATCCTCGATCGAGAGATGCTCGAACGTACCCATCACGCCAACGCCGGCATTGTTTATCAAATGCGTGACCCGGCCGTGATGGGCGACGGCATCTTCGGCAAGACGCTTGACCTCGTCGATCTTCGAAACATCGACGATGTGCGTCGAGACCGGCACGCTGCCGGCTTCGATCATCGCTGCCGTTTCGGACAATCCCGCCTCACTTACATCGGAAATGGCAATACCTGCGACGTTCTCTTTCGATAGACGGACGGCCAGAGCCCGGCCGATGCCCGACCCGGCACCCGTGATAACTATCACGCTCTTTTCGTTCAAGCTCATATTCGATTTTCTACTGCTATTTTTTGACTATCACCCGTGCGTTTCCGGCATTGGCGTTGACGTCGAAAACACGGATCGTGACTGAATATTCGCCGGCTGTTTTGACGGCGATATCGACCGTGTAGCGTTCTGTCTGTCCGTCGGAGATGCCGTCGTCGGCATAGATCGGCAGCCACGGACCGGCATTTACGCTGTATTCGGCACGCGTAAGGCGGCTTGCCGAGTCGACCGCGTCAAAGACGACCCGCGCCCGTTCGCCGTTGATCTCCGGCATTCCGACTGCGGTCACGGTCGGCGGCGTGTTATCAATATCGACGGGTTCGGTGACGCGTTCGCCGGTCAGGGCGACCGACGCCGGATTTGACGACGAATCTTTAGCAACTATCTTGAAAACATATCGACCATCTGCAAGCGACTGGCCGTCGATGGCAATGAAGTTTTCAGCGAGGTCGGCGCGGAGCAGCTTAAAGGTGGATTCGCCCATCTCGCGATAGTAGACGTCATAGGTGAGCTTGTCGCCGTTGCGATCCTCGGCGGTCCATTGCAACGAGGTCGCTCCGCGTTGAAACGCCTTTCGCGGCGGTACCGCGGCGGACGGGATGCCGAATGTTGCCGAGTCCATTCCGGCAAGTTCGATATTCGGATCTATCTGCTGTGGCGGATTTGCCAGCAGGCCGACATTAGTCGGAAACACCTGGATCGACAGGACCTCGGGGGCAATATTGCGGCCGATGAACGAAACGTTGACATCGCTGAGGCTCGAACCCGGGCCTGACGCAGTCAGCGTCGCCCGCCATTGAAAATATCTTGCCTTCGGGCTCGCGATCTGGCCGCCTCGCCGGTCCGTGGCAGATGTCGACCAACCGCTCCAGGTTTCGTCCGGCTTATCCGTGTTTCCGCTTCGGGTCTGAATCGCGACATTTCCGGTGGAACGCCACCAGACACGTCCCCACGAGGACGTCGTTTTGGTATCGAGAACGGCAGATTCGTAACTGCCATCCGCTGCGGTCTCAGGCCCGATGCGATACAGCGAACCCTGATTGCTGGACGTAGCGTAAACTCCCGAACCGCCGGCGACGAGCGTCGATATTTGGCTTGCACCCGACTGGGCAACCAGCTTTTCACGGCCCTCGTTGGTGACACCGTAAATGCGGCCTTTGTCCGATGTACCGATGAGGACACCGCCGCTCGGTTGGGCATAGAGCGAAAACCCGATCACCGTGTTCGAAGCCCAAATGATATCGCTGCCGCCATCCGGCGAAATGTGGTAGACCGCCGATTTGGCGGCCGAAAGATCGTAGCGGCTCTTTGCGGGTGTCTCCGGGGTTGCCGGATTGGCCTTTTCAACCGAAACCGTCTTGTTTTCGGCGGCCGGAGTCGCCGCCGCTGCGTCCGCCGGCTTGGCAGCCGAGGCGGACTCGCCGAGAGCCAGAGCGTAGACCGAGTTGTCAGCCCCGACCGCCAGATCGTGGATCTCACGTAATGGCGAATCAAGGACGGCAAACGGTTTGCCGTCGGCGCCGAAACGGTAAATTATCCCGCTCGAATCCGAACCGGCGTACAAGTTTCCAGCCTTGTCCGTTGCCAGCGAAATGATATGCGTTTCACTTGTGTCATAAAGCAATGAGCTCGCCGGCGACGCATTTGACGCCTTAACCTTGTAGATCTTTCCGGTGTCACCGCAACCGACGGCGAGACTACCGTCGGCGAGGGCCGCGAGCGACCAGATGTATTTATCTTTTGGCTCGAAATAGGTCTCAGCCTTACCCGCTGCAGAAATGCGATAGACTTTGCCGTCGGGTGATGTCGCCGCAAACAGGTCGCCGCCCGCCGAGATCGCGAGGGCCGTTACGTTCATTTCGGCAAGATCCGCCAGCATCGAACCCTTACCCGTGGCATCGACCTTGAAAACCTTGCCGTCGCCGCCGGTTCCGAGATAGACGTTGCCCACCGCGTCAACCGCACTCGACCAGATAAACGACTGTTCGGTCTTGAAGATCTCGGTCATCTTCGGTGCCAGGCTGATCGTTCCGTTATCGTCGATCGAAACGCCGCGGGCATCACCCTTGAGGACATCGGCACGCGAATTGACGGACCACACCGATGGCTCCGAGGCATCGATGATAGTAGAAAATAATGAAAGTAATAGGAAAGCGAGAACGAGTTTCTTCATTTAATTGATCAACCGAAAAGCTAAAGTTTGGCTCCAAATATAATACCAAACTTCGGCCGAAATTCTTTTGCTAGACGGGCTAAAGCCAATCGCAGTGCCGAATGCCTAGTTTGCCGTTGGTGTCTCGGTTTGGGCCGGGGTTCGCGGCACGATTTCGGCCACTAACGAACCGGCGGGTGATCTCGGTACGGCGACGCCCATTTCCTCGGCGTCGCCCGTGATCAAGCGGGCACTGCGTTCGCGGGTGAGGTATGCCCAAAACCAGTCGAACATCACGGCGATGCGGTTCTTAAAGCCGATCAGAAAGAACACGTGCAGAAACAACCACATCAGCCAGGCGATAAATCCCTTGAATTTGAACCCTTGGGCCTCGGCGATCGCCTTGCTGCGGCCGATGGTCGCCATCGAGCCTTTGTCGACGTAACGAAACGTCGCTCGCGGCTGACCTTTGAGATCGCAAAGTATGTTCTTTGCCGTCAACCGCCCCATCTGCATCGCCGCGGGGCTGACGCCGGGTACGGGTTCACCGTTTTCCTGGAGCAGCCAAACCATGTCGCCAATGACAAAGATGTTTTTGAAACCCGGAACAGACAGGTCGGGCTCGACCAGCACGCGGCCCGCTTTATCGGTCTCAACGCCTAACGCCGTGCCCAGCGGCGACGCCGCCACGCCGGTCGCCCACAGCACGACATCACAGTCGATCCATTCACCGTCGACCATTACGCGGCCCGGATCGAGATCAGTCACGAAACTCTTAACCCGGACATCCACACCGAGACTCTCGAGCTGTGATCGTGCGCTTTGAGAAAGGTCCTTGGCAAACGTGCCGAGGATGTGTTCCGAGCCTTCGAACAGCATAACGCGAGCGGATCGAGTGTCGATGAGTTTGAAATCCTTGGCAAGTGCGAGCCGAGCAATATCGGCGATCGCTCCGGCGAGTTCGACGCCGGTCGGGCCGCCGCCCACGACGACAAAATTGAGCTGCTTTTGAACTCCGGTCAGGTACGCTTCGCGTTCGGCGTTCTCAAACGCCAGCAGGATACGCCGGCGCATTTCGACGGCATCCTCCAGCGTCTTTAGTCCGGGAGCGACACCTTCCCAATCGTCGTGGCCGAAATACGAATGGCGTGCCCCGGCCGCGACTATCAGATAGTCGTAACCGATCTCGGAACCGTCCGCCAACGTGACAGTCTGCGATTCTTTGTTAAATCCGGCGGCTTCGCCTAGTATGACCTCGATATTTTGGTAGCGGTGCAATATTCGGCGTATCGGCTGTGCGATCTCGCCGGGCGAGAGCACGGCGGTTGCAACCTGATAGAGCAGCGGCTGAAAAGTATGGTGATTCTTGCGGTCGATGAGCGTGACATCGACCGACTTGTCTGCCAGCGCCTTCGCCGCCCGCAAACCGCCGAAACCGCCGCCGATGATCACGACCTTTGGCCTTGCTTTCATATATCTATTCTCCCAAACGTCAGGCGACAAGCGCTTTTAGTTCGTACCATTTTGCCTCAAACTCCAACGTAACGTGCATATAGTGAGCGAGCGTGCGAGATATCATCGGTCCCTTTGACGATCGCACGACCGTCGCGAAAGACCGTAATTTCATTATCAGCCGACATAAAGCGGACGAGATATTCATTTTGCTTAACGTCCACAATTCGGGATAATGTTGCGGCAAGCTGCACGAGATCCAGGCTGGTCGCCGTCGGCGGTGCGATCTGGACGGCATCGCGGCCGCATAGTACGGCGGAAAACTCAGCATTTTCGGCGTCGAGATACTCAAAAACGCGTTGTCCGCAGGTTTTACAGTCCGCGTTAGGCTCGCCGAGCTTAATCCGTTGGCGGTCGTTCGACCAGACGTCAAACTGCATCAGCGATCCGTGGAGCGACGCCGTGTCGCCGACCAGTATCTTTAACGCCTCGGCAACCTGCACCGCGGAAACGGTCGCGATGATCGGCATGATCACGCCCGCGGTATCGCAGGTCGGCGACGAACCGGCGTCCGGCATCTCGTCGAAAATGCACCGCAAACACGGCGTCGAGCCCGGAATGATCGTCATCGTCGTCCCGTAACTCGAAACCGCTGCACCGTAGATCCACGTCGTGCCGAGTTTGACGCAGGCGTCGTTGAGCAGGTATCGGACCTGAAAATTATCGGTGCCGTCGATAACGAGATCGCAGCCGTCTATAAGCTGCTCGACGTTCGAATGGTTGACGTCCGCTACGATCGCCTCGACGTCCGTTTCGCTGTTGATCTGCGAAATGCGATTTTTCGCGGCGACCGCCTTCGGCAGGCGTTCGGCAGCGTCCGACTCGCTAAAAAGCGTCTGCCGTTGGAGATTGGTAAATTCGACAAAATCGCGGTCGACTATCCGCAGATGCTCGACGCCCGCACGTGAAAGCATCTCTGCATGCAAAGCCCCGAGAGCACCGCACCCGACGATCAGCACGCGTGCCGCAAGTAGTTTCTCCTGCCCCGCATTCCCTATCGCGGGAAACAAGGTCTGTCGACTGTAGCGTTCGTTCATTCATATCAGGATACCAAAGTCGGCCTGTTTCCATTACATTCCCCAAAAGCTTGGTGTAAATTGAAGTCAGAAAACAAATGGTAGCGTTGGCTAAATTATGAAACAACGGTCGACAGAATCAGATCTATTGAAGAATTGGGAAGACGGCACGATTCGCGTCAAGGATACACGTTTGCTGGTAGATATGATCGTCGAGGCACACAATCGCGGCCAATCTCCTGGCGATATCTTCACATCCTTTCCCTCAGAGATGTACTCGGTCGTCGACATTGCAGCAATCGTCGTCCACTACGAGGCAAACAAAAATACTATCGACAAATACATCACGGAACGCCAGCAGAAAGCCGAGCAAATATGGAAAATGATCAAATCCGACCCCAAGCACAAGGCAAGAATCGCGGAGCTAAAGCGATACGGGGACGACCGTTAGTCACAGCTTCTGTCCGTTGTTGCCTTTCCTAGAGCTTCTCTATCGAGCCAATTCATTTCGTCTTCCGGATCCGCTTTGACGACACCCACTCATTTTCGTCGGTGTCATAATCGTCGTAGCTGACGAAATGCGAGCCGCCTTTAATATTGAGAATGTGAGCCGGATACCAGTTCTTTTTATATTCGACCTGAACGCGTTCGCCGATCTTGTAGGCTGAGGTTATTTTGGGGACGCGGATGGATCTTGGCGATATCCATTCATCATCCGTCTGTTCGTAACCGTAATAGTGGACCTGAAACTTACCGTTCCTTGATCCGATGATGTAGCCCTTATACCAGTCGTTATCGGTATAGACCTCGACACGTTCGCCGATGCGGGCGGCGGTTGTCGGCACCGAGTCGGCTATCTTTGTGTTTGGGTCGAAACTGCCGGTGAAGGCAAATGATGCAACTTGCTCCTCACCGAAGAGCATGTCGGCCTCGGCGTTTGCCTCGAGTTCGGCAAACGTCACGATGCCGTCGCCGTTATCGTCGGTGACCGGCGATCCGCGAAACGCCGATATGATCGCCTCGGTAAATGTCCAGTTTCCGGTCGACGCCTGGCTTGCCGAGGACGATGCCATCACGGCATACGAGACGCGGCGTTTACGCGACTTGACCGCCTTGACCATCGAGCCGGAATAACAATTATCGAGTGCGATGATCGCCCGGTCACCCTTGAAATATCGCTCGATCGCATCCGGCACCGAGCTCATCAGCCAGCCGGGATTTTTCTCATCGTCTGCATCATAGCTCGCCAAATACGGGTTGTCTTTGTCGTCCTTGTAGCCAT
>JAYVUD010000052.1:0-3210 GCA_043788335.1 Chloracidobacterium sp. | reverse complement strand
GACGACGGTTATTATCAGGGCGACGTCTATCCGAAAGGTGCGTACCGCAATGACAACGGCGTCCAGCGTGGTTCCGTAATGGATATGCCGTTATATCCCGGTGACCCGCTGACCAAGGGCGTCGGGGCGACCAAGGACGCAAAACGCATCGACCGAAAGGACGCCGAGACCATCACCAAGATACCGGTGCTGCCGATCTCGTACGCCGACGCACAGCCGATCTTGCGAAATCTCGACGGTGCCGTCGTCCCCGACGCGTGGCGCGGAGCATTGCCGCTGACGTATCACTTTGGCGGCACGACGCCGACGGTGCATATGAATCTTGAGTTTAACTGGGACATCAGGCCGATCTACGACGTCATCGCTAAGCTGAAGGGCAGCGAACGGCCGGACGAATGGGTCATTCGCGGCAATCACCACGACGCGTGGGTAAACGGTGCCGACGACCCCGTCTCGGGCCAGGTCGCGATGCTCGACGAGGCTCGCGGCATCGGTGAACTCGCGAAAACAGGCTGGCGGCCTAAGCGGACCATCGTCTATTGCAGTTGGGACGCCGAGGAACAGGGGCTGATGGGTTCGACCGAGTGGGTCGAGACTCACGCCGATGAACTGAGCAAAAAGGCCGCCGTTTACATCAATACCGATTCGAACGGCCGCGGATTTCTGGGAATGGGCGGTTCGCATACGCTCGAGAAATTTATGAACGAGGTCGCCCGCGACATTACCGACCCCGAGACGAAACTCTCGGTCTGGGAACGTGCTCGGGCTCAACAGATAGTCGGCGGTTCGCCCGCCGCTCGCAAGGAGGCGTCGGAGCGGCCCGATCTGCGTGTCGGTGCTCTCGGCTCCGGGTCGGACTTTACGCCGTTTCTGCAGCACCTCGGCATCGCCTCGATGAACCTCGGGTTTGGCGGCGAAGGTGGCGGCGGTTCTTATCACTCGATATACGACTCGTTCGAACACTATTCGCGGTTCGGTGATCCGGATTTCGCGTACGGCGTCACGCTGTCGAAAGTCTGCGGCCACTCTGTGCTGAGATTTGCGAACGCGGACACGTTGCCATTCGAATTTACCAATTTCGCCGACACCGTCAGAACCTATGTAGCTGAGGTCACGCGTCTCACCGACAATATGCGAGACGAAACGGCGTCGATGAACAAACTCATCGCCAACGGCATGCTCAAGGCGGTCCAGGATCCGACCGAAACGTACATCATGCCGTCACCAAAGGGCGAAGTGCCAAAGATCGACTTCGCTCGTTTGCAAACGGCACTGAAGCGACTGCAGGCCAGCGCGGCAAACTACCAAAAGGCGTCAAACGGCAAGATCGCCGCTCCCGCGGTGCAGAAACAGCTTGACGAGATACTCATCAACAGCGAACGCTCGCTGATGAACGACGCCGGGCTGCCGCGGCGCGATTGGTTCAAGCATCAGATTTACGCTCCCGGATTTTACACGGGTTACGGCGTCAAAACCCTGCCCGGCGTTCGCGAAGCCATCGAACAGCGTGACTGGAAAGAAGCGGGCGAGCAGATACAGGTCGTAGCCGCAACCCTCGAACGCTTTGCCGCCGAGATCGATAAAGCCGCGAAGCTGTTTTGATCTATTAATTAGTAATTGCCAAATTAATAATTACTAATTAAATTTGGGAGCGTTTCTGTAAAAGTGATGAGCGATAATTTAGTCCTCGACAAGTCTCTCGACTTCGCACTTCGCATCGTGAAACTCTGTCACTATCTAAACCAGGATAAGCGGGAGTTTGTGTTGTCGAAGGAATTGCTGATCTCCGGCACCAACATAGGCAGGCATGTCAAGGCGGCGGTAGGGGCAGAAAATCGAGACGTATTCATCTCCGAATTCGGCATCGCACGGCGGCGCGCACTTGAGACTGAATATTGGTTGATGGTGTTGTTCCACGGGGCGATCATCAGCGAAGCAGAATACAGATCGATTGAGGACGATCGACTTCAGCTCGTTAAAATCATCTCTTCGATCGTTTCATCTGCGAGGAAATAGTTAATAATTATCTAATTACTAATTATTAATTAGCTCGGAATAATCCTAACTTTGATGAATATACTTCTTGTCGAAACAGCCGAATCGATCTGTCTAATTACTCTCAACCGTCCCGACAAGCGTAATGCTCTGAATGACGAGCTTATTGCGGCGTTGAAAGATGCTTTACGTGAGGCAGACGCTGATGAATCGTTGCAATGCATCGTAATACGTGGTGCGGGGAAGGATTTTTGTTCGGGGGCGGATCTGAGTGCTTTGCAAAAGATCGCGGCGGCTTCGCTTGAGGAGAATGTCGAAGACGCTCGCTCGCTCGCTGAGTTATTCGAGATCATTCGCAAGGTTCGTGTGCCTGTTATCGCGGCGGTTCAGGGGCGGGCGTTGGCGGGCGGATGCGGGCTGGCGACGGCGTGCGATCTCGTGCTGGCGACGGACAACGCGAGGTTTGGTTATCCTGAGGTCAAGATCGGTTTCGTGCCCGCGATGGTGGCGGCGATACTTCGCAGAAACCTCGGCGAAAAGAAAAGCTTCGAACTGCTCACACGCGGTTTCGAATACTCGTCGAGCGAAGCCCGCGCAAACGGCCTCGTCAATCAGCTTTTCCCCGAAGAACATTTCGACACCGCCGTCTTCGACTACGCCTCAACCTATACAAAAGTAAGTGCCTCCGCCGTCGCGATGACAAAGCGTTTGCTCTACGACATCGACGCCCTAGAGTTTTCCCAAGCGCTCGAACAAGGCGTTCAGGTGAACGCTAAGGCCCGCATGACCGACGATTGTCATAAGGGAATTGCTAAGTTTTTCGAGAAGTAAACTCGCCGAGCGGCGACGATATGCTTCGCCGTAAATTACAAAAAGGTTCGAGGCGGCTATGCCGCCAAATGTGAGGCTAAAATTATGTTACAAAAATCTTCTTTATTCGTGATTGCCGTCCTGCTCTTTACTTGTCAAGCGTGTGCCCAAAACAAAACATATGTTTCGCCTGAAGGCAGGTTTTCGATTGATATAAGTTCGAATCCAACCGAGGAACGTAACAGTGCCGAAGCCAGTGTTGGCGGAAAGAAACTTTGGTGGCACACCGGGAACGCATCTTTTTCGGTCGCTTATGCAGACAATCCTAACGCAAAGAAAGATTTGGCTGAAGGGGCCGTTAATGCGTCAGCCGATGGATTCTTAGGTGCTATTCCAAAATCTGCT
>JAYVUD010000051.1:0-10286 GCA_043788335.1 Chloracidobacterium sp. | reverse complement strand
GGCTATGTTCCTCGCGAAGAGGGAAAACCCGGCCAGCGAAAGGACATCAAGGTCAGGGTCAACCGCCCCAATATGATCGTTCGCTCACGCGACAGCTACATCGTCGGCGCAACCGTCGCGGCACCGGACCAACCGGCGAAACCCAAGAATTAACTGCGCGGCAAGATTGACTTGCCGTCACTTGCGAGGCTTGTGGTACGATTTTAAGGTGTTCGCTGCACGAACACCTTAATTATGGGTCACGCGGACGACGTCACCGTATTGTTAAATCAAATGAGTGCCGGGAGCGACACGGCTCCGGACGAGTTACTGCCGCTGGTCTACGAAGACCTTCGCCGGTTGGCCCACGCCTATTTCGCCAAGGAAAACAGCGATCATACTCTTCAGGCCACCGCTCTCGTCCACGAGGCGTACATCAGGCTCGTAAATTGGGAAAATGTGTCGTGGCAGAACCGGGCACATTTTTTCTCGGTCGCCGCCGAGGTAATGCGTAAGATACTGATCGACCACGCCCGCAAACGCAACGCCCACAAACGCTCGGGCGGCCAACGCATCGTTCTCGACGACGCCGTCAGCCTGCCGGACAAAAAAGAGTTTGACATACTCAGGCTTGAGGAAGCTCTCGTTTCCTTGGAGACTGTCGACAGGCGTCAGGCAAAGATCGTCGAGCTGCGTTTTTTCGGCGGCCTCTCGATCGAGGAGACCGCCTACATCCTGAAGGTATCCGAAACCACCGTCCGCCGCGAATGGACATTCGCAAAGGCCTGGTTTCAACGCGAACTCACCCGCAATTGACCCGTCGTCATTCGATCGTCACAAAATTCAGGTCGCCGACCGCATCGTTTAGCGAGAGCACGATACTCGGCCGCGTGAACCGCCGCGATTTGTGCTCCACCGAGACAATATACGTCCTGCCGACCTCGATGTCTTGGAAACCATAGTATCCAAAGGCATTCGAGATCGCCCGAACCGTATGTCCGCTGTCATCCGCGATCGTGATCGTCGCATTCACGACGGGCTGCCCCGCCGGGTCTGTCACCCGTCCGGCGACTGTCACTCCGGCCGCGGTCGGAGCGTGCACTGACACCATCGAATCGGTAAATGTGGTGGTCACAGGCGTAGATGTACTGTCGACGACCTCGTTTTTAACGGGATCGTTGCCGAACGTGATCGGCGTCTGGGACCCAAGGAGATTGACCACGTCAAACTCGATTTTCACGATCTGACGCGAACCCGCGGCCAGCGGCGAGCCCGGCGGCTTGTCAAAAATGATCCCGACCTTGCCCGCCTGGCTTGAATTGGCGGTCAACAGCCCGCCGGCACCATCGCTACCGAGCGTAATATTTGCCGGATTTGCGATGTCGGCGGTGTTGTAATTTAGCGTAAAACCGATGCCGGTCTCATCGCCCTGAGCCTCGATCCGAACGCCGACGACCAATTTATTTCCGGTTCGGCTGACAAATACCGGCGTCAATCCACGCGGCAGCAACCCGGCAGATCGTCCGTCCTTGGTTTGGCCGCTCACACCGCTCGCCGTCAGCGGCCCGGCACTCAAACGAACCGCGTCGAGCCCCTGCGAGAATCGCGACGCCTGCATCACGTCAGCGACCGACAGGACACCATCGCCACCCGCGAGCAGCGGCGATGAGTCGGCCCGCTGAAACTCGTTGTACTGAAAATCGGTATCGAGTTTCGCCGCGAACCGCCGCACTTGAGACACATCCGACGCGTCGACCGTCCCATCATTATTCCCGTTTGGACGCGAGGCTACATCACTCTCATAGGCTCCGCCGAGCACAGTGATCGCGGCATCAGGCCCCGCGGGAACTGCCTCGATGTTTCCGGCGTTGTCGGTCGCCACGGAATAGAACCGATAACTGCGGCCGTATTTGCCGTTAAACACCCCGGCGGTCTCGGTCGTGCCGCTCAAGAATGGCAGGTACGCCCCGCCGTTTTCTGATGCAAATACGTCAAAGCTCTTGAGCCCCGAACCGTTGGCGTCGTCGCTGCCGGACCACGACAGCGGTATCGACGGGCTATCGGTCGTCGCCGGCAGTGCCGAGCATTGACTTATCGGAATATCGGCGTCGAGCAGATTAGTCGTCGTGTTGGTCGCGATCGCCTCGTTGTCGTCAAAATAGATGGTTGCCGCATTGGCAATATCGGTTCGCGTCGGCTGGAGATCGGCCGCCTCAGCCGAGATAATGACATAACCCTGACCGTCGTTCTGGGCATTGTTCGGCGGCAATATTCCGGCTTGCGGATTTAGCGGCTGCTCGTTAGTCGCCGGATCGATGGCAGTGAAATTCCAAGTCACCCGGCCGGTCGTTACGTCGAGGCCCGCCGAAATGTCCGCCTTCAGGTTGTTCAGATCGGCCCCGAGTTGCAGCCGTGTCTGGCAGAACGCTCTGTTGGTCGGCACCTCGACACGATATTGCTTGAATCCCATTTCGATCAGCCTTACCGTGCGCGGATCGAGCGTCGACGGCAGTTGGTCGATGACCCGTATCTTTTGTGCCGGTGCGGTCGCATTGGCCTTGTTCTCAAAATTTATCCGATAGAGCAAAGGTTTATGTATCGGCACCCATCGCTCAGGCCCGAAACCTACCGGCCCGAGTTTCTCATTGGGGTCGATCGACCGCGAAAGATTGACGTGATAGACAACTTCGTAGGCCTTTTGCACACAATCAAGTGCGTTTTGAAGCAACTGCACCAAGTCGTAAATCTCCAAAAAGATCTGAACCCACGGCAGATGTGCCAACGCGTCTTTAGCACACGCTCCCGCCACGTTTATGGCGTTTTGCATAAGCGACGAAAAGGTTCCGTAGGCATCAAATCCGCCCCGCAGATTACTCAAACCGGTGTCGGAAACCAAGTTTATTACCGCATTCGCGACGGCAAATGCACAGTCCTTCGGCATTATCCGGCTCATCGCTTTTAGTAGCCCCTTGATCATCAGATTCGTCAAACATAACAGCAGATCAGTGCCGTCAGTCGGATTGTCCATTGCCCGCGCGTTGAGCGGCGTCAGTTGGGTATACGGGTCAAAGAACGATGGTAGAGTAGTGGCGGTAATGGTTCCGGCCCCGGAGAATGTGATGTCGACTCCGATGTTTACGCTCTCTCCGCTTCGTATCACCGGAGCGTAGAGGAGTATGATCCGCTTTCCATCTACATCGAGATGCGTCGGCCGGGTCGACGAATCGTATCCGGGCGTTTCGGCGTCGAGCAGATTCGACGTCGACAACCGATAGTCGAACTGCCCTGAAAGGGTGATAAGGATCGGAATGCTGATCGCATCGTTCGAGCCGGTATTTTTCGCCGTGACCGTGTATCGGTAATAACGACCCACGCGGACCTCACCGGCGCCGGCGACCTCGGCCGAGACGTTGTCCCCTCCGCCGCTGCGGACGTGGAAATTTGATGACCAAGTGGACACTTGGCTGTTTGGATTGGTCAATACGACCTGATAATCGCCGACCGTCCTGTTATTCAGATCAAACAGGGCCTTGACGTTGGTCGTGCCGCTAAATATGGTCCGCAACGGCGTCAGAACGACACCGCCGGGCCCTACCATCTTGACCGAGGCACCGTCTTGGAACTTTGCACCGTCAATATTCAGAAATGTGTATCCCTTGTTCCCCGCCTGTCCCGGCGAAACGGTCCGTATCCCGAACGGCAGCAGCGACGCCTGGATGATGACGGCCTGTGCATTTGCCGTCGCCTTAGCCTTTGCGGTATCGGCTTTCTTGAGATCTCCGGCAAACGACGACGGCACGTAGTCGCCTCGGGCCATCGTGTAGTAGGTTCCGGCCGTGGTGTTCGGGACAATGTTTTCCTGGTCGGAACCGCCCTGATTTGATCCGTGATATTGGTAATTGGCTCGGGATACCATCGTGCCGGAACGCGAATACAGTTCGTTACGCGAACCGTCCTGCCCGTCTAGCGTGATGAGCATTGTCTCATCTGCCGGGGTGTTCAGAATGCTGTAATAGCGTTCCTGCGCGGTAATGAGCGATGTTGTAAGCGCTGTTCCGAGTGTCAGATTCTGGACGCTGACCGTCGTTTGCAACGCGGAACTTGATACGTTGTTAGACTCGTTTGACTCACGCACGGTGTTCCTCGCGTCGGTTCGGACGATGACATAATAGGTGCCGGGTTCGACGGGCGGCATCGGAGCGGTCAGCGTTTCGGTGTAGGTTCCAAAGGCCGCAACTGTACCACTGTGCTGCTTTTGGCCAATGAGCGGGTCGCCGCTGTCCCATGTTTGATCGGTCGAAAGATAGACCGAATCCTGCCATACGCCGTTAACCTGGTTCCCCGAGGCGTTTTGAACGGTCCACGTAAAGCTCGCGTCGCCGCCGAGCGTAACGGCCGCCGGTGGTGTGATATTTGTGATGTTGAGTTCGGCCGGCGGCGGCAGTTGCAGATCAACCGTGAGCGGCAAACTCCTATTATTAGCCTCATTCGATTCGACGACGGAGTTATTTCGGTCAGTAACCACAAAGATTTTATATTCGCCGGTCAAACCGCTGGGAATCGGGACAGAGCGCGTCTCGCTGTAACTGGCTCCGCCGGCGAGCACACCAACGTGGTTGCGATACTCGATAATCCGGTCACTCGGATCGATGATCAGGTCACGTGACAAGATGACGTAATCGGTCCAATTATCGGAGACCGTCGGATTTACGCCGTTGTTCGAAACCGTCCATGAGATATCCGCGAATTGGCCCGAATAGAGCACCGGGTTTGCCGAAACGCTCGTCACCTGCAGATCTACCTGAGGTGCCGTCAGCGTGATCGGGACGGCCGTCGAGGAATTGTTGCCCTCATTGATGCCCTCGACGACGTTATTGCCATTATCCGCATTTACGATTAGATAGTAGTTGCCCGGTGCCACGTTCGGGATCGTGACGCTCGAATTTGCGTTATAGGTCTGTCCGGCCGCGAGCTGCGAATTGATGACTTTGCCGCCGATCGGTGTGTCGCCGTAACTTAGGGTCGCGTCGGACGAAAGATATACCGTATCTGCCCACGCCGCCGGCTGAGTCATTGCCGACGAAAAATTGCCGCCCGTCCAGCCGACATTGAACGTGCTGCCGAGTGCGGCGCTGCCGGGTGCGCTCGTGCCTGTTATGCGCAGATCGGGCAGGTCCTGGCCGACCTGCGTGAAGCCGGAAGCGTCGTTGTTGCTGTCGAATGAGCATTCGGGAACGGCGTTAAACGCGTCTGTCCGAACAAATATCTGAAAATTGCCTTCAAGAAATAGCGGAACCTGAACAACGCGATTTTGCGTATATTCGGCACCTGGCGCCAACGCTCCTACGTGGTCAATATATGCAAGATCGATCATTCGCTGAGCGTCGAAAAGAAAGATGCGGTCAGTCCACGTGGTCTGAACAGTTGCCGAGGTACCGAAATTCTTAACCGTCCAGGAGATCGGCATTGAGCCGTTTACGACTATGGGCGGCACAGTCACGTTGGTCACCTGCAGGTCCGGCGAAAAGCTCGAGATCGAGATCGCCTTTGCCGTGCTTATATTGTTGATATCAGCGTTGCCGTTCGGGTCAAACTCAAATAGCTGCCCGTTTGCGTCAGCCACACCGAACAAGTAGTAAGTACCGTCGAGGCAATTCGGCAGTGAAAGGTTAAAGTTATTGACATATTGCCCACCGGCAGCCAGCGATGTGTGGACAGCGGATGCAAGCGGCGTGTCGATCGCCGGATCGAAGACCGGGTCAGTCGACAGGTAGACAGTGTCGCGCCACGCACCGTTCGCGTCGAACGCCGCCTGATTGCGAACGGCGAACTGAACATTGATCGAACTGCCGGCATTCGCTGTCGCGGGAGCGGTGATAGGACTCAGCGTGGCCAGATCGGGCGGCGTTCCGAGAACGTGCAGCGGCGAACCCGATCCGATGCGATCGTAATCAGAATTATTGTTCTCTGAAGTGAACTCGTAAAGCTGATTAAACACGTCCGCGACGACGAACACGTAATAATCGCCGAAAGCATCGCCTGGAAGGGCGACCGAAAAATTTGAAACCGAATAACTGCCGTTTGCTGCCAGCACGCCCGTCCTCTGCCGGGGGCCGAGGTAGCGGTCGTCCGAGCTCAAAACTGCGTCCCGCGACAGATAGACAGCGTCGCTCCAAGTCGCTTCATTTGCGGGTGTCGCCCCGTTTCCATTATTCGTGACCGTCCACGCCAGGATGATCGGTTGCCCGCCAAACCCTTGGTCCGGAGCCTGGACATTTGAGGTCCGCAGATCGGGAACGGGCGGAATATTCAGGGTGACGGCATGCGAAGTCAGATTATTATTCTCATTTTCCTCGTTGACCATGTTGCCTTTGTCCGTTTTGACGACAAAATAGTAGGATCCGTTAAACCCGCGTGGCACTCTGACGGTTGCCGACGCGATGTAGCTCTCACCGGCGTTGAGAAAACTGACATTCGGCAGCGTCGCTACCAACGTCCCACCGGACAGTCCGGTGCTGGTCGAGAGATAGAGATCGTCCTGCCAGTTCGAAGCGTTTGTCGGGCCGCTGCCCGTGTTCGAAACCCTCCATTGGACCTGAACCTCCTGGTCGAAAAATGCCGTCGCCGGAGCCGTGATATTCGCCACCTGCAGATCGGGCCTGAGCAAACGGCGGACGCGCAAGGCGTGAAAGGTGACGTTGTTGTTTTCATTTGCGCCCTCGTCGACCACACCGTCGGCATCGGTCTTGACGTAAACGTAGTAGTTCCCGGTCGCCGGAACGGCGTTGGTCGGGATCGAGACGCTTTGTATCCGATCTATTGACTGTCCCGGCGTCAGCGACTGGGCAAGGGCAAAGCTGCCGATCTCGACGTCATTTCCGTTGACGACCGCGTCGGTCGAAAAATAGACGCGTTCATTCATCGCTCCGGATGTCTTACCGCCAAAATTCTTGGTCGTCCACGCCAGGTCAAATGCCATATCACTCTCGACCTCGACCGGCGGTGTAACCGCCGCTACCTGCAGATCGGGAACGTTGTACTCAAATCTCGACGCCAACGAAGTTATGTTATTAGTTTCGGCAGGCCCGCCGGGCACGTCCTCGAAGACCTGATTTAAGGTGTCGACCTTGACGTAAAACAACCCATCGCCGGTCGGCCGCACCGGCAGCGTCGAAAATGTGTAGTTCTGCGTATACGAATTGGTCTGGCCCGTTGAAAACTGCCCTTCCGAACGCTGTGTGATCAAGAGGTCATCCGCATTTCCGATCGTCTGGTCGTACGAATAATAAAGGGAATGGGAAAAACCCGTTAGGGTTGCCGCACTTCCCTGGTTCTTGACGTCCCAGGTGATCGTGATCGGTGTGGTCGGCTCGACGGTCGCGGGGGCGACGACGTTTTGGGCGATCAGATCGGGCAGATTCCGGTTTACCTGGATCGGAATGCCGATGTAATTGTCTCCGAAATTTCCGTTTCGCTCCTGGACGGTGCCCCCATCGCCGACAAGCACAAACAGGTAGTAAGTTCCGTCCGCCGGAATCGCCGCAGACGGGATGTTCACCTGACCGAACGTCACGTCGCGAAACGCTCCCGGAGCGATCGCGGCGCCGTTTTCATACTTACGCCCGACGACGATATCGTTCGGGCTATTGAACAAAACCGCGTCAGTCGAAAGATATAGCGTGTCTTGCCGATAGTCGTTGGTGGCTGCCTGGCCATTGTTCGTCACTCGCCACGAGGCCGTGAAATTCTGCAAAATGCTAACGATCGGCGGCGCAACGAGATTTGACGCCGCAATATCGGGTGATGACGGTGTGACGGTCACTGTCACGCGAGCCGTTTCGGTACCCAATGTCGCGGTCACGTCGGCGCCTCGAAAAACTGTGCTCAACGTAGTTGTGACGTCAATATTCGATTCTATATTACCCTCGGGTATCGTAACGCTTGACGGCCCATTTACGATACCCACATCTGAATATGCGAGTGCGACAGTCGTCCCCGCGGCCGGAGCGACATCACGCAGGTGAACATTGACAGTTGTCGGCCGTCCCGCCGCGACTGGATGCGGATAATTGACTCTGAGTTGGACTGCCGGATTCGCGTGTGGTTGGCACGTTGGAGTCGTTCCGATGCTCCTCACGCCGGTGATGTTCGCTCCCCGAAATTCGCGAGCAGCAAATCCCGGGTCGTTGAAGATCGCCATCATTTCGGTGCCATCGAGTCCGCGGTTATATAAACGCACATCGTCGATCAGGCCGTTCGTATCCGGTTGAGGCGACGTGGTGTACACCGGCGAACCGATCGTGAAATCGGTCGCGTTGGCAGGCAACGTTTCGGTAAATGTCGTGCTCGATTTTTCACCGCCGTCAACGAATACCTTGATAACGCCGTTGGCCCGAACGCCTGCAACATGGTGCCATGCGTTTAATGTAAGGTCGGGGCCGCTATTGATATAATAGTAGTTACCATTTTTCAGCAGATAGAAATATAGTGCCAGCCCCTGAACCTGGAGCCGATACGAACCGCTCTCAAGATCCTTTCCGGCGATAAAATGCGTCCCGTTCGAACGGATAAATACCCAAGCCCCGACCGTGAAATCGCCGGTCTGAACATCGAGCACATCATTACCGCCGTCTAGGATACGGACCCGGTCGCCGGCACCGTCAAAATCAAACGCTTGAAGTTGGTGCCCGGTCCCGTACGTCGTGTTGCCCTCGAGCGTCCCGTTGTTGCTGCCGGACGAATCGGTCGCGTCGCCATTCGCACGCCAAAACGCGACCAATCCGCCGTTCGGAGTCGGTGTCGGCGTCGGCGTCGGCGTCGTTACTGTCGGGGGATAATATCCGTTAAAGATCGCGTTGAGTTCGATCGTGTTTAGTGCCCTGCCAAACAACAGCACTTCGTCCACGCCGCCCTTCGTCGTCAATTGCGGCGAGATGCACCCGCTCCCTTTTCCGATCGTAAACGGCTCGTTGTTTACGCCCATCGTCCCCGTTTCAATGTGGGTAAATGCCAGAGCACCGTCGACGTAAAGTTTGAACGACGTACCCTCTTTACTCAGGATGAGATTGTGCCAGACGTTCTGTGACAATGTGAATGCAGCGTTGCCGACACGCGAACCTCCGCTTTCGCTGCTTATGTCAATGAAAGGATGAAAGTTCGCATCAACTCCGATGTAGAAATTTGATCCGCCGCCGGCGCACGCTCCCTTACCGGCGACGTAATGTTCCGTCGACTCGGTGGGGTTGAACCACGTCGAGAGCGTGTAATCGCCTGTCTGAACATCCAGCGAATTGCTGTCCGGAATATTTATATAGCCGCCGTTAGCATAAAAGGTAAAAGCAAACCCCCGTTTTCCAAGTGGGGTCACAGCCGCGTCGCCTACAAACTGGCCATAGTTGATTCCTTGCGAGTCGTCGGCTGTACGATCGTTTGCATTCCATTCCGAGATCAAACCCGGTATCGGCGTCGCGATCGGAGTCGGAGTCGGCGTCGGGGTTATCGAACCCGGACATTCCGGCTGCCACTCAAGATAGTTCAAGACAGTACCTGGGTTTTCGAGGAAAACGTTTTCCGGTACCCCGCCAATCGTCGTGACGTAAATACCGTAGGTGTTGTTTGAACCGTTACGAGCTATAAAGGCAATCTTTGAGCTATCAGGACTCCAAGCGGCATAAGCTCGTTCAAAAACTGAGCCACCGAGCGGCGCAAAATTGGTGCCGTCGCTATTCGCGGTGCAAAAATTGGCATTTACACCGCGGCATTCCATCAATATCTTGGTGCCATCGGGCGAGTATCTCGGGTTAGCAAGCGATAAACTAACGGTATTGCCGCCAATTATCGTGACCTCGTTCGTACCGTTAGCGTTCATCGTATAGATGTCCGGTCCTGCCGAAAATACGATCTTTGTGCCGTCAGGCGAGAATCGTGCACGCTCCTTACCGCCCTGATTTCCAAGCTCGGACGGATTCATACCATTTGGATCGATCCGCCACACCGTGCCGTTGTACACGAAAATGATCGTCGCGCCGTCCGGCGAATACTGCGGTTCAGATATCGGGTCAGCAAAATCGACGAGGACTTCGGCACCGGTGCCGTCGGCGTTCATTGTCCACAGGTTTCCGTTGCTAATAAACGCGATCTTCGACGAATCCGGCGAGTAAACCAACGTGTCTTTTAACCCGGCGATGTCCGTCAGACGCGTTTGATTATAGCCATTCGGATTCATCGAATAGACCTGGTGTATCCCCGAACCGTATTCGCCGTCGCGATAGCTGAAAAAGGCGATCTTGTTGCCGTCCGGCGAAAAC
>JAYVUD010000050.1:0-2039 GCA_043788335.1 Chloracidobacterium sp. | reverse complement strand
CGCCAACAGTATTGGCGTGCGCCACCGTTGTGCCGACGGCGGAAATGAGCAACTCGCCTAAGTCCCAAACCGAGATCGCACCCGGCAAACCTCTGTGGGGCAACATTATCTTTTTGACCATGATCTCACGTTCCCTCGAGCTCAAACCCGGCGAGCCCGAGGCAAACGACCGCCCTGTGCCGAAGGGAAAGATGACGGTACTGGCACCGGATGCATCGGTCACGGCGACGACCTCTGCCGGAACGATCACGATCAAGGCCGGAAAGGGCCTGCTGCGATCGTACACCTGGGAAGGTGCGACCCGCTCGGTCGAAATGGGAACCGGCGGCAGCGACAGCAGCCTCGGATTTCCGGGTGCCGGCAACCACTGGCGGCCGCATAACGGGATCGCCCGCGGAGTTTTATCCGAGGGGCAGATCAACTTCGCCACGGTCGCTGCGGCGATGAGATGGATCGCGGAACGCCGCAAATCGGAGCCGCTGGTCTATCGAAACGACGGCCTGCTCGTCGCGTTCGGCAAGGTTTTGCCCCGACAACAGCTAATTGTCGATGTCTTGCAAATATTGATCAACGGCAAACGCCCGACAAAGCTCGCCGGAGCCACGGACGATAAAGTCAGTTTCACAAAGTGATCCAAAACACCACGGCACGGCACTCTGAATCGGGCTGACTCCCGAATTTTCTGGGATGCTTGGAGGAAAAATATGAAAAGCAAAACCGCAAAGACCGTGGAAACTTTCTTTAAGCTGATCATTGTGACGGCTTTTTCCGCGATCGCGATCGCCGGCCAGACCGCGTCTGCGGATGACGAACAGCCGTCGATCGAGACAGTTATGCTCGCTAACGGCGTCGAGATGAAGTTCGTTTACATCAACGCCGGGACGTTCACGATGGGTACGAACAATGCTTCGCCCGGCGAAGGGCCTGCTCACGAAGTGACGTTGACACAGGATTTTGAGATCGGCCAGACCGAGGTGACACAGGCTCAATGGTATGCGTTAATGAAAAACGACCCGCGAACCTGGCTGCATAATCCTAGCCGTACTAAGAACTGCCCACAATGTCCCGTCGACATGGTCGCGTGGATCGATGTGGTCGAATTCATTAAGAAACTTAACGAGCTAAACGACGGTTACAATTATCGCTTACCGACAGAGGCCGAATGGGAATACGCCTGCCGGGCCGGTACCACGACGACGTGGAGTTTTGGGAATGATGCAAGACTGCTCGATCAATATGCTTGGCAACGTGATACGCAAACAGGTAAGAATCGACCGGTTGCGACAAAAAAGCCAAATCCGTGGGGGCTTTACGACATGCATGGCAACGTTGCTGAATGGGTGCAAGACTACCAAAGCCGCTATACAATAGACGCCGTCACGGACCCGACCGGCCCTGCGACAGGCAGCGATCCAAAATTCGATCATCTTGCATCGCGAGTGATCCGCGGTGCCTTTACCCAGTCCTACTCGCGGTCGACGTACGTAGGCGGAGAGCGCCTCGATTGGTTCGGCTTCCGCGTCGTCAGGCAATCCGTCGAAGAGTCGAATTAGCCCGTTTGGCGGAAATCAGGCTAATCAAACGCCAGAACGGTTGGCGTCACTCGTCCGGCCCGTTTTGCACGGATCTCGATGACATAGACATCGGCAGCCGGGAGGGTTCGTGTACTGAAGTTTCCGGTCATCCCGATCACTCTGTAAAACCGTTCTAACGTTGTCGGGTTTATGATGATCGCGATCGAATTAAGATATCGGCCGGCGGGCCCCGGGACCGAAAAGAAGCCAAAGGATGCGCTGCCGCTGCTCGATCCGCTGACCACTTCGAACGCACCGACGTCGATACTGACTCCGGCGAAGAGGCGGAAATTGCGACGCTGATCCTTTAGTCCCCGAAAAGATATTCCCGGCAATTGCGAACAATTGCCTCTCGCGGCGCAGTCGTTTCCGTGATCGATCGCTGGACTTCCCGAAAGCAGTGCGAGGGTGTCCGTCTGACCGCCATTATCGGCTAGCGGCCCTAACAGCGGATCGATGGCATTG
>JAYVUD010000049.1:0-15638 GCA_043788335.1 Chloracidobacterium sp. | reverse complement strand
CGATGATATCGGCCCTCGCGATCGGCGAGACCGTGATTGCGAATTACGCCGCAAGTGCCGACTGTACATCTACGCTCGGGTGCCTCAGCGGCCTCGGCGTCCGTATCGAGCGGAGAGGTTCGACGGTGACCGTTGAGGGCGTGGGCCGTCAGGGATTTGCGGCTCCCGCCGGCCCGTTGGACTGCGGCAACAGCGGCACGACGATGCGTCTAATGACCGGCATTTTAGCGGGACAGCATTTTGATACGACACTCGTCGGTGATGCCTCGCTGTCAAAACGGCCGATGAAACGCGTGATCGAGCCCGTCAACGCAATGGGCGTCGATGTCGACTCTAGCGACGGACACGCTCCGCTGGTCATCCGCGGCGACGATCTCACAGGAACCGAACACACTCTAAAGATCGCGTCCGCACAGATAAAATCATGCATTCTGCTCGCCGGGCTGAACGCGAGCGGCACGACCACCGTTATTGAACCGACGCCGACCCGCGACCATACCGAGCGAATGCTCAGGTGGTTTGGTGCGGACGTCGTGTCGAATGACGGCGTGATCGCCATCCGCGGCGGACAGGATCTGCTCTCGCGTGACATCTCTATTCCGGGCGATATCTCGGCGGCGGCGTTTTTCCTGGTCGCCGGTGCATGCCTGGCCGGCTCGGAGCTAACGCTGCCAAATGTCGGCCTTAACCCGACGCGTATCGGCGTGGCAAAGGTTCTGCGGAATCTCGGCGTCGACCTGACGATCGGCAACCGTCGAGAAGTTTGCAATGAACCGGTCGGCGACCTCACGGTTCGCGGCCGCAGGGGCCCGCTCGGCTCCGATTCGGACGTTGTCCGCGGGGCGATCATCGCCAACCTGATCGACGAGATCCCGATCCTCGCGATCCTCGGAACACAGCTCGACGCCGGCCTCGAGATCCGCGACGCGGCCGAACTGCGGGTCAAGGAATCAGATAGAATCGCCTCGGTCGTCGATAATCTGCGCCGCATGGGAGCCGCGATCGAAGAATTTCCGGACGGTTTCCGTGTCTCGCGGTCCCGACTCGTCGGGGCACGCGTCGATTCGTTTGACGACCATCGCATCGCGATGGCGTTTGCCGTCGCCGGACTGCTCGCCACCGGCGAGACCGAGATCGTCGGGGCCGAGTGCGTGGATATTTCGTTCCCCGGCTTTTTTGACGTGCTGCGTAGTGTCGTATCATCGTAACCGATCACGATGGAACAAAATAAGCGAATCGTTTTGACCGGCTTTATGGGCGTTGGCAAATCCAGCGTCGCCCGTCACGTCGCCCACATGATCGGCACCCAACGCCATGATCTCGACAATGTGATCGAAAAGAGCGAACGCCGGCCGATATCCGCGATCGTCGACACGGACGGCGAGGCGGCATTTCGCGAGATCGAAACGGCAAATCTGCGCCGATTGATATCAAACCCGTCGGTGCGAGTATTGTCACTCGGCGGCGGAGCGTGGACCGTCCAGAAAAACCGCGATCTGCTGAAAACCGCCCGATACACCAGTCTCTGGCTCGAGTCGACATTTGAACACTGCTGGCGCAATATCACTTTTTCAAAGCGAGACCGCCCGCTCGCACGCGATAAGGCCAAGGCCATCCGCCTTTTCGAGGAGCGGCAAAAGCTGTATTGCCTCGCCGACTGGCACTTTATCGTGCGACCCGATCAGACCTCGTACGACGTCGCGAAACAGATCATCGAAGAAATATATTCGTGACCGATCGATTTTGTGTTGATATATTTTCGAAATTCCATCAATATTAAGTTACTGAAAATACGGTACGGGAAAGGTCTCGAATAAAGCCATTTTTTTAGACGTGGCGCGCGGAAATGCGGTACTTTTTTTGCCGCCCTGTGTTATTTATCTTCGACAAATTTTTCTGGAGGAAGAATGAACGTTAAATTTTTTACAATTTTAATGCTGGCCATTGCTCTGTTTATGAGTGCGTGTGGCAAAAGCGATGCTGACCTGACAAAGGCGGCAACCGATAAACTGGCCGCTGACAAGATCACCGGCATCACCGTGGTCGTCAAGGACGGCGTCGCAACCCTCGGTGGCGAGATCGGTGACATCGCGATCAAAACCAAAGCCGAGACAAGCGTCAAAACGGTCGATGGCATCAAGTCGGTCGTTTCGACCGGCGTAACGGTCAAGACCGCGGCAACCCCGCCGCCGCCATCACCCGACAAAATGATCGAGGGCACGGTTAACGAAGCTCTCAAGAAAGCCGGTGTTGTCGGCGTTACCGCGACAGTCGCCAATGGCGAAATTAACCTGAGCGGTGAAGTTGCGACCAAAGCTGACCTGGCAAAAGCAATGCAGGCAGCCAGCGAAGCAAAGGGTAATGCCAAGAAAGTCAACAATAACGTAACCGTTAAGAAATAGGCGCCAAATAGGAGAAACTTATGTCATTACAAGAAAAATACCAACCACTTTTGGATCTCGCCACTTCGAACGGCACGACCTATGAATTGACCGAGGACGGAAGCACGCTACACGTCAACGGAACGGCGCCGAGCGAAGAGGCCAAGGCGGCTCTCTGGGCTGAGTACGAGGTCCTCGACCCCGAATTTCGTGCCGGCGATCTCATCCTCAACATCACGCTCGGCGACGCCGCCGGCGGCGGTGCCAACACCTACACCGTGGTGTCGGGCGACAGCCTGAGCAAGATCGGCTCGCATTACGGTATTCCGTGGAAAGCCATCTGGGACGCCAACCGCGACATCCTGCACGACCCGGACAAAATCTATCCGGGACAGGAATTGAAGATTCCGTAATCCGGATCTTTGATCTTTTCATTAAGGCCTGCTTATTTCGGTGAGCAGGCCTTTTTATTTGTTAGCAAGCGGCCGCGTAATTTGTTACATTTTCACTAATGTCTTTGGAAACGGATTTTATCGTTATCGGCAGCGGCGTCGCCGGACTTAGGGCCGCGATCGAGCTTGCGGACCGCGGTGCCAATGTCGCGGTTCTTACCAAGGACAAAACCAGCGAATCGAACACCGAGTACGCCCAGGGCGGAGTCGCCGTCGTGCTCGCCGAGGATGACAACGCCGAACTGCACGAGGACGATACACTCGTCGCCGGCGCCGGCCTGTGCGATCCGCTCGCCGTCGAAACGCTCGTCGCCGAGGGCACGCTGTGCATCAAGCAGCTGATCGAATGGGGTGCAAAATTTGACCGCGAGGGCGGCGAACTGATCTTTACGCAGGAGGCGGCACACTCACGCCGCCGCATCATCCACGCCAACGGCGATTCGACCGGGGCCGAGCTCGTTCGTTCGCTGATCGCCAAGGCAAAGACTGAACACTCGATCAATCTGATACCGTTTGCCAACACCGAAAGTTTGATCGTCGAAAATGGGCGGTGCACGGGCGTGCAATTTCTGGATCCGATCCTGCGTGCACCGCGTGAGATCCGTGCCAAGGCAGTGATCATGTGCACGGGCGGTGCCGGCCAACTCTACCTGCATACGACCAACCCCGAGGTCGCGACCGGCGACGGGATGGCGATGGCGTATTTTGCCGGTGCCGATATGGCGGACATGGAGTTTGTCCAGTTTCACCCGACCGCCTTAAATTTGGACAAGGCACCACGGTTCCTGCTGAGCGAAGCGATGCGCGGCGAGGGCGGCGTGCTCCGAAACAAATATGGCGAACGGTTTATGCCGCGTTACGACGAGCGGGCCGAACTTGCACCGCGTGACATTGTCGCCCGTTCGATCGTCGCCGAGATGCGGCGGACCGGCACGCGTAACGTGCTGCTCGATATGACCGCTCTCGACCGCGAGTTTCTCAAGCACCGTTTCCCCAAGATCTACGAGACGTGCCGCTCGTACGGCCTCGACATTGCCACGGACACGCTGCCCGTCTCTCCTGCCTCGCATTACTGTATGGGCGGCATTCGTACCGACCTGTCCGGGCGAAGCACTCTGCCCGGCCTCTACGCCGCCGGCGAGGTCACCTGCACGGGCGTCCACGGCGCCAATCGGCTTGCGTCCAATTCCCTGCTCGAGGGCCTCGTCTTCGGTGCCCGTTCCGGAGCGGCCGCGGCAAACGATTGCTCGGACGTGCATCTGCCGCGTTTGAAGGCGGCCGATCAGGCCGATCTACCTAACGGCCGGTCGCACGAGATCGCCACGGCGGTCAAAAAACGTATCAAACGTGTAATGTGGGAACGCGTCGGCATACTCCGCGACCGCGAATCGCTCGCCCGTGCGATCAAGGAATTTGATCAGATCTCTGCCGCAAATATCAGCACATCGTCGCGAAATTTTGTCACGATCGCCCGTCTCGTCGCGGCCGCCGCTCTCTGGCGCGAAGAGTCACGCGGCGGCCATTACCGGACAGATTTTCCGGACCAGCGTGACGAATTTAAGGTGCACTCCATCCAAAATATCGCAAACGGCATCTCATCCGCCGAAACGATCAATTTTACGACGAAAAGTGTTGTATAATATCGGAACTTTTTAGATCAATTCTGTTAAAAATTTGCTCTCCCCGATTTGTATTTGTTATGGAAGGTACCGTCACAACTCTGAATCTGGCTTCGATCATCACGCATCACGCCCGGCTTGCTCCGGAATCCGAGGCGATCGTCTGGGAGGACGTCAGGATCAGCTACGGCGAACTCGATCGCCTGTCCAATCGCGTCGCTAACGCCCTGACCGCGATGGGCATCGGGCACGGCGACAATGTGGC
The DNA here is from genome assembly GCA_043788335.1 of Chloracidobacterium sp. Classification (GTDB taxonomy): domain Bacteria; phylum Acidobacteriota; class Blastocatellia; order Pyrinomonadales; family Pyrinomonadaceae; genus OLB17. The sequence goes on along the minus strand of JAYVUD010000049.1, from coordinate 10,921 downwards.
ACTCAATTGCCCAAACCTGCCGTTTTTTCCGATCGTCTATTACGGCATCATCAAGACCGGTGCGGCCGTCGTGCCGATCTGCGTGCTCTTTACCGAGGCCGAGGTCGAATATCACCTGCGTGATTCGGACGCCAAGGCTGTTTTTGTGTTTGAGGGCACGCCCGAACTGCCGCTGCTGACGACGACTAAAACAGCATTTGACAAGGTTGACGGCTGCGAACACCTCGTCGTGATGACCGCCGAACTTTTTGCGGAATCGCCGCTGCCTGAGCACAAAACTCTGACCCAGATCACGTTCGACCGGTCGGAGGAATTTGAGACGTACCCGACGAGCCCAAACGACACCTGTGCGATCCTCTACACCTCGGGGACGACCGGCCAGCCAAAGGGAGCCGAGTTAACGCACCTGAACATCTATTCCAATGTCACGACGACATTCCTGATCCATCTGCCCGTTCTCGATTTCACCGACGGACAGCAAAAGACGTGTCTCATTACGCTGCCGCTGTTTCACACCACCGGCCAGACCGTGCAGATGAATACCCAGATGTACGCCGGCCATCGCGTCGTCCTGCTGCCGCGATTTGAGCCAAAACATACGCTCGAAACGATGGTCGCCGAAAAGGTTAATTTCTGGGTCGGAGTGCCGACTATGTTTTGGGCTCTGCTCAAGTACGTCGACGAGACCGGCTATGACATCAGCCACATCAAGGACGCCATGCGGGTCTGCACGTCCGGCGGAGCGCCGATGCCCGTCGAGGTGATGCGCTCGTTTCAGGAAAAATTCGGCGTTCGCGTGATGGAGGGCTACGGCCTCTCGGAGACCTCGCCGCTTGCGACCTTTAACCATTTTGAGCGGCCGTCTAAGCCGGGAACGGTCGGGCAACCGATCTTCGGCGTGGACGTCAGGTGTTTTGACGATAATGACCGGGAAGTGCCGCGCGGCCAGCGTGGCGAGATCGTCATCCGCGGCACCAACGTGATGAAGGGCTACTACAAACGTCCCGAGGCAACCGCCGAAGCGTTTCGCAACGGCTGGTTTCACACGGGCGACATCGGCATCAAGGACGACGAAGGCTATATTTCGATCGTCGACCGCAAAAAAGACATGATCCTCCGCGGCGGTTACAACGTCTATCCGCGGCAACTCGAGGAGATCATCATTACGCATCCCGCCGTCAGCCTATGTGCGGTGATCGGCGTCCCGGACGATCGACTCGGCGAAGAGGTCAAGGCCATCGTCGTCCTGAAACAGGGACAGCATCTGACGCCCGAGGAATTTATCGCCTGGTGCAAAACGCAGATCGCCGCCAATAAATATCCGCGTCATGTCGAGTTTCGCGACAGTCTGCCGATCGGCAGCACGGGCAAGATATTTAAGCGGGCACTCAAAGAAGAGGTTCGGCGCTGACACGTGTCCCAATGACACCCACAGGGAAACCGGAACACCTGTTATAATGTTTCTGCCCCGCTCGATAGTTTTACAATGATGTTTAAGACCAAATTATTTGTCGTCGCTGTTTTCGTCATTGCCGCATTTATCGCTTGCTCCAAGCCCCAAACCGCCCCGCGCGTCGTCGTTGCCGACGCCAAAGGCTATGACGCGTCGCTCTTTCGCCAGCATTGTGCTCTCTGCCACGGCCCTGAGGGCGACGGAAAAACGATGAGCGACGGTAAGGTCGTGCCGAGCCTGCGGACGGTCGAGCCAAAGTTTAAGACCGAGGCCGAAGTTCGCAAGCAGATCACCGAGGGCGGCAACGGAATGCTGCCGTTCGGCCCCCAATTAACCCCGCGTGAGATCGATATAATGGTCAATTTCGTCATCAACGAACTCAGGCAAAAGAAACAGTAACGTGCCGAGGGTTCGGAGAACGCGTTGTTGCGGTAGGAAGAGCTCTTTGTGTCTATCCGCACCCGATTGTGGTTAAATAGTGCTTATGAAAGTACTGATCACCGGTGCGAGCGGCCTGGTAGGCGCGGCTCTCCAAAAATCGTTTGCGGAAAAAGGTTACGAGATGCTGCTGGCTTCGCGAAAGGAGCCAAAGGATGACAAGCACATCCAATGGAGCATCGAGGGCGGCTTTACCGACCCGGAAAAGCTCGAGGGTATCGACGTCATCGTCCATCTCGCCGGTGAAAATGTCAGCGGCCTGCGATGGACCGAGGAAAAGAAAAAGGCGATCCGCGACAGCCGAATCCTCGGGACCCGCAATGTCGTCGACGCGATTTCGAAGCTCAAACATAAGCCCAAAACATTTATCGCATCTTCGGCGATCGGATTTTACGGCGAACGCGGCGACGAAGAGGTCGTCGAATCGTCCGCCGCCGGTGACAATTATCTCGCCGGCGTCTGCCGCGAATGGGAGGCCGAATCGCGCCGTGCTGAGGACGCCGGCATTCGCACCGTTTTGCTTCGAACCGGCATCGTTTTGTCCAAGGATGGCGGTGCCCTCGCGACAATGCTCACCCCGTTCAAACTGGGCGTCGGCGGCGTCGTCGGTAGCGGCAAACAGTGGATGAGTTGGATCACGCTCGACGACGAGATCGCGATCATCAACTACGCCATCGAAAACGAAAATATCCGCGGCGCCGTCAACGCTGTCGCCCCGCATCCGGTCACAAATCAGGAATTTACCAAAACCCTCGGCGATGTGCTCAACCGGCCAACGTTCCTGCCCCTGCCCGAGTTTGCCGTCAGCATGATCTTCGGCGAAATGGGCGACGCCCTGCTGCTGGCGAGTACAAAGGTGCTCCCCAAGCGCCTCCTCGACGCCGGGTTTGAATTCAAATACACGGATCTGAAAGCGGCGATCGAGAACGCAGTGAAATAGGAAGATCTGCCCACGAAAGGCACGAAAAGCACTAAAAATAAGAAAGGAACTTTTGCTACAAGACGAGGCGTTCGTACTCAAGTTTTGGGTGACTTCCGAAATTAACGAGTAGAGCCAGTTTGAATTTGTTTGCGTGGAGATAATTAAGCGTCTGCGAACGATTTTCGTCGATAAGTTTCGCTTGTGCTTTTAGCTCGATGACAATCTTATCGAAACACACGAAATCGAGTCGAAAAAATTGCTCAAGTCTTACTCCGTTGTATTCCATTTCAACTTTTGGTTGAGCTACGAACGGAATTTCTCGCAATCCGAATTCCAAAGCCAAACATTCCTGGTATACAGGCTCAGTGAAACCACAACCTTTCTGCTTGTAAACCTCAAAGCAGGCACCGATGATCTCGTAGCTCTCTTCTCGATAAATTATCTCAGCCATATTCGATCAAATACCATATTCTCAACCTGATTTTCCCTCTCCCCATTTAGTGTCTTTCGTGCCTTTCGTGGGCAAACAAAACCGGCCGGCTTGGAGCACAGTCCGAAACGAACGGGGCGATCTGGAGGTTTAGGAGATATTCGTCGTCAGGGACCTCCGTCGGGACGTAGATGAGTTCGGTGATCGTGCTATATATACGCGTAGCCGTATGTGTTGCTCGCGAACCGGGCTGGACATTCCAAAACAAGCGATGATTGACGAGCTTTCCGTCGTCAAAGATGCGGTCGATCGACGGCAGATCGACGAGCAGGTGGCGGAAACCGCTTTCGACGATGTACTCGATCGCCTCCGCGGAAAAATACGGCGGCACATTGCCCTCGCCATAGCTTTGCGTGAGTTTGCCATCGTCATTCGGCAGCGTCCGCACGATCAGCGCGCTCGGCGAGTCCGTGTCAGTAGAGCGCACGTAAGTAAGGGCCCGGAGAGCATTAGACAACGCGAGTTTCGATAAAACGACGTCGTCGCAAAAATTCTCGGGTTCGACCGACACCAACACGGCCGTCATAAACACATCCCGCAAACATTCCGTTACCGAAATCCGCTCATCCGTAATATGCCCGACGCACTCGGTATGCGTGCCGTTGCAGTGCGGAATGAACGTGTACTGCTCAAAATTGACGCTCCCGCCCCGCCGCGTGTCGCCCACGATGTCACCCGCCTCGCACGCCTGAGCATGTGCGGGATCAACGCCGTAAGCATTTGGCTGCGGGCCGTTGAAACGAAGCGGGATCGAGATGTCGATGGGTCGATCTGCATCGATCTCAAACTCTCCGGTTGCTGTTTTGATCGAGATCATCATTGCGGCCTCTACTTAACAACCAACAGCAACCCCTTGTTCTTCGGCACGTGGATCTTTTCGTTCGCCTTGAATGTGCCGGCCGATTGAAATCCGGCGACGTCCGGTGCCGTAATCGTCGCCTTTGCCGGGTCAATCCCGAGAGCTTTCCAGTCGATGTTTAGCTGAACGTCGGTGTCGGCGTCGGCCCAACTGGCGATCGCGACGAGGGCGGAGCCTTTCTTTTTATAGACGGTCGCAAGCACTTTGGGGTCACTGGTACGGACCGGGCAATTTGGCGACCAGTAGCCGTACATCGCGGTTCCCTGCATTCCGAAATCGTCCCAGACACGCCAGATCGGCCGCGGGTCGGCGTTGTCGGACCACGGCATACGGTTGGTCATACCGTAAACCATACCGCGCCACGGGTTGCCGCCTTTTTCGAGCATTTCGCCCATCAGTCCGAACGGGATACCCGATACCTCGGTCAAAAAGTAGTCGGGCGAGTTGTTCTCGTAATCAAAATACTCGCCAAACCACAGCCGATTGAGATACGGGAAATGCTCCATATAGAGCATCGCCGAATTGTTAAAACCATCGTTCTTGTTGAACTGATTTGCCGAGTGCAGATCGACGATGCCCGGATGGCCGCCATTTGTGAGCACGCGTTTGACACGTTTCATCGTCACGCGGTCAAAGGCAACGTCGTCGAGATAGATGCCGTCGATACCGACATTTTGCGTCAGCCAGTTCATCCCCTCGACGTAGTAATTGTGCCAGCGGCTAACCCCGCTGTTGACTATCGCGGCGTCTTTTACCTCGGGCACGAACCACGCCGCGATATAATCGTCGCCGACGTGCTCCTGCAGCCACGAAAAACCGCCGCCCTTGCCGCCCGAAAATATCTCGTGCCCGAGACTGCGAAGTGCCGGCAGCTCGTACGCGTGATTCGACAGTTCGCGGACGGTGTTGTAGATCTTGACCTTTAACCCCTTAGCGTGAGCCTCGTCGATGTATTGTTTCATCTCCTTATGGGCGATGAACGGGTAGTTGATGTACGGGTTGATCTCGGTCGCGTGGTGAATATTGACGACCGTCGCTCCGGTCTTTTTGATATCGTCGAGCGGCGAATATTTGTGGTAAAAACGGTTCGCCCATTGCCAGTCGGTGTCGATCGTGTGAAACGGCGTGATCAGCAGGTTGAAATTGTAGTACAGCACGTCGCCCTTTTTCATCGTCCGAGCTCCGCTGTAGTTTTTGACCAATACGGTTTCGGCATCAGGTTGAGTCTCGATATCGATGCCGCCCTTTCCGCCGTTGCCCCACGATGACGGCAGCAGCAGCGGTTTTTGAAGGTAGAAGTTGGTATTCAGCGGCCTGACATATTTCTCGTCCCGGAGCGAAAACTGCATCCCGGCGTTGACGCCGCCGAGCCACGCTCCGTCCTGATTTTTGGTCGCGACTTCCCACTTCCATTTCAGGTTGGGCGGCGCCGCCCGGCCCTTTTCGCCGAGGCCCATCATATATTTTGAGGCGTCCTTGGCATACGGGATATTGAGGCGGATATCGCTGAGGCTGACGTCGTCGATCGCCGTGAGTTTGACGGTGTAGGCGACAAACCCGTCAAATTCCATCGTGCCCTCAACGTCCATATTCACGCCGGGATACAACGTCGAGGAACGCCATTTGACCGTTCCGGGCGTCTTGTCGGTAAAGACCGGTGCTTTCGAATTGCCGACCAGATCTTTGCCGTTGTTGTCGACCAATTCCATCCTCATCGGGGAAGCGATCACGTCGTTCGGCTTTGCCGTCAACGACGTCATTTCCGGCGAAAAGTACGTCCGGATCGCACCCGGCAGACCGTCAGCACCGACCACGACCTTGCGGCCGAGCAGGCTGATCTCGTTTCCCTTGACCGCGAGCGGCGTGTACGGCGGGATAACGGTGTTTTCCTGTGCGAGCGTCGAATTTAGCCATTTGAGGCGTGTCATCTTTTCGGGCTCGTTGAAACCGCTGTTGACGGCCGTTTCGCTGCCGATGTTAAAGGTGAGATCGACGGCCTGCGGAGCCGAACCTTTCGAGGTGATCTTCGCGGTGCCTTTGTAAACGCCGGGCGCCGCCGCGATCGGCACGTCGACGCCGCACCACATCGCCTGGACCCTGCCCTTTTCGACAGAAACGGTCTTAATAAATGGCTTGGCGTCGTATAAAACGCCGTCGGTGTTAATGCAGGCGAGATTTGAGGCCGACAGCTTACCGCCCTTCTGCGAAACCATATCCGTAAAGTCAACGCGGACATTTTCGAGCGGTTTCAACGCGTAAATGCCAAACTGGAACGCGTAAAATTCGCCGCGGCGGGCGTCACCCGTAAACGTCGTTTTCGGCCCGCTTTTGATCCAACGCTGCGGCAGGTCGGCGGTCATCTTTACGGGGAACATCCGGTCCTCGGGAAACACTATGAAATCCTTTCCTGCATTCGCTTTCACCAGAGCCTCGGTCTCGGCCGCGGTCGCGATGACCTCCATCGGATAGAACGAGTTGAACGCGTCGATCGATTGGATCTCGGTTACTTTGGCATTCGGTCTGAGACCGGCCCGGGCAGCAAGCCAATTTGCGTCCGCAGTTTCTTCGCGTTTTGGGTAGAAATCCTTTGGATAGTTAGCACTACCCGACTTTTTATACGGCAGATAGTAAACGTAATACGTCCCGCCGCCGGACACCGGCTCAAAATAGACCTCGCCAAATTCCCGTCTGATCTCGCCGGCCGCAACATTCACGATCCGCGTGCCGTCGGCCGCGGTGACGATGATATTCTTATCACCCGGATCCACATCGCGCCTCCGCCACTCGATGCGGACAAATGCCATTTTCTCAGCCTTTTGGACGTTGACAACAGCTCGAATATTGCCGAGTTCGTCCGAGTTCCACGCAGACGAAGCAGTGGTGAAGTTTGGGACTTGAGAAAGCGATTTGAGCGGAAAAAATGCCGCCGCCAGCATTAAAATGCACGAAAGGGCCGTTAGCAAAGGCTTCATATTAGTTTCTCGGTACCACAATATTGCACGATCATCAGAGAGACATTACAACTAGATGAAAAGACAGGTTCGGAGGGCGGGCTTGCCCCCGCACAAGTTTAGGATCAGATCTCTTGGTTAAATCAAAGTCGTTCACTTTTGATCGTTTGCGGGGGCAAGCCCGCCTTCCTGACTGTCAAACATTAACTTGGATACTTACATTCTAGGTCTGAAGTTAGATAAGATCCCTTATTCTTTCGATCACGGAGTGAACGTCGATCTCGTCCAACGATCTTACGTCCGAACAGATATCCATCAGCAGACGGTCCTGAGCGTTGCCCTTTGCCTTCGCCACGGCGTAGGGCAGGTCCTCGCGAAACGTGACCATCGAGTATTTTGAGAAATAATCCGGGTAGGTCTGTTCGAGCCGCGTTTCGAGTTCGCGTTTTCGCAGGAAAACCGGGTCGGCGGTGGCGTCACGCATTTCGTAAAAATTCTCCTCGGCCATATCGGCGATGGCGTCGGTGTTCAACTTTCGCAGTTTTGCGTAGCTGCGATATACCGTCTCCCAGTCGCCCGAGTCCTGGCCGATCAGTTGGTCCAGAACGCGGACGTCCTCGAACGCGCAATTCATACCCTGGCCATAAAACGGCACGACCGCGTGGGCCGAATCGCCGAGCAGCAGGCCGCGGCCGTCGATGTTCCACGGGAAACATTTGACCGTGCCGAGATTGCCTGTCGGGTTGGCAAAAAAATCCGTCGTCAGCGTCGGCATCAGCGGGACCGCATCGGGAAACTCACGGTCAAAGAAATCGAGCACCGCGGCCTCCGACGTCAGTTGCGCAAACGTAACCCCGTCGTGCGACATCGTCAGCCGTCCGGTCGTCGCGAGCATCGGGTCATCGCCCGCTGCCGATTCGCTCCGGCGCGAATCGCCTTTGCTGTGTGCCAGAAACAGCGTACACGTAAAGCTGCCGTCAAAGTTCGGCAGGGCGATCATCATAAACTTGTTCCGCGGCCAGATGTGGAGGGCGTTTTTCTCAAGTGCAAACCGCACATCGCCCGCGGAACCCACCCGCTCACGCAGGTCGTTCTGACCTGACGCCGGCGGGATGTGCAGTTCCTTGTAGCCGTGGTCAAGCCATTTTTGCGAAAAATCGAACCGCTCGACGCCGCCGTTCATCATCGCGTAGCGGACGGCCGAACCGGCACCATCGGTCGCGATCAGCGTATCGGCCCGCCCGACGGTCCCGCTTGAGAATGTCGCGGCGCCGCTCGCGCAGTCAAAATCGACGCAGCGTTCGCCGAAATAGAAATGGACGTTCGCGTATTTTTCAGCCTCATTGATGAGAGCGATGTTGAGGCCCGAACGCGAGACCGAGTTGATGTACTCGCCGTCGCGGCCCGAGTACGGCATCAGTTTGGTCGTGCCATCGGGCGAGTGGATCATCCGTCCGTGCATCGGCACCGCCTCGGACAGCATATATTCATCCATCCCGACCTCACGCAGAGCGGCGATGCCGCGGTCCGACAGCGCGAGATTGATCGAACGTCCGGCGGCGACCGTCTCAAGCCGCATATCGCCGCGGGCCTCATAGACATAGACCTGATGCCCGCGTTTTGCGAGATAGATGGCGAGCAAGGACCCGGCGAGACCGGCACCTACGATAATGATCCGTTGTTCCGTCATAAAAGTTTGCCCCGCGATTCTCGCCAAAGAACAAAAAAAATCGGCAATCGCATAGCTGCAATTGTATCCCGACTAGGTTCATTTCCGTAACGGAACGTTCAGGCGATCTTTTCGACTTGTACTGCCGTAACTTTAAATTCCGGTGCCTGCGTAAACCGGTCGCGGGTCGGGCCAGTCGCGTAGTTGAGAAACACCTTGGGGTCGTGGAACGACGCAAAAAGCTCGCCCGGCTTGACCTTATCCGTGATCTGCAGCGGCAGCATCGCTTCGCCGTAGTTGCTCCGGAGCCTGACCCGTTCGCCGTCGGCGAACGCGAGGCGGCCCGCGTCGGCCTTTGAAATCTGCAGCAGGTCGGTCGGCCTGAGCTCAATGTTTGGTGTCCGCATCGTCATGGTGCCGGCGTTAAACTGCTCGAGCACGCGGCCCGTGGTTAGCATAAACGGAAATTCAGGCGATACGACCTCCTTGGTCGGGCGAAATTTGATGCGGCGGAGTGCGGCCGTGACGCTGCCCGAAAAATCGTCGCCGTGCAGGATCTCGGTCCCCGGATGGCCGATCTCCGGGCATGGCCATTGGATACCTGCCGCTTCGATGCGGTCGTACGTGATGCCGTAGCCGGCCGGCCAGACGGCACGGATCTCGTTCCAGACCTCTTCGGCCGTGGTGAAGGGAAAATCCTTGGCAAACCCCATCTCGGCCGCGAGATCGCAGGTGATCTGCAGATCGGAACGCGCGTTTCCGCGTGGGCTGACGGCGGTGCGGATCCGCTGGACGCGGCGCTCACCGTTCATAAATGTGCCGTCCTTTTCAAAAGATGTCGTCGCAGGGAAAAAGACGTGTCCGAACTGTTTCGCCGTCTCGTTCATAAAGAAATCCTGGATGATGACGAGCTCCATATTCTCGAACCCCTTGGCCGTCTCGTGCGCGTTGGCGTTTGACAGGAAAACGTCGTAACCGATCGTCCACAGAGCCTTGAGTTTGCCGTTTCGGGCGGCATCGATCATCTGCAGTTGATTGTAACCGGCAGCCGACGGGATCGGCCGCTGCCAGACCTTCTCGAAAAGTTCGCGGCCCGCCTCGACGGCGATCGAGCCGGTCAGGATGCCGGGGTCGCAGCCCATATGAGCCGAACCCTGAACATTATTTTGCCCGCGAAGCGGGTTTACGCCGGCACCGGGTTTGCCGATATTGCCGGTCAGCAAAGCGAGATTGACGACCGACATCACGCCCTCGGTGCCCTGATAGTGCTCGGTCATTCCCAATCCGTGCATCGCCATCGACGGCGTGTCGGTCGCATAGATGCGGGCCGCCTTGCGGATCAGTTCGGCGTCGACGCCGCAGCGTTCGGCGACTGCCTCGGGCGAATATTCGGCGACGAACGCCTTGAACTGGTCATATTCGTCGACGCGTTTGTCGATAAATTCCGAGTTGACCAACCCCTCGTCAATGATGGCGTGGGCGAGGGCGTTGAACATCAGGATATTGGTGCCCGGCCGCAGTTGCAGATGGACGTCGGCATATTTGGTCAGCTCGGTCTTTCGCGGGTCGACGATGATGAGCTTGGTGCCGTTTTTAATGACCGCCTGCTTGATGCGTGCTCCGGGGATCGGGTGATTTTCCGTCGGATTGGCACCGCAGAGAATGATAGTCCTTGCCTTTTCGATGTCGTCGAAGGAATTGGTCATCGCGCCCGTCCCGATCATCATCTTCATCGCGGCGGCCGACGGCGTGTGGCAGACTCGGGCACAGCAATCGACGTTGTTTGTGCCGAGCACGACTCGTGTAAATTTTTGTGCGAGGTAATTTTCCTCGTTCGTCGCCCGTGCCGAGCCGAGGACCGCGATGCTCTCGGCTCCGTCGCGGGCGATTATCTCCTTTAGCTTTTGGGCCGTGTATTGGATCGCCTCTTCCCACGAAACGACCAGCCAGCCGTCATTTTCGCGGATCATCGGCTCAGTGATGCGGTCTTCGGCGTCGACAAAATCAAACGCGTAACGCCCTTTGACGCAGAGATGGCCGTAATTGACGGGTGCGTCCCCTACCGGTTTGACCTGCACGATCCGGTCGTCTCTTGTGCTCACTTGTGCGCGAAATTACTCCCGCGCAAGCTGCCAATGG